>WLOY01000024.1 GCA_009699015.1 Actinomycetota bacterium | reverse complement strand
GGACCGAGCAGGTCATCCGGGCGCACGGGGAGCAGGTCGCCGTCGGTCTCGATGTCCGCGGCCACACCCTGGCCGCGCGTGGCTGGACCGAGGAGAGCGGCGACCTATGGGAGACCCTTGCGCGCCTCGATGCCGCCGGGTGCGCCCGCTACGTCGTCACCGACGTCGCGAAGGACGGGACGATGCGCGGGCCGAACTTCGAGCTGCTGAAGGAGGTCTGCGCGGCCACGAGCAGGCCGGTCATCGCCTCCGGCGGGATCGCTCGACTCGAGGACCTCCACCGGCTCGCCGAGATGGTCCCCCTCGGCGTCGAGGGCGCGATCGTCGGCAGGGCGCTCTACGACGGGGCCTTCACCCTGACGGAGGCGATCGCGGCGGTCGAGCCGCGGCTCGACCCGTACGAGTGGGGCCCGCCCCGACCATGACCGTCGCCATCCGTGTCATCCCATGCCTTGACGTCGATGCCGGGCGCGTCGTCAAGGGGGTGAACTTCACCGACCTCCGCGACGCGGGCGACCCGGTCGAACTCGCCGCCCGTTACGACCGCGAGGGAGCGGACGAGCTTGTCTTCCTCGACATCACCGCGTCGAGCTCAGATCGCTCGACGATGCTCGATGTCGTGCGGCGGACTGCGGAGTCGGTGTTCATCCCCCTCACCGTCGGCGGGGGAGTGCGCGCGGTCGAGGACTTCGACCGGCTGCTCCGCGCCGGCGCTGACAAGGTGAGCCTCAACACGGCCGCACTCGGCGAGCCGGACCTGCTGAACGCGGCGGCGAAGCGCTTCGGGTCGCAGTGCGTCGTACTGTCGATCGACGCCCGTCGGTGCCCCGACGGCGTCCGGACTGCGAGCGGGTTCGAGGTGACGACCCATGGCGGACGCAAGGGCACCGGCATCGACGCGGTCGAGTGGGCGGCCGAGGGAACCAGCCGTGGGGCAGGGGAGATCCTGCTCAACTCAATGGACGCCGACGGCACGAAGGCCGGCTACGACCTGCCGCTCATCCGGGTGGTGAGAGAGCGGGTGAGCGTGCCGCTCATCGCGAGCGGGGGTGCTGGCGACATCTCGGACTTCGTTCCCGCCGTCCTGGCCGGAGCCGACGCCGTGCTGGCTGCGAGTGTCTTCCACTTTGGGCAGCTGTCCATAGATGAGGTGAAGGCCTCGCTCGGGGCGGCCGGGCTGCCCGTCCGAGCCCTCATGCCGGGTCGGACGCCATCAGGTTCGAGCGACCCGCGAGGCACGGCACAATAACCGCATGTCCTCTCAAGCGGAGCTCCTCGAGCGCGTCCGGTTCAATGCCAGCGGACTCGTCCCGGTCATCGCCCAGCAGTGGGACTCCCGCGAGGTGCTCATGATGGCCTGGATGGACCTCCCGGCCCTCGAACGCACCCTCGCGACAGGCGAGGCCACCTACTTCTCGCGCAGCCGCGGTGAGCAGTGGGTGAAGGGGGCGACCTCGGGGCACCGGCAGATGGTGCGGTCCGTCGCGTCCGACTGCGACGGCGACACGCTGCTCATCCTCGTCGACCAGCTCGGGTCCGCCTGCCACACGGGCGACCGCACGTGCTTCGACGGGGTCAGCGTCGACCTCGAGGGTGAGCGGTGAGCCCGATCCCCGTGGGGGAGGTCACGCCGACCCTGGCCGAGTTCCGGGCGCTCGCGCAGGACCGCCGGGTGATCCCAGTGGTGCGCCGGCTGCTCGTCGATGGCGATACCGCCGTCGGGCTCTTCCGCGCACTCTGCGGTGATCGGGCCGGGACCTTCCTCCTCGAATCGGCCGAGCAGGGCCGCACCTGGTCGCGGTACTCGTTCGTCGGGGTGCGCTGCGCGGCGATGATCACTGATCGCGACGGCGTCGCGGCATGGCTGGGTCGTGCGCCGCGAAACCTGCCGATGGGTGGGTCGGTCCTTGACGTCGTGCGCGACACCGTGGCAGCCCTCCACACTGATCCCATACCCGGGTTGCCACCGCTCACCGGAGGCATGGTGGGGTACGTGGCCTACGACGCGGTGCGCCATTGGGAGCGGGTCCCAGACGCGAATCCTGACATCACGAATGTGCCGGAGACCGCGTTCCTCCTCGCGACCGACCTCGCGGTGCTCGATCACGCGGACGGGTCGGTGCTCCTCATCGCGAACGCCATCAACTACGACGACACCGATGCCAATGTCGACGAGGCCTGGCGCGATGCCGTCGACCGACTCGACGCCATGCAGACCGATCTCGTCGCCGGGCACTCGCAGCCGGTGAGCTCATATGACCTCAGCGCCGTGCCCGACATCACGGCCTGGACAGCGGAGCCGGACTACCTGTCGGCCGTGGCGGATGCGCAGGAGTACATCCGCAGCGGCGATGCCTTCCAAGTGGTCCTGTCCCAGCGCTTCACGACCCCGTGCGCAGCGTCGGGGCTGGACGTCTACCGAATCCTGCGCACCACCAACCCGAGCCCGTACATGTACCTGCTCCGCATTCCGGTCGATGACGGCCGCGAGCCCAATGATGCGCACGGCACGCTGTCGGACGTCACGTCCTTCGAGATCGTCGGCTCCTCTCCCGAAGCACTCGTCACCGTGACGAACGGGCGCTGCGTCGTCCACCCCATCGCCGGGACACGGCCTCGCGGTGCGACCCCCGAGATCGATGCCGGGCTCGCCGATGAACTGCTCGCCGATGAGAAGGAACGAGCCGAGCACCTCATGCTCGTCGACCTCGCGCGCAATGACCTGGGCCGGGTGTGCGTGCCGGGCTCGGTCAACGTCGTCGAGTTCATGCAGGTCGAGCGCTACTCCCATGTCATGCACCTCGTGTCGACGGTGACCGGCGATCTCGCCGGCGGGGCAGCGGCATTCGATGCCCTTGAGGCGACCTTCCCGGCCGGTACCCTGAGCGGTGCGCCGAAGCCGAGGGCCATGGCGATCATCGACGAACTCGAGGGCTCGCGGCGAGGGCTGTACGGGGGATGCGTCGGATACTTGGACTTCGCGGGGAACATCGATACCGCGATCGCGATCCGCACCGCCGTCATCAAGGATGGCCTTGCCCATGTGCAGGCGGGCGCGGGCATCGTCGCCGATTCCGTGCCGATGAGCGAGGCCGCTGAATGCCGCAGCAAGGCGGCCGCGGTCCTGCGTGCCGTTGCCGTTGCCGACACGCTGGCTGAGGTGGCGGGGAGGTGAAGGGCAGTCTCCTGGCACTCACGGCGGGGGCGCTTGCCGTTCTCCTCGCGTGCTCGATGACCTGGTCGGTGGTCACGGTGCCGATGCTCGACGATGCAGGTGGCCCGGTTCGCAGCGAGTCGCTTTCCGGGTCGAGCCTCGTGCCCCTCGCCACCGCGGCCGCGTGGGTAGCCCTCGCCGGCGTGCTCGCGGTCATCGCGACGAGATCCTGGGGACGCGCCGCCGTCGGCGTGGTCGTCCTCGGCGCTGGCGTCCTCATCGTCTCGGCGAGCGCGTCGGGCGGTGCGGGCTCCGCATCGAACGGCTGGTGGCTGCTCGCGGTGGCCGGGGGAGTTGCCGTCGGGCTCGCCGGTGGCGCGATCCTCATCCGGGGCCGCCGGTGGCCGGGCCTTGGCCGCCGGTACGAGGCTCCCGAGGGCTCGCGAGCGACCCCCTCGCGGCAGTTGGCGCCATGGGATGCCATTGACCACGGTCAGGACCCGACTTCGGACGACCCACCTGCTTAGATGGGCACATGAGCGAAGCCAACCCCAGTGCCCAGGCCAAGCAGGTCCACCACGGCAACACGCCGGCAGCATGGACCACGGTCGTGCTCGTCACGCTCGCCTTCACGATCGGCACCCTGGCCATCATGTTCGGCAACTGGCCGGTGTTCTACGGCGCTGTCGGCCTGCTCGTAGTGGCGGGCATCGTGGGCAAGGTCATGCAGATGCTGGGCCTGGGGACAATTGCCCGTCGCTAGTCCTTCGCTCCGGGCAGCCGCGCACCTTCCTTACAACGAATTGACACAATCCTCACGGCGTCTTGCCCTAGGCACGCGAGTCCATGACACGCTGTGCACGTGATGAACCCGACGCCCGCAGCCGAACAGTCCAGAGCCGATCAGGGCAAGGGCTTGGTCCTTGTCGTCGAGGATGAGCGAGCCATCTCAGACCTGCTTCGGATGTACCTGTCGCGCGAGGGCTTCGGAGTCCACGTCGCGTCCGATGGCCCCAGCGGCCTGTCGTTCGCCCGTACCCTCCACCCGGTCGCGATCATCCTCGACGTTGGCCTTCCCGGGATCGACGGCACCGAGGTGTGCCGCCAATTGCGGGCGGATGGCGACTGGACGCCCATCCTCTTCTGCACCGCTCGGGACGATGAAGTCGACCGGGTGCTCGGCCTCGAACTCGGCGCAGATGACTACATCACCAAGCCCTTCAGTCCCCGAGAGGTCGTGGCGAGGGTGAAGTCGGTCGTCCGGCGGGCATCGCGGGCCAATACGAGCGAGGGACCGCTGGCCATGGGCGCGATAAAGCTCGATCCCGTCACCCGCCGTGTCACCGCGAACGAGGTCGCCATCTCGCTTACCGCAACGGAGTTCGACCTGCTCGCGCACCTCATGGCACACCCGGGCCGCGTGTTCAGCCGCGAGCAACTGCTGTCCGAGGTCTGGGGCTATGCGGCCGTGGTCGGAACCCGGACCGTCGACGTGCATGTCGCCCAGGTGAGGTCCAAGCTCGCGGAGTCCGACGTCATCCGCACTGTCCGTGGCGTTGGCTACGCCGCCGAGACCCCGCGGTGACGAGCGCGCCCCTCGCCCCCCTAGATCCGATGGACGAGGCGCCCCGCCCACGGGCCCGCGTGAGCATCGTGACCCGCACGGTCCTCATGACGAGCATCGTGGCTGCCATCGTGGTCGTGGTCGCAGGGCTCGTCTCCTACCCGATGGTGTCCTCGTCGGCCCGTCAGCAGGCGCAGGGCACGCTGGGTCGGCTCGCTGATCTCACGGCTGCGGCTCTGGACCGCAGCCCACAGGACCGGCGGCGCGATGAACTGCTCCCGAGGGACCTCACGGCGGCCCTGCTCGCCGAGCAGGTGCGGGGCTACTACGTCATCCCCGGCGGGCCGTCGGCGCCGGGGATGACGGTCGCCGAAACCGAGGCGCTGAACAAGGGAGTCTCAATCTCCTCGAGCGGCGACACCCCGCAGGGGGCCGTCCTCATCGAAGGCCGGCCGCTCAAGGGCGGCTCCTCGGTCGTCCTCGAGCAGCCGGTGTCCGTTGTCGGGGGATCCGCGATGGCGGTGCTCATGCGATTCGCGGCGGCGCTCATCATCGGCCTGCTCATTGCCATGCCCATCGGCTACTTCGTGGCGCGCCGCATGACCCGTCCGCTTCGGGCTGCGCGTGACGCGGCCAATGAGATGGCCGGCGGGTCCCGGGACGTGAGGCTCGCGCCCGAGGGCCCGAGCGAGATCGCTGACATCGCCGTGTCCCTCAACCATCTCAGCTCGGCGCTCGCGATCTCCGAGGGCCGCCAGCGGGAGTTCCTGCTGTCCGTCTCCCACGAGCTGCGCACCCCGCTGACCGCTGTGAAGGGCTATGCCGAGGCGTTGGCCGACGGCGTCGTCGCCCCCGCCGACGTCGCCCGCACGGGCGCCACGATGGGCGCCGAGGCGGAGCGCCTCGATCGGCTCGTCAAGGACCTGCTCGATCTCGCCCGGCTGGGCGCGGTGACCTTTCGCATGAACCCGATCCCGACCGACCTCGTCGAGATCGGCTCCGAAGCCGCCGCTGTCTGGGCTGACCGCTGCGCCCGCGAGAACGTCAGCTTCGTCCCAGAGCTCCAAGCGTCGACCCTGCCGCTCACGACGGACTCGATGCGGGTTCGTCAGATCATCGACAACCTCGTCGAGAATGCCCTTCGGGTCTCGCCTGCCGGATCCGTCATCGTCCTCGCTGTGCGGCGCGAGCCAGGCTGGGCCGTCGTGGAGGTCCGCGACTCGGGCCCCGGCCTGACCGCCGACGACCTGAGCGTCGCATTCGAGCCGGGAGTGCTGCACGAGCGGTATAGAGGGGTGCGCCCGGTCGGCACGGGGCTCGGGCTGGCGATGGTCGGCCGGCTCGCAACGGGCCTCGGAGGATCCGCCGAGGTCGGCACCGCACCCGAGGGCGGTGCCTGCTTCACCGTGCGACTTCCGCCAGATGCCGCCTTCGCGACGTAGGCTGGTGGCGTGCAGCTATCAGCGTCCCGGGGGTTTCGGGAGGACGACATTGTCGAGGCGATGGTCACCGACCCACGACCGGTGCGGCGCCGACTCCTTGCCCCGATAGCCGCGGGCCTCGCGGTGCTCGCAGCATGCGGGCTCGTCTTCGCCGTCGACCCCAACGAGCCCGGCCATTACCCGCTCTGCCCGACGCGCGCGCTTCTGGGGATCGACTGCCCCGGATGCGGGCTCATGCGTGGCACCCACGACCTGCTTCACGGGAATATCGCGGGTGCCGTCGACCACAACCTGCTCATCCCGGTTCTGGTGCCGCTCGTGCTCCTGCTCTGGCTGGGGTGGCTCAAGCGCGCACGCACCGGCATCCGGCCCGCCGTGACTCGCGGCCAGTTCCGCAGGCGCAACCGACTCCTCATCATCGGCCTCGTGCTCATGCTCGCCTTCGGCGTCGTCCGGAACTTCGTTCCCTACCTCGATTCCGGATCCGCTCTCGGGTGACTGCCGGTGCTCCGGCCGTGATGGGATCCGGCTACCGGGCCACTGCGCGCACCAACCGTTCGACGTGGCTAATGTTGGACTCGTGACGGTTCTCGACGACATCATCGCTGGAGTTCGCGAAGATCTTGAAGTTCGCATGGCGGCGGTGCCCATTGACGAACTCAAGGAGCGCGCCCGACACGCCAGGCCGACGATCGACCCGTTTCCGATCCTCAAGGCAGACGGCGTCTCGGTCATCGCGGAGGTGAAGCGTTCGAGCCCGAGCCGCGGGGTCATCGCCGAGATCGGCAGTCCTGCATCGCTTGCGATGGACTACGAGGCCGGCGGCGCAGCGTGCATCAGCGTTCTCACCGAGCAGCGCAGGTTCGGCGGGAGTCTCGCCGATCTCGAGGCAGTGCGGGCTGCGGTCGATATCCCGTTGCTGCGCAAGGACTTCATCGTCACGAGCTACCAGCTGTGGGAGGCCAAGGTCTCGGGGGCAGACATGGCGCTACTCATCGTGGCGGCGCTGGACCAGCAGGCTCTCGTGAGCCTCGTCGAGCGCACCCGAAGCCTTGGGCTCACCCCGCTCGTGGAGGTGCACGATGCGGAGGAGGTCGGCCGCGCCGTCGACGCGGGCGCAACCATCATCGGCGTCAATGCCCGCGACCTTCGCACCCTCGAGGTCGACCGGACCCAGTTCAACCGGGTCGCGCCGCTCATCCCCGATGCCTGCGTGAGGATCGCGGAGTCCGGTGTGCGTGACGCACACGATCTCATCGCCTACGCCGAGCACGGCGCTGATGCCGTGCTCGTCGGCGAGAGCCTCGTCACGACCAAGGACCCGCGGACCGCAGTTCACGATCTCGTGACTGCCGGTGCACATCCAGCCCTTCGACACGGACGGAGTTGACCAATGGCGGTCATGCTCGAGACTACGAGTGCACCAGGTCACTACGGTCCCTATGGAGGTCGATTCGTTCCCGAGGCGCTCACGGCCGCGCTGGACCAACTCGATCGTGAGTTCCGGGCGGCGATTGCCGACGAGGCATTCACCCATCGGCTTCGCGAGCTCGAGCGCACGTACACCGGGCGGCCCAACCCGCTCACGCTCGCTCGCAGGTTCGGGGAGCACTGCGGCGGGGCTACCGTCTATCTCAAGCGCGAGGACCTGAACCACACGGGCTCCCACAAGATCAACAACGTGCTCGGCCAGGCGCTGCTCGCCGAGCGCATGGGCAAGACCCGCCTCATTGCCGAGACCGGAGCCGGACAGCACGGCGTCGCGACGGCGACCGCCGCGGCGCTACTGGGCCTCGAGTGCGTCGTCTACATGGGCGAGGAGGACACCAGGCGCCAGGCGCTCAATGTCGCGCGCATGAAGCTGCTCGGCGCAGAGGTGATCCCGGTCACCACGGGCAGCAGGACCCTCAAGG
This sequence comes from Actinomycetota bacterium, assembly GCA_009699015.1. GTDB lineage: Bacteria > Actinomycetota > Actinomycetes > S36-B12 > S36-B12 > WLND01. The sequence goes on along the minus strand of WLOY01000024.1, from coordinate 22,794 downwards.
ACGCCATCAACGAGGCCATGCGCGACTGGGTCACGACCGTCGACCAGACCCATTACGTGCTCGGGACCGTGACCGGACCGGCACCCTTCCCCGAGGTGGTGCGGACCTTCCATCAGGTGATCGGCCGCGAGGCACGAGCCCAGATCCTCGAGGCGGAGGGCAGGCTGCCCGACGCCATCGTCGCCTGCGTCGGCGGGGGGTCGAATGCCATGGGGCTCTTCAGCGGATTCATCGACGATCCAGAGGTGCAGCTGCGCGGGTACGAGGCCGGGGGATCCGGGGTCGAGACGGGCAGGCATGCTGCGCGGTTCGCCGCTGGCACGCCGGGCGTGCTTCACGGTGCCCGAACCTACGTGATGCAGGACGAGTGGGGCCAGACCGTTCCGTCGCACTCCATCAGCGCCGGACTCGACTACCCGGGGGTCGGCCCCGAGCACGCCTGGCTGCACGACACCGGCCGCGCCACCTACGTGCCTATCAATGACGACGAGGCGATGGAGGCCTTTCGGGTGCTGTGCCGCACCGAGGGCATCATCCCCGCGATCGAGACCGCGCATGCGCTTGCCGGTGCCATGCGCCTCGGCCGCGAGCTTGGGCCGGATTCGATCATCATCGTCAACCTCTCCGGGCGGGGAGACAAGGACGTCGCGACCGCGGCTCGCTGGTTCGGCATCGACCTTGGCAGTGCCGCGTCCGATGCGCTGTCAGTCGAGATGGCGGAGGGACGTTGAGCCGTCGACTCGCTGACGTCTTCGCCGAGGCCAGGTCCGAGAACCGGGCTGCGCTCATCGGGTACCTCCCGGCCGGCTTCCCCGATCGCGATACCTGCGTAGATCTCATATCGACGATGGTGGAGAGCGGGGTCGATGCCATTGAGGTGGGGCTCCCCTACTCCGATCCGCTCATGGACGGTGCCGTCATTCAGGAGGCGGTCGAGCGGGCACTGATCGGCGGGACGACGACGGATGTCGTGCTCGACACGGTGCGCCGTGTGGTGGAGGCTGGCGCGGTGGCCGTTGTCATGTCCTACTGGAACCCGATCGAGCGCTACGGCGTCCAACGGTTCGCAGGCAATCTGGCGACGGCGGGAGGAGTTGGCGTGATCACCCCGGACCTGACCCCTGAGGAGGCTGGCCCCTGGATCGAGGCGACCGATGCGCATGGCATCGATCGGATCTTCCTCGTCGCACCCTCGTCGTCCGATGCCCGAATCGCCACCGTCGTCGCATCGACCTCGGGTTTCGTCTACGCCGCGTCCACCATGGGAGTGACGGGGGCCCGGGCCTCGGTGAGCACCGGCGCAGGCGATCTCGTGGCTCGCACCCGCCCGCATACGAACCTGCCGATTGCCGTTGGCCTTGGGGTTTCCACGGGTAAGCAGGCTGCAGAGGTCGCCAAGTACGCTGATGGCGTCATCGTCGGCTCCGCGTTCATCAGGCGGGTCCTCGAGGCGTCAGGTCCGAATGAAGCGTCTGCGTCAGTCGCCGCGCTGGCTCGAGAGATGGCGGATGGGGTGCGCGCATGAACGTCGTGAGATCCCTCACGGGGAATGCGTGGATCGGTCTGGCATTCCGCCTGATCCTCGCCGCTGTCCTCATCTATGCGGGCGTGATCAAGGTATTCGAGCCGGATGGCGCGCGAAATGCGATCCTGGCCTACCGACTCTTCGACGCCGACATCGCCACGGTTCTCGGCTGGGCGCTGCCGATCGGAGAGATCGTCGTCGGCCTCCTGCTCCTCGTAGGGCTCTTCGTGCGGTGGGCGGGCCTCGCGACGGCCCTCCTCATGACCGGCTTCATCATCGGCATTGCCAGCGTCTGGATGCGCGGCTACAACATCGACTGCGGTTGCTTCGGGGGTGGCGGCGACATCACCGGTGAGGGCAAGAACTGGCGCTACACGAGCGAGATCCTGCGCGATCTCCTCTTCACCGGCATGGGCGTCTGGCTCATTGCATGGCCGGTGACCGCGCTCGGTCTCGAGCGGGCATCGGTCGAGGCAACCCGGCAAGGGGCCCTCGCGGATGGCGAGGCAACTGACAAGGCTTCAGACGTGAACGAAACCAACACGAATCAAGGGGAGCGGCAGCATGGCTGACAACGGCACCAATCGCAGGGAGAAGGCGGCGGCGGCCCGGGAGGCGTCGAACGCAGGCGAGAAGCGGCGCGAGCGGACAGTGCGCATCGTCGGCGGCGCGACGGTCCTCGTGGTCGTCGTCGGGATCATCGGCCTCGCGGTGTTCGCGCGATCCTCCGATACCGGGCCGGAGGTCGTGACCGCCAGTGCCGATCCCTCGGCGCCGCTGCCCAAGGGAGCGCGGCCGGCAGGGGACCCGTATGAGTTCGGCATTGCCTACGGCACCGCGCCGGCAGGCGCGCCCGTTCTCGAGGTGTGGGAGGACTTCCAGTGCCCGTCGTGCGGCGCGGTCGAGGCGGCCAATGGTGACGGCATCGCGCAGTTGGCGGAGGACGGCAAGGTCACCCTCGTCTGGCGGCCGACGACCTTCCTCGACAAGAATCTTGGAAACGACTCCTCGCTTCGCGCGGTGGCAGCCTGGGGCTGCGCCGCGGATGCGGGGAAGGCGCGCGAGTACCACGACATCGTCTACGCCAACCAGCCCCTCACGGAGGGTGATGGATTCCCAGAGGACCGGCTCATCGCGTTCGGCGCCGAGGCCGGCATCGCGGGCGCCGATACCGAGTCATTCACCAAGTGCGTCCAGGACGGTACCTACCTGCCATGGGCCGCGAACAGCACGCAGGTCTTCTACGACGCCGGAATCCCCGGAACCCCGCTCGCCAAGCTCGACGGCACGGAGATCCCGACCGAGAAGCTGGCCGACAAGGCTGCGCTCGATCAGGTAATCGCCGACGCGCTTGCCGCTAAGTAGCAGCGCGATGATCCCGGCGTCCCTGCCAAGCCCGTCGCAGGGGGTGTGGCTCCTCGGACCGGTACCGCTGCGGGCGTATGCCCTCATCATCATCGTCGGGATCATCGTTGCCGTCTGGCTCGGCAATCGCAGGTACGTCGCCCGTGGGGGTGCTCCCGGAACGATCACCGACATCGCGATCTGGGCGGTCCCCTTCGGCATCATCGGGGGCAGGCTCTACCACGTGCTCAGCGATTCGCAGCTGTACTTCGGCGAGAACGGCGCCGGCTTCGTGGCGGCACTGCGCATCTGGGACGGCGGCCTGGGGATCTGGGGGGCTGTGACGGTCGGGGCGCTCGGAGCGTGGATCGGCGCGCGCCGGGCCCACGTGGCACTGCCGCCCGTCGGCGACGCCATCGCGCCGGGCATTGCGCTCGCCCAGGCGATCGGCAGGTGGGGCAACTGGTTCAACCAGGAGCTGTTCGGGGCTCCCACCACCCTGCCCTGGGGCCTGGAGATCGATCTCGCCAACCGTCCGGGCGGCTATGAGGCGTATGAGACCTTCCACCCGACCTTTCTGTACGAATCCCTATGGATGGTGGCCGTCGCCGTCATCCTCATCTGGGCGGATCGCCGGTTCACGATGGGCCACGGTCGGGTCTTCGCGCTGTACGTGCTGCTCTACTGCGTCGGACGGCTGTGGATCGAGTCGCTCCGCATCGACTCCGCGAACACCATCCTCGGCCTCAGGCTGAACATCTGGACCTCGATTGCCGTCGGTCTCGGTGCGCTCGCATACTTGGTGATCTCGTCGAGGATGCGACCGGGCCGGGAGGTTATCGCGTCCTCGGTTCCTGAGCCTGAGGCCGCAACGCAACCGGACGACCAGGATCCGAAGGAAGCGGGTCCGGACGTCGCCGATGCGGACACACCCGATCCGGATGAAACGGCCAAGAGCACAGTCACCTGACCACTTTTCCCGTCGTTTGCGCCGGATTCCGGCCCAAATGACGGGAGGGGTGGTCATTTGGGGTGGTTTCTCGTCACTTCGTCCGGTTTGCTAGAGTCCTAAAGCGATGGGCCAATGTCGTCCCGTCAGTTCACTGAGGTATCCGCTTCTAGGAGCGCGCCTTTGCATGCGCTGCGACGACGATTGGACGAACGATGGAACTCGACAACCCCGACCTCCCGGTGGCCCAAGGCCTGTATGACCCCGCGCGCGAGCATGATGCCTGCGGCGTCGCCTTCCTCGCGACCCTCTCCGGGGTCCCGTCCCACCGCATCGTCGCCGATGCCCTGACCGCCCTGCGCAACCTCGAGCACCGCGGAGCATCGGGCAGCGAGCCGGACAGCGGAGATGGCGCCGGCATCCTCCTCCAGGTTCCCGATGCCTTTCTTCGGGCGGTTGCCGGGTTCGCTCTGCCCGACCCCGGAAAGTACGCCGTCGGCACTGGATTCCTCCCTGCTGACGCAGATTCACGCGGGGCCGTGAAGCGTGCGATCGAGGCGATCGCCATCGATGAGGGACTCGCGGTGCTCGGATGGCGGGTCGTCCCGACCGATCCGACCCTGGTCGGTGCCACGGCCCGCAGCGTCATGCCCTGGTTCGAGCAGCTCTTCATCTCCGCCGGGAGCCTCGGGGGCCTGGAACTCGACCGGGTGGCGTTCGCGCTCCGCAAGCGGGCCGAGCACGAGATCGGCGTCTACTTCCCGTCCCTCTCGGCACGCACCATCGTCTACAAGGGGATGCTCACGACCGGGCAGCTCGAGCCGTTCTATCCGGACCTGTCGGACGGGCGCGTCGCGTCCACCCTCGCGCTCGTCCACTCCCGATTCTCGACGAACACCTTCCCCTCATGGCCGCTCGCCCACCCGTACCGGTTCATCTCGCACAACGGCGAGATCAACACCGTGCAGGGCAACCGCAACTGGATGCAGGCGCGCGAGTCGATGCTCACGTCCGACATCCTTCCCGGCGACCTCACCCGGCTGTTCCCCGTCTGCTCCCCGGGCAGCAGCGACTCGGGCTCCTTCGATGAGGTCCTCGAGCTCATCCACCTCGGCGGACGGTCGCTTCCGCACGCCGTGCTCATGATGATCCCGGAGGCGTGGGAGAACCACCCGACGATGGACCCGGCCCGTCGGGCGTTCTACGAGTTCCACTCGACCCTCATGGAGCCGTGGGACGGCCCGGCAAACGTCTGCTTCAGCGACGGGAGCATCATCGGGGCGGTCCTGGACCGAAATGGCCTTCGCCCGGGGAGATTCTGGGTGACCGACGACGGCCTGGTCGTGCTCGCGTCCGAGACCGGGGTCCTGGACCTTGATCCCGCGACGATCGTGCGCAAGGGCCGGCTCCAGCCGGGCCGGATGTTCCTCGTCGACACCGTCGCGGGACGGATCATCGAGGACGACGAGGTGAAGGCGGAGCTCGCGGCTGCCGCGCCGTATGGCAGCTGGCTGGAGTCCGGGCTCGTTCACCTCGAGGAGCTCCCGGAGCGCGAGCACATCGTCCACACCCCCGAGTCGGTGGCGCGGCGGCAGCAGACCTTCGGCTACACCGAGGAGGACCTGCGGATCATCCTCGAGCCGATGGCACGCACGGCGGCCGAGCCGATCGGTTCGATGGGGACCGACACTCCTGTTGCGGTCCTCTCTGCTCGCCCCCGGCTGGTCTTCGACTACTTCCAGCAGTTGTTCGCCCAGGTGACGAATCCGCCCCTCGACTCGATCCGCGAGGAGATCGTCACCTCGCTGTCGAGCCATGTCGGCCCCGAGGGCAACCTCCTCGAGGCGACGGCGGCGCACGCGGCCCAGGTCGTGCTTCCGTTCCCCGTCATCGACAATGACGAACTGTCCAAGGTCCTGCACATCAATGCCGACGGCACCCAGCCGCGGTTCGCGGGGGTGCGCATCTCGGGGCTCTACCCGGTCGCGGGCGGCGGCGAGGCGCTCGAGCGGCGGCTGGCCGAGATCTTCAACGAGGTTGATGCGGTCATCCGGCAGGGCAAGCGGTTCATCGTCCTTTCGGACCGCGACAGCAACGCCGAGAAGGCGCCGATCCCATCGCTTCTCCTGTGCTCTGCCGTGCACCATCACCTCGTCCGGACCAAGGCGCGCACCATGGTGTCGATGCTCGTTGAGGCTGGTGATGTGCGAGAGGTGCATCACGTGGCACTCCTCGTCGGATACGGCGCGGCGGCGGTCAACCCGTACCTCGCCCTCGAGACCGTTGAGGATCTCGCCCGGCGCGGGATCATCCCGGACACCACCCCGGAACGAGCGATGCGCAACCTCGTGAAGTCGCTAGGCAAGGGCCTGCTCAAGGTCATGTCGAAGATGGGCGTCTCGACGGTGGCCTCATACCGGGGCGCCCAGATCTTCGAGGCCATCGGGCTCTCGAAGGCGCTCGTCGCCGACCACTTCACCGGGACCTCGTCGAAGCTGGGCGGAGTGGGGCTCGACGTCCTCGCGGCTGAGGTCGCGGCCCGTCATGCAGTGGCCTACCCGCCGTCAGGAATCGCACCAGCCCATCGGACCTTGAACGTCGGCGGCGAGTACCAGTGGCGACGAGAGGGCGAAGCCCACCTGTTCGACCCGGAGACGGTGTTCCGGCTGCAGCACTCGACTCGCAACAAGCGGTTCGACATCTTCCGTGAGTACAGCGCGGGCGTCGACGACCAGGCGACACGACTCATGACCCTGCGCGGCCTGTTCGGGTTCCGCGAGGGGCTGCGTCCACCGATTCCGATCGAGGAGGTGGAGCCCGCGGCCGAGATCATCAAGCGCTTCTCGACCGGCGCGATGTCCTACGGATCGATCTCCGCCGAGGCTCACGAGACCCTTGCGATCGCCATGAACCGACTCGGCGCGAAGTCGAACACCGGTGAGGGCGGAGAGGATCCGGAGCGCTTCGTCCCGATGGCAGATGGCGACTCCAAGCGGTCGGCGATCAAGCAGGTCGCATCGGGACGCTTCGGGGTGACGAGCGAGTACCTCGTCAACGCCGACGACATCCAGATCAAGATGGCCCAGGGCGCGAAGCCGGGCGAGGGCGGACAGCTGCCGGGGCACAAGGTCTACCCGTGGATCGCCAAGACCCGGCACTCGACGCCGGGCGTCGGGCTCATCTCACCCCCGCCGCACCACGACATCTACTCGATCGAGGACCTCGCGCAGCTCATCCATGACTTGAAGAACGCCAATCCTCGGGCCCGGATCCACGTGAAGCTCGTGTCGGAGGTCGGGGTCGGCACGGTGGCCGCGGGCGTTGCGAAGGCGCATGCCGATGTCATCCTCATCTCGGGCCATGACGGGGGCACCGGGGCCTCGCCCCTCACCTCGCTCAAGCACGCGGGCACCCCCTGGGAGCTCGGGCTGGCCGAGACCCAGCAGACCCTGATGATCAACGGCCTGCGCGACCGGGTCGTTGTTCAGGCGGACGGACAGCTCAAGACCGGCCGCGACGTCATCATCGCTGCACTGCTCGGCGCCGAGGAGTACGGCTTCGCGACTGCGCCGCTCGTCGTGAGCGGCTGCATCATGATGCGGGTGTGCCACCTCGACACCTGCCCCGTCGGAGTCGCGACCCAGAACCCCGTGCTCCGGGAGCGATTCACCGGCAAGCCCGAGTTCGTGGAGACCTTCTTCGAATTCATCGCCGAGGAGGTGCGCGAATACCTCGCAGTTCTCGGATTCCGGTCCCTCGAGGAAGCGGTCGGCCAGGTCGAGTCGCTCGACACGGTGGCCGCGGTGCGGCACTGGAAGTCCGAGGGACTCGACCTCGAGCCGATCCTCCATGCTCCGGCAGTTGCCGGTGCTCCTCGGCGCCAGATGGTTGCCCAGGACCACGGGCTCGATCGCGCCCTCGACGTCGAACTGCTCGCCCTCTGCGGGCCGGCATTGGAGCGGGCGGAGCCGATTCGGGCCCAGCTACCGGTTCGCAACGTCAATCGCACGGTCGGCACGATGCTCGGGTCGGAGGTGACGCGTCGGTACGGGGGTGAGGGACTCCCGGACGGCACCATCGACCTGACGTTCATCGGCTCGGCCGGACAGTCATTCGGCGCCTTCGTGCCCGCGGGGATGACCCTGCGGCTCGAGGGTGACGCGAACGACTACGTGGGCAAGGGCCTGTCGGGTGGTCGAATCATCATCAGGCCCTCTCGCGCCTCGGTGTTCGATGCGCACGACAACATCATCGCCGGCAACGTCATCGGGTACGGCGCCACGGCCGGGGAGATCTACCTCCGCGGCCGGGCGGGGGAGCGGTTCTGCGTCCGCAACTCCGGGGCGACCGCCGTCGTGGAAGGCGTCGGGGACCATGCGTGCGAGTACATGACCGGGGGTCGCGTTGTCATCCTCGGCGAGACCGGCCGCAATCTCGGGGCGGGCATGTCCGGCGGCATCGCCTTCGTCCTAGACCTCGATCCCGGACGGGTGAACCCCGAGATGGTCGACCTCGATCCGCTCGGCGACCACGACGTGGACGAGCTCCTCGGAATCCTCCGGCGGCATGGGGAGGAGACCGATTCTGCGCTGGCCGGCGTTCTCCTCAGTGATTGGCCGGCGGCGCAGGGGCGGTTCACGAAGGTGATGCCCAAGGACTACAAGCGCGTAATGCAGTTGACAGCACAAGCGGTCGAGCAAGGGCTCGATCCGATGGTTCTCGTGATGGGAGGCGGCCGTGGCTGATCCGAAGGGCTTCTTGACGACTGAACGTGAGCTTCCGGCGAGGCGGCCGGTTGATATCCGGCTCCAGGACTGGCGCGAGGTATACCAGGAGTTCGGCGAGTCGAGGGTGGAGAAGCAGGCCGGACGCTGCATGGACTGCGGCATCCCCTTCTGCCACAACGGGTGCCCGCTGGGCAACCTCATCCCCGAGTGGAACGACCTCGTCTTTCGGCACGACTGGCAGGCCGCGAGTGAGCGTCTCCACGCGACGAACAACTTCCCGGAGTTCACCGGACGGCTGTGCCCCGCGCCGTGCGAGACCGCGTGCGTCCTGGGGATCAACGCGGATGCCGTGACGATCAAGCAGGTCGAGGTGTCGATCATCGACCGGGCCTGGGACGAGGGCTGGGTCACTGCCCAGCGTCCGGAGCGGCTGTCCGGCAAGACCGTCGCCGTCATCGGATCGGGCCCCGCGGGGCTGGCTGCAGCGCAGCAGTTGGCAAGGGCGGGGCATACCGTCGCGGTCTTTGAGCGCGCCGACCGCATCGGCGGCCTGCTCCGCTACGGCATCCCCGAGTTCAAGATGGAAAAGCGGCACCTCGACCGCCGGCTGGCGCAGATGGAGGCGGAGGGGGTGAAGTTCCGCCCCGGCACCGACATCGGTATCGACATCACCGCCGATGACCTGCGCCACCGCTACGACGCCGTCGTCATCGCGGTGGGCTCCACGGTATGGCGCGATCTCCAGGCCCCCGGTCGGGAGCTGCGCGGGATCTACCAGGCGATGGAGTTCCTGCCGCTCGCGAACCGGGTTGTCGAGGGCGACATGGCACAGTCGCCGCTGGACGTCGCGGGCAGGCACGTCGTCATCATCGGCGGGGGCGACACCGGGGCCGACTGCCTCGGGACCGCCCATCGACAGGGCGCCGCCTCGGTAACCCAGTTGGAGATCCTCCCGACCCCGCCGCCCGCCAGGCCCGGCGGCCAGCCTTGGCCGACCTACCCGATGGTCTATCGCACGACGAGCGCGCATGAGGAGGGCGGCGAACGGTTGTTCTCCGTGTCGACGAAGGAGTTCGTCGATGACGGCACCGGATCGGTGCGCGCGCTGCGCCTGGTCGAGGTCGCGGCCCATGAGGGCGGATTCCGTCCGGTGGAGGGCTCGGAGCGCGAGATCCTGGCTGACGTCGTGCTGCTCGCCATGGGCTTCACCGGCCCCGAGGTCGGCTCGATCGCGAGCCAGCTCGGGGTGGCGCTGGATCCCCGGGGCAACTTCGACCGCGGAAACGACTACGCGACGAACGTCGATGGCGTATTCGTTGCCGGTGACGCTGGGCGGGGCCAGTCGCTCATCGTGTGGGCGATCGCCGAGGGCCGTGCGGCGGCAGCGGCCGTGGACCGGTTCCTGAGCGGGAGCACGCAGCTTCCGGCCCCGATTCCCCCGACTGCGCGGCCGCTCACGGTTCGCTGATCGGAGAGGCCGGCCGCTCTGGTGCCGCCGCTCGGAGTTGGGCGGCGTCATCGCGGGGTTGAGGCCCCTGCCATGACATCGTTTGCATGGAGGCTGGGATAGGCTCGGGGCCATGCGGAGAGCGAAGATCGTGGCAACGCTAGGCCCGGCGACGAGTTCCCTCGAGGCGATCCGCAGCCTCGTGAGCGCGGGCATGGACGTCGCCCGGCTCAACCTCTCGCACGGCGACCACGATGACCATGCGAGCGCTTATGCAGCGGTCCGCCGGGCCTCGGATGAGTCCGGCCGCGGAGTCGGAATCCTCGTTGACCTGCAGGGACCGAAGATCCGCCTCGGGCGATTCGCCTCGGGTCCGGTGCTCCTTGAGCCGGGTGATGAGTTCATCGTCACGACCGAGGACGTTCCCGGCGATAAGCACATGGTCTCGACGACCTACAAGGGACTTCCGGGCGACGTCACCGCCGGTGACGCCGTCCTCGTTGACGACGGCCGCATCGCCCTCGAGGTCGTTCGGGTCGATGGCCCCCGGGTCGTGACGCGGGTGGTCGAGGGCGGACGGGTGTCCGACAACAAGGGATTCAACCTGCCCGGCGTCGCTGTGAGCGTCCCGGCGATGTCGGAGAAGGACATCGAGGACCTGCGCTGGGCGCTGCGTATCGGCGCCGACATGATCGCGCTTTCCTTCGTGAGAAATGCCGCGGACATCGCCGACGTGCACGCGATCATGGACGAGGAGGGCGTGCGCCTGCCGGTGCTCGCCAAGGTCGAGAAGCCCCAGGCCGTCGACAACCTCGAGGAGATCGTCGAGGCGTTCGACGGCGTCATGGTGGCCCGCGGCGACCTCGGGGTCGAACTCCCGCTCGAGATGGTGCCGCTCGTCCAAAAGCGTGCGGTTCAGATGTGCCGGGAGGCAGGCAAGCCGGTCATCGTCGCCACGCAGATGCTCGATTCGATGATTACGGCCAACCGGCCCACGCGTGCGGAGGTGAGCGACGTCGCCAATGCGGTGCTTGACGGCGCTGACGCGCTCATGCTCTCCGGAGAGACGAGCGTCGGCGAGCACCCCTCGCTCGTGGTCGAGACGATGGCACGCATCATCGAGCATGTCGAGCAGGAGGCGCTGGCAAGCCTTCCGCCGCTTGTCGACGAGCGCGTTGGATCGACGGCCCGGGCGCTGACCCATGCCGCCGTCGGCGTGGCCGATGACGTCGACGCTGCCTACCTCATTGCTTTCACCGAGACCGGGCTCTCTGCGCGGCTCATCTCACGCTGGCGCAACGCCACCAACCTGCTCGCATTCACGCCGAACCCCCGCGTGCGCAGCCAATTGTCGCTCGTGTGGGGTGTCGAGACCTTCCTCGTTCCGCAGGTGACGCACACCGACGACATGGTTCAGCAGGTCGACCGATCCCTTCTGGAGATCGGTCGCGCCACGGTCGGCGAGCGCGTGGTCATCGTCGCAGGCGTGCCGCCGGGCGTGCCCGGCACGACGAACGGCATGCGGGTGCATCGGCTCGGCAGTGCCGGCCCGGGTGCCGGAGTCTGATCGGCTAGACTTCGTTTGTCTCCTGGCGTCACGGTTGCTTCGCGTGGCGCCGACATCCTTTAAGCCCGTCCGGAGAGTCGGGGAAGGAGGTCCCTTGTGGACACTTCACGCGCGCACGTCGTCCTTGACGATGCTGATATCGGTCGCGCCATTCGTCGTATCGCCCATGAGATCGTCGAGCGCGCCCGCGGATCCGAGGACCTCGTCCTCCTCGGGGTTCCGACCCGCGGTGTCCCCCTTGCCGAGCGGATCGCCGGAGCGATCGCTTCCACCGAGGGGACGGCAGTGCCCGTCGGGTCCCTCGACATCACCCTGTACCGCGACGACCTGAGGCTGCGGCCCGCTCGGGCGCTGGAGTACACGTCGATCCCACCGGAGGGCATTGACGGCAAGACGGTCATCCTTGTCGACGACGTCTTGTTCTCGGGCCGGACGGTCCGTGCCGCACTTGACGCACTCAATGACCTCGGCCGGCCCGCCGCGGTCCGCCTGGCCGTCCTCATCGACCGGGGCCACCGCGAACTGCCGATCCGCCCGGACTTCGTCGGCAAGAACCTCCCGACGGCGATAGCAGAGGAGGTTCGGGTCGAGGTGGCAGAAATCGACGGCGTCGATCGGGTGACGATCCTGAGCGCGCCGGATGATGCGGGGAATGGCCGATGAAGCACCTGCTCTCAGCCGGCGACCTCACGCGCGATGATGCTGTCCTCATCCTCGACACCGCAGCGGAACTCGCCACCGTCACCGACCGCTCGGTCAAGAAACTCCCGACGCTTCGCGGCCGCACGGTCGTGAACCTGTTCTTCGAGGACTCGACCCGGACCCGCATCTCCTTCGAGGTCGCCGCGAAGCGCCTGTCCGCCGACGTCATCAACTTCGCAGCCAAGGGGTCATCGGTCTCCAAGGGGGAGAGCCTGAAGGACACCGCCCTCACCCTCGAGGCGATCGGGGCCGACGCCGTCATCATCCGCCACGGCGCCTCGGGCGCGCCTCACCGGCTCGCGAACGCGGGCTGGATCGGGGGCAGCGTCATCAATGCGGGCGATGGCACGCACGAGCACCCGACGCAGGCCCTCCTCGACGCGTACACGCTCCGCCGTCACCTGCGCGGAGGTCGGGGCGACCTCGCCGGCGTCCGGGTGACGATCGTCGGCGATGTCCTGCACAGCCGGGTCGCGCGGTCGAATGTGCTGCTCCTGCGAACCCTCGGGGCGCACGTCACCGTCGTTGCCCCGCCGACCCTCCTTCCGCTCGGAATCCAGACCTGGCCATGCGATGTGAGCTACGACATTGACTCGGCGCTGCCGGATGCGGACGCAGTGATGATGCTGCGAGTCCAGGGCGAGCGGATGCGGGCCGCCTACTTCCCATCGGCGAATGAGTACAGTCGTGCTTACGGACTCAATTCCGACAGGCTGCACGCGATGCGACCGGATTCGATCGTCCTGCACCCTGGTCCGATGAATCGGGGGATGGAGATCTCGGCCGACGTGGCCGACAGCGGCCGCTCGGTCATCGTCGAGCAGGTTGCGAATGGCGTGAGCGTTCGAATGGCCGTGCTCTACCTGCTGCTCGGGGGCAACATGAAGGGGCAAGGCTGATGACCGCGCTGGTACTGCGAGGGGTCCGTCCCTACGGTGAGGATCCTGTCGACCTCGTCATCGAAGGGGGCGTCATATCGGCGATCACCCGACCCGGCTCGGCAGCGGGCCAGGTCATCGACGCAACTGGCCTCGTCGCCCTCCCGGGGCTCGTCGACCTGCACACGCACCTGCGCGAGCCGGGCCGCGAGGACGCCGAGACCGTCGAGACCGGCTCTCGGGCTGCGGCGCTGGGCGGGTTCACCTGCGTCCATGCGATGGCGAACACCGACCCGGTCGCAGATACCGCCGGTGTCGTCGAGCAGGTGTGGCGGCTGGGCCAGAAGGCCGGTCTGGTCGACGTGCGTCCGGTCGGCGCCGTCACTACCGGGCTCCTTGGCGAGCAGATGGCCGAGCTCGGTGCGATGGCGCATTCGCCTGCAGGCGTTCGCGTCTTCAGCGATGACGGCAAGTGCGTCCACGACGCCGTGCTCATGCGCCGGGCGCTCGAGTACGTGAAGGCGTTCGGCGGTGTCATCGCCCAGCATGCGCAGGAGCCGCGGCTCACCGAGAATGCCCAGATGAACGAGGGAGCCTTGTCGGGCGTCCTCGGCCTCACCGGCTGGCCAGCGGTCGCGGAGGAGGCGATCATCGCCCGCGACGTCCTGCTCGCCGAGCATGTCGGGTCCCGGCTGCACGTGTGCCATGTGTCGACCGCAGGCTCGGTCGAGGTGATCCGCTGGGCGAAGTCACGCGGCATCGATGTGACCGCGGAGGTCACCCCCCATCACCTCATCCTCACCGAGGACCTCGTCGCAGGCTACGACCCCATCTACAAGGTGAACCCGCCGCTGCGAACCCACGACGACGTCGCGGCCCTGCGAATGGCCGTGGCAGACGGCACCATCGACGCGATCGCGACCGATCACGCGCCGCACCCCCATGAGGACAAGGACTGCGAGTGGGCGGCGGCGGCCTTCGGAATGCTCGGGCTCCAGACGGCCCTCAGCGTCGCGCAGCACACGCTCGTCGATTCGGGCCTCCTGGACTGGCGAGGCCTCGCCGATCGAATGTCCGTCCGCCCGGCACGCATCGGCGGTGTCCAGACACAGGGGCAGGGGCTCGAGCCGGGTGCGCCTGCGCACGTCTGCGTCGTCGATGCGTCCACTCGCTGGACCGTGGATCCGGAGGCTGTCGCGTCCAAGAGCCGCAACACCCCGTATGCATCGATGGAACTGCCCGGATCCGTCCGCCACGTCATCTTCGGCGGCGTCCCCACCGTGATCGACGGAGCGCTCGCATGAGCCGCCGCGGACCGGCGGTGCTCGTGCTCGAGGACGGAACCGTCATGCGGGGTTCCGCGTACGGTGCCATCGGATCGACCTTCGGGGAGGCGGTCTTCTCAACGGGCATGACCGGCTACCAAGAGACCCTCACCGACCCGTCCTACCACCGGCAGATCGTCGTGATGACTGCCCCGCATGTCGGCAACACCGGCGTGAACGACGAGGACCCGGAGTCCTCGCGAATCTGGGTGAGTGGTTACGTCGTCCGTGATCCCTCCCGCATCGCATCCAACTGGCGCGCGACGAGAGGACTGGAGCAGGAGCTGCGAGACCAGGGAATCGTGGGGCTCTGCGACGTCGATACGCGGGCGCTTACCCGCAGGCTCCGCGAGCGCGGCGCAATGCGGATGGGCATCTTCTCGGGTGATCTCGCCCAAGCGCCAGCCGATGACCTCCTGGGCCGGGTCCTTGCCAGCCCCGGCATGGCAGGCGCTGATCTCGCCGGCGAGGTGAGCACGCGTGCCGCTTACCTCGTGCCTGCCGTCGGGGAGCGCCGCCTGACCGTTGCCGCGATCGACCTCGGCATCAAGACGATGACGCCTCGACTCATGGCCGAGCGAGGCATCGACGTCCACGTGCTACCTGCAGGGACATCGCCTCGTGACGTCCTCGGCCTCGGTGCGGACGGCGTCTTCTTCTCAAACGGTCCCGGGGATCCGGCGACCGCCGACCACGCCGTTGGCGTCATGGAGGCCGTCCTCGCAGCGAGCGTGCCTGTCTTCGGGATCTGCTTCGGCAACCAGATCCTCGGGCGTGCGCTTGGGCTGGGCACCTACAAGCTTCGGTATGGGCACCGGGGCATCAACCAGCCGGTGCAGGACCTCCGCACCGGCAAGATCGAGATCACCGCGCACAATCACGGGTTCGCCGTCGACGCTCCGCGAACCGGCATCTTCCAGACGCCGTTCGGAGCGGCACGCGTGAGCCACGTGTGCCGCAATGACGATGTCGTCGAGGGACTCGAGTGCCTCGACGTCCCGGCATTCAGCGTTCAGTACCACCCGGAGGCCGCGGCGGGTCCCCATGATGCGTCATCCCTCTTCGACGAGTTCGTCGACCTCATGCAGCGGAGCAACTGATGCCACGACGCGTTGACCTCCGCACGATCATGGTGATCGGATCCGGGCCCATCGTCATCGGCCAGGCGTGCGAATTCGACTACTCGGGCACCCAGGCGTGCCGCGTGCTGCGCGATGAGGGCGTACGTGTCGTCCTCGTCAACTCGAACCCCGCGACGATCATGACCGACCCGGAGTTCTCCGACGCCACCTACATCGAGCCGATCACCCCGGAATTCGTCGAGCGAATCATCGCCAAGGAGCGGCCCGATGCCATTCTCGCCACCCTTGGCGGGCAGACAGCACTGAACACCGCGATCGCTCTTCACAAGAGCGGGGCGCTCGAGCGCTACGGCGTCGAACTGATCGGCGCCGACGTCGATGCGATCGAGCGGGGCGAGAACCGTGAGCTCTTCCGGACCATCGTCGCCGAGATCGGTGCGGAGAGCGCCCGGTCAGCGGTGTGCCACTCGCTCGATGACTGCCTCGCCGCGGTAGAGGACCTCGGCTACCCGGTCGTCGTGCGCCCGTCATTCACGATGGGCGGGGCCGGCTCCGGGATCGCTTATGACGAGGCCGATCTGCACCGCATCGCCGGCGCGGGACTCCAGGCGAGCCCGACAACCGAGGTGCTCCTCGAGGAGTCCATCCTGGGGTGGAAGGAGTACGAGCTCGAACTGATGCGCGACAACCGCGATAACGTCGTCGTCGTCTGCTCCATCGAGAACCTAGACCCGATGGGCGTGCACACCGGTGATTCGATCACCGTCGCACCCGCCATGACCCTCACCGACCGCGAGTTCCAGCACATGCGCGATGTCGGGATCCAGATCATCCGGGCGGTCGGGGTCGACACCGGTGGCTGCAATATCCAGTTCGCGATCGACCCGAGCGATGGCCGAATGATCGTCATCGAGATGAACCCGCGAGTGTCGCGCTCATCGGCCCTGGCCTCGAAGGCGACCGGATTCCCGATCGCCAAGATCGCCGCGCGCCTCGCGATCGGCTACACGCTCGATGAGATTCCCAACGACATCACCCAAAAGACCCCCGCGTCATTCGAGCCCACCTTGGACTACGTAGTGGTGAAGGTGCCGCGCTTCGCCTTCGAGAAGTTCCCGCAGGCCGACCCGATCCTCACCACCACGATGAAGAGCGTCGGCGAGGCGATGGCGATCGGCCGAAACTTCACGGAGGCCCTCCAGAAGGCGCTGCGCTCGCTCGAGCGGCCCGAGGCGGTGTTCGCGTGGCCTGAGCATCGAGCCGACGTGGACCTCGGAGCCCTGCTCAAGGCGATGACCAAGCCGCATGACGGCCGGCTCTCGCTGGTGCAGCGTGCGCTGTGGGCCGGGGCGACCATCGAGGAGGTGCACGCCTCGACCACGATCGATCCCTGGTTCCTTGACCAGATCTGCCTAATCAACGAGATGGCCGATGACCTGCGGGCAGCTGACGGCCTCACCGCCGGCATCGTCCGAGAGGCCAAGCGGATGGGCTTCTCCGACCGGCAGATCGGGCAGTTGCGCGGCCTTGCGGAGCACGAGGTCCGCGAGCTCAGGCACGGCCTCCAGATTCGCCCGGTGTTCAAGACGGTCGATACGTGCGCGGCCGAGTTCGAGGCGACGACCCCGTACCACTACTCGTCGTACGACGACGAGAACGAGGCGGTGCCATCCGATCGTCGCAAGGTCGTGATCCTCGGCTCCGGCCCGAACCGGATCGGCCAGGGCATCGAGTTCGACTACTCGTGCGTCCACGCCGCGCTCACCCTCCGCGACGCCGGCTACGAGACCATCATGATCAACTGCAACCCGGAGACGGTGTCGACCGACTACGACACCTCCGACCGGCTCTATTTCGAGCCTCTCACCCTCGAGGATGTCCTTGAGGTCGTCCACCTCGAACGACAGGCAGGGTCTCTCGTCGGGGTCATCGTCCAGCTAGGCGGCCAGACTCCGCTCGGCCTCGCGCAGGCGCTGAAGGACGCGGGAGTCCCGATCATCGGGACCAGCCCGGAATCCATTCACCTCGCGGAGGAGCGGGGTGCATTCGGCAGGGTCCTCGCGGCGGCCGGCCTCCCTGCGCCGGAGCACGGGACGGCGTCCTCATTTCCCGAGGCGCAGGCCATCGCGCAGCATGTCGGGTATCCGGTACTCGTCCGGCCGAGCTACGTCCTCGGCGGTCGCGGAATGGAGATCGTGTATGACGACGCGATGCTCGCCGACTATCTCGCCCGTTCCACCGAGATAAACGCGGAGCACCCGGTGCTCGTCGACCGATTCCTCGACAACGCTATCGAGATCGATGTCGATGCCATCTACGACGGTGAGGAGCTCTTCCTCGCCGGGGTCATGGAGCACATCGAGGAGGCTGGCATTCACTCGGGCGACTCGGCCTGCGTCCTCCCGCCGATGACCCTCACTGCGGAGGAGATCGACCGCATCAGGGATTCAACCCTCGCCATCGCGAAGGGCGTCGGGGTCCACGGGCTGCTGAACGTCCAGTACGCCCTGCTCGAAGGGGTGCTGTACGTGCTCGAGGCGAACCCGCGCGCGTCGCGCACGGTGCCATTCGTGTCGAAGGCGACAGCGGTACCGGTCGCGAAGGCGGCCGCCCGGGTCATGGTGGGCGAGACCATCGCCCGCCTGCGCGCCGAGGGGATCCTGCCCGCCCACGGTGATGGTGGAACCCTCCCAGAGGGGGCTGCGGTCGCCGTGAAGGAGGCAGTGCTGCCGTTCGGACGATTCCACGGCGTCGACACCCTCCTCGGCCCGGAGATGCGGTCGACCGGTGAGGTCATGGGGTTCGACGACACGTTCGGCGTTGCGTTCGCGAAGTCCCAGGAGGCCGCGTTCTCGGGCGGGCTGCCGATCACGGGCACGGCATTCGTCTCGCTCGCCGACCGTGACAAGGAGGCGGCGATCGAGCCGCTCAGGCGCCTGGCCGAGCTGGGATTTCGGCTCATCGCGACATCGGGCACCGCGCTGGCCCTCGGGCGCAACGGGGTGCATGCCGAAGTCCTGCGCAAGCAGCACGAGGGGCGGGGCATTGCGGGTGAGGCCACGACCGTCGATGCGATCATGGCCGGCGAGATCGACCTCATCGTCAACACCCCCTACGGAGTAGGACCGCGCGTCGATGGCTATGAGATCCGCACGGCCGCGGTCATCAAGGGAGTGCCGAGCATCACCACGGTCCAGGGCCTTTCCGCGGCGGTGCAGGGCATCGAGTCCCTCCGAAGCGTCGAGCCGGTTGTCAGATCGCTGCAGGAGCACGCGAGCAACCTCAACCGGTTGCGGTCGGCGCAGGCCGCCTCAATACGATCAGGTCACCAGCCGAGGGCAGAAATGCACCCGCCGAGTGAAGGGGAGCGCTGAACCGTGCCTATCCAGTTACGGGCCGAGGTCCTCGACGTCCGCAGGGCAGGTGCCTACTCGGTCATCTCACTCACGGCGGCCGGGATGCCCGAGCTTGCTCGCCCCGGGCATTTCGTCACCGTCTCCATGGGAGGCGAGGAGAGCAGCATGCTGCTCCGGCGCGCCTTCGCGATCTACCAGGTGAAGTCGCGGGGCGTCTACGGCGGCACCCTGGAGATCGTCGTCGGGGTCGAGGGCAAGGGCACCAAGTGGCTGAGCGAGCGGCGCCGGCACGACATCCTCGACATCGTCGGCCCGCTCGGCCGGCCCTTCATCCTCCCCAAGGAGCGGGTCCCGTGCGTGCTCGTCGCAGGGGGCTACGGTTCCGCAGGGATGTTCATGCTGGCAGAGCAGCTGCGCGATCGGGGATGCCGGGTCGATGTCGTCATGGGAGCCTCCGTCGAGTCGAAGCTCTTCGGCGTCCTGGAGATGAAGCGAGCCTCGTCGAAGCTCATCATCACGACGGAGGACGGCTCGGCGGGCGAACGTGGCCGCGTGACCGACGTCCTCGGCTCAGTCATCGACAAGTCGGAGGCAGCGGTCGTCTACGCCTGCGGCCCCATGGGAATGCTCGCGGCGGTCGCCCGGGTCGCCGCCGAGCACCGGGCCTACAGCCAGTGCTCGGTTGAGGAGGCGATGGCGTGCGGCATCGGGGTGTGCATGACGTGCGTGCTCCCTGTCATCGGCCAGGATGGGGTGACCCGCATGGTGAGGTCCTGCGTCGAAGGGCCAGTGTTCCGCGGGGATCGAGTTCGCTGGAACGATGTCGGCACCATTCCCGCGGATGCATTCGGCGCTCCCGTCGTGGACGAGTCATGAGCCCGACCGTGATCGGCCGGGGGCCGGCCGGCGCCACCTCGGAGACCCCGCGCATCGACATGTCGACCTCGTTGGGCGCCATGCACCTCGATGCGCCGGTCCTCACCGCCTCGGGCTGCGCGGCCTCAGGTCGGGAGCTCGATGAGTACTTCGACATCACGCACCTCGGTGCGATCGTCACGAAGAGCATCATGCTGCAGCCGCGCGCGGGCCGGCCCACGCCGCGAATGGCTGAGACCCCGAGCGGCATGCTCAACTCCATCGGCCTCCAAGGTCCCGGGCTTGACGCATTCATCGAGACCGATCTCGCCTGGCTCGAGCAGCGCGGTGCCAGGATCATCGTGTCGATCGCCGGTGACTCGGTCGAGGAGTACGTGAAGATCGCCCAGAAGCTCAGGTACGTGTCGGGGATCGACGCCATCGAGGTGAACATCTCCTGCCCGAACGTCGAGGACCGCGGGCAGGTATTCGCGTGCAACCCCGAGGCGGCGTCGCAGGTCATCCAGGCCGTTCGTCGTCATGTCGACCAGCACACCCCTGTCCTCGCGAAGCTTTCGCCCGATGTCACCGACATCACCGATATCGCGCACGCCGTCGTGCGCGCCGGTGCCAGCGGGCTGTCGGTCATCAACACCGCGCTGGGCATGGTCATCGATGTCGATCGCATGCGGCCGGCACTCGCGGGCGTCACCGGCGGGCTCAGTGGCCCGGCAATCCGGCCCATCGCCGTGCGGTGCGTCTGGCAGATCCGCCAGGCCATGCCGAACATTCCCATCCTCGGCATGGGGGGCATCCGAACCGGGCTCGATGCTCTTCAGTTCATCCTCGCCGGCGCGAATGCCGTCTCCGTCGGCACAGCGACCTTCAATGATCCGTCGGCGCCGATCAGGGTGCAGCGCGAACTGGCCCAGGCCCTGCACGAGCGGGGCTTCACCTCGCTGCAGGAGGCCATCTCGTTCGCCCATCGTGAGCATGGTGTTCTCGAGCCACTCCTGGCCGAGGCTGCGGAGGCCGAGACGGCTGAAGGCCTCGAGCCGGATGAGGAGCCGGGCATCGACGTGCCGAGGGTCATCCAGGCGGCGGAAGCCGAGGAGGTCGATGAGCGCAGGCCGGTTGCCGAGGTCGTGCAGATTCGACGTGACACCGCGACCGAGCCATTCGACCAGTACAAGGACTTCTCGGACGCGAAGGCATCCGAAGAGCAGCGTCCCGACACCGCCCCCGAGACACAATGAGGAGCTCGCCGGCGTCGTGTCCGATGGCGTTACTCCCATGACCGCGAACCTCCCGGGTCCGATCGCGGTGGCGCTCGATGCCCCGGACCTCACCGTGCTTGCCGTCTGGACCCGCGCCGTGGCACCGCATGTCTCAACGCTGAAGGTCGGCCTGGAGGTGTTCTGCCGCGATGGCGCGGCATCCGTCGTGGCGGCGCGCGCGGCCGCGTCCGTCGTCACCGGACAGGTGCCGGCCATCTTCCTCGACCTCAAGCTCCATGACATCCCGGCGACCGTCGCTGGGGCCGCCGGAGCCGTCGCGCACCTCGCACCCGCCTTCCTCACCGTCCATGCGGCCGGGGGAGCGGAGATGATCACGGCAGCAGCGCGGGCCCTCCCCGATACCCGCATCACCGCGGTCACCGTCCTGACCTCCCTCGACGACGAGTCGCTCGAGTCGATCGGGATGGCCGGCCCTGCGCTCGATGCGGCGGTTCGGCTGGCGGTCCTGGCAACGCGCGCGGGAGCCGGCGCCATCGTGTGCTCCCCTCACGAGGTCGCCGCCATCCGAGCAGCGGTTCCTCCCGGCATCGTGCTCATCACGCCCGGGGTTCGGCCGGCAGGCGCATCAGCGGATGACCAGCGGCGGACTGCGACCCCCGAGCAGGCGCTCGCCGACGGGGCCGACCTGCTCGTTATCGGCCGGCCGATAACCGGGGCTCCAGATGTCGGGGCTGCCGCGGCCGCACTGGCCGCCACCTGCCGCAGCGCCATGGAAGCCCGAGGTGCACGGCACGGCCATGGGGCCGGGGTCGCACCGTGACCGTCCCCGTCCGCACCGAGGAGCAGCGGGCCTCGGCACTTCTGAGGGCCATGGAGGTGCGCCGCGACCGGGCGTCGCTCCGCCATGAGCTGAAATCGGGCAGGACCGCTGGTGCCGAGATCATCAGGAGTGCCCAACTCGCGGAGCAGTGGCAGGGCATCCGGGTGCGATGGCTGCTCGAGTCGCTTCCCGGGATCGGCCCGGCGCGGGCCGATTCGGTCATGCGACGGCTTTCCATCGCCGAGACCCGGCGACTCGGCGGCCTCACGGACCGGCAGCGTGATGATCTGATCGGGGCGATCGAGGGATGAGCGGCAGCAGGGGACGCCTCGTGGTGGTGTCCGGGCCGTCCGGGGTGGGCAAGAGCACCGTGGTGCGAGCACTCCTTGAGCGGATGCCTCAGGCGTGGCTGTCCGTCTCTGCCACGACCCGTCCGGCTCGGCCGGGCGAGGTCGACGGAGTCGACTACTTCTTCGTCGATTCGGCGGGCTTCGATGCCATGATCGCTGCGGGCGATCTGCTGGAGTGGGCGGAGTTCGCCGGCAATCGGTACGGAACCCCGCGCGGCCCGGTCGATGAGCATCGCGCAGCGGGTCGGCCCGTCGTCCTGGAGATCGAGGTTGCCGGGGCCCGGCAGGTTCGCCGGGCGGCTGCTGACGCCCTGCTCGTCTTCCTCGAGCCCCCCTCGTGGGAGGTGCTGCGGGCCAGGCTCCTCGGCCGCGGCACCGAATCGGACGAGGCTGTTGCCCGCCGACTGGCGGCGGCGGAGCAGGAGCTGGCCGCGCGGGAGGAGTTCGACGAGGTCATCGTGAACACCGAGGTGCCGGACACCGTCGAAACGTTGGTAGGCTTCATCACATGAGTTCTGCGCGCCCTGAGGGCATCACCCACCCGTCCATCGATGCGCTCCTTGAAAAGACGGACTCGAAGTACTCGCTCGTCATCTACGCATCCAAGCGTGCGCGTCAGATCAACGCCT
>WLOY01000239.1 GCA_009699015.1 Actinomycetota bacterium | reverse complement strand
GGCGGGAGCCAACACCGGCACCTTGATCCTCGCTGATCAGACCGTGCAGGACTACCGACCAGATATTCCGGGCTTCGACGTCAGACATCTGCTGGTGTGGGGATCGGACGAGCAGGTGGGCAAACTCGCGGCGGCCGATTGGCTCGTGTCAAGCCTGCCGTACGCGGATCTGCACGTATTTGACAGCAGCGGCCACTGCCCGATGTGGGAGGAGCCTGACCGGTTCAACGCTCTCGTGCGGACGTGGGTTGCGACGCTGGCCTAGGGACTGGTGATGGCACAGGACACGTGACGACGCGAGCACGCTGCGGACGGATGCAGAGGAGTTTCGTGCCGGCCAGGAGGGTTCGGCGGCAAGGCGTGATGGCCTGACGGCAAATCCCCACGGCGACCGGAGCCTGACTGGCCGCGTCTGCCCTCACTGGTCACGGACGCACGGTGGTGGCCACGGCATGCGGGTGGGAAACACGCGCGACGGTACTGCCACACGGGTGTCCCGCAGGACGCCTCGATCCAGTTCCATGCCCGCCTCCTGCGCCTCGCGCAGCAGATCAGCGGCCGCCCTCATCTGAGGAGCGAAAATCCGCCGGTACACCTCACTGAAGCCGACACCGGTGAGCTGCTCCACCGTGGACGCGTCCTCGTACTCCGCTGGCAGAAGCGACACTCCCTTGGTCCGGGCAACGCGCCCCTTCGCCGTCCCGTCGACCGGCGTGCCCTCGACCGGCTTGTCTTCGACCGGCTTGGTCGGTGTCTTCACTGCCATGCGCGGAGCTCCTCCGTCGTCTGCAACGGTTGCCTACAGGACCGGCGGGCTCCCGGTCAGGCAAACAACCGTTGCCTACCAGCACATAGATGGGGAGGACTCCCCAAGCTACCTGGAACCGGCTACTGCCACGCCCTGGGAATCCCGTTCGAGGGCGAGACCTTCGCCTGCGATGACATTCGGGCGGGACCGCGCGGCCTTGCCCCTCACCGGGGACAGGCGGTCGTCGCGGAGAACCGGGTGTGCCTGCGGCGGTATGAGAAGCGGGGAGGACTGTTCCACACGTTCATGGCGCTCCATCCCAGCTTCCAGTCGCATGAACGCCAAGGTGGCTCGTCGACACTCGTCAGCTGGGGCCTCGGCGAGTGCTCAGACGACGACGGAAAGTTCCTGGTCCAGGATCCCGTGATGTTCGTGGGAACAAGATTCGGCTCCGACGGTCACGCCAATCGTCGGTCCGTGACCTCGTTCTTCATTCACGCAAAGGCCCTCGAAGCCGGCTGTCGCCCGGCGACCCCGATCCGGCAACGGCATGATCCGCAGCACGAATCCCTAGAACCTGAACGGCGGCCCCGATGGCTGAGCGTATTTGACGGACCGCATCCAATCGTCGCATCAGAAGCTCCGGGTAAGACCTAGACCCGCCGCCATCTAGTTTAGACGACGTAACGGGACATTGAAGTTTTGTTTAACCTGTCATTCGGGACATTCGTTGCGCCCACTTGGGAGTTTCGGGTGCGATACGGACGAAGCAGGGCCAATCTGGAACGGTAATATCACGGATAATACGGGACATGATGGTAGTGTTTCTCATGCATTACGGGACATTGATGCCCGGTTTGGAGGGGTAAAGGTAATGATCCGGACACCCTCACCCGCCGGCGAACTTGAGTTCGCCCAGGACGAGGCATCCCGCAAGCGCCTGCATCGGCAAGCTCAGGCAGGGAATGCATTTCGCATCTTCCCGACCGCCTACATAGTCGGAGCAAGCCTTCCTCCCGACAGGTGCGTGAAGTTGCACCTTGGCGAGATCCTCGCGGCAGTGTGGCCGGGCGGGGTCCTGTGCGGCCAGACCGCGCTACAGAACGGTGAGCCGCGAGATGGGCACCTGTTCATAGCGCGTGCGGGTGACCAGCGGCGAACACCGCTGGTCGTTGGCGAGTACACCATCACCCCTGTCAACGCCCCAGGCAACCTCCCCGGCGACTTCGACTACCCGCACGGGCTGTACCTGTCCGGTGACGCCCGTCGGCTCGTGGAGAACATGCCGACAGCGGGACGGCCCGGAGTGCATGTTGCTGGGAGAGAAGCAGTGGAGGACGCCCTTGAGTCGATGGCGCGCAGAGGTGCAACGCACGTCGCAAAGATCCGCACTGAACTCAACGTCATAGCCGGCTCCTTCGATCAGTCGGCCGTTCGTCGAGTACGGGAACTCCTCGACGCTGTAGAAGGCAACGCGCGTCCCACACAACGCCCGCAGTCGGCGCGACTGGCTGCGCGGCTGGGCGGGAGACCATACGACCAGCGAGTGCTGAACCTCGTCTCGTCCGCGCTGACGACTCTCGAGAGTCAAGCTCCGATTGCTGTACCTGCTCCGTCCATCGCGGGACGAGATGCATGGCTACCGTTCTTCGAGGCGTACTTCTCGAACTACATCGAGGGCACGACGTTCACCATTGACGAGGCGCTGCGCATCATCGTCGATGAGGAGGTCCCGGCCGGGCGCCCCAAGGATGCTCACGATGTATCGAGCACCTACCTTTTGATAACGGGACCAGAACGATCGGAGGTTCCAGCGCACGCGGGCGAGTTCATTGACATCCTCCAGTCGCGTCATGCCGTCCTGATGGCCAGCAGGCCGGAGAAGCGACCCGGCGAGATCAAGGACGAGGACAACCGGGTCGGGGACTACATATTCACGTCGTCCGAACTCGTACGAGGAACTCTGGAAGAGGGGTTCGGGCTCATCGCACCGCTCTTCGATCCCTTCGCGCGAGCTGTTGCAATGTCCGTGTTGCTGACCGAATGCCACCCGTTCGATGATGGCAACGGCCGTGTCTCGCGCATGATGGCGAACGCGGAGCTGTCGAACCGAGGGTACGGGCGCATCATCATCCCGACGGTGTTCAGGGGCAACTACCTGTCGGCCCTGTCGGCGCAATCACGCGGCACTGGGGCCGGTCAGCAGCTGATTGCGGTTCTGGCTTTCGCGCAGAAATGGACCGCGGCGGTGGACTGGTCGACATTCGAGCGGTCGGATGCGCAGATGCACGACACGCATGCCTACTTGGAGTCGATCGTCGCGGACGGCCAGGGTCTTCGTCTGACGATGCCTGACGGCATCCGCTGAGTCGTTCGGAGTCGTTGTGGCCCACGATCAGTTGAGCAGACGTGCCTTGGCGCTCTGCAACGCTCGTGACGGTGCCACCTGTTCGAGCAAGGGACCAACAGGGAATCCCCTGCCGTCGTGAGTCAGGAGGCAGTCAGCCCGCGCGTAGATGGCCGCAGCCTAGTGTCGTGCGTCTGATGTTCCTTTACGTACGACCTTGGCGAGGATCTCGTCCGGTGTCTTGGTCCAGGTGAAGGGCTCGCAGCGCTCGTTCCATCCGTCGAGGAATCCGGTGATCGCGGCGACGAGGTCCTTGACGGAGGCGAAGCTGCCGCGCTTGATCGCCTGGCGCTGGATGATGCCGAAGAACACCTCGACCAGGCCCCGCCAGGATCCCGATGTCGGGGTGAAGTGCATGTGGATGCGGGGGTTCCTCTCGAGCCATGCCCTGACGCCTGGGTGGTTGCGGGTCGCGTCGTTGTCGGCGATGACGTGGATCTGGCGCCGGAACGCCCGAGCACAGCCTCGTCCCTTCTCGATCCGTTGCAAGCCTGCCCTGGCACGACTCTTCTCCCCTGATCGTCCAGCTCGCCCACGATGCCCTTCGGCACATTTCCCCGTTCGAACGCGTGACGCGGCATGACTCCCCCGACCTCGGACCGACCCCGACGCCACCCCTCTGCCGGAACCGCACAGAGGCGGTGGACGCTCACAGCGCGTGTCCCATTCGGACGCACCGGCCCTACGGGATGCGGAAGACCCCATGGTCGCCGATGCGGCGCCAGACGCACACCCAGTTCCCGTCCTCACGGGCGAGGTGGAACGTCGCACGCCCGTCGGGTGACGCGAAGCTCCATGTCATCTCCATGATGCCCCCGCCGTTCACGATGGCCGACACGCGGAGGGACTTCGGCCACACGTCGTGCTCCCGGGCGGCTTGCGCTGTCGCCCAGGCGTCGCAGGCGGGGATGAACTTGGCACGCACAACCTCCCTGAACTCTCGCCGGTGCTCAGGCTTCAGGCGATCCCAGTCCGTCTCGAAGCTGGCTGTGCGATCGAACCGC
>WLOY01000238.1 GCA_009699015.1 Actinomycetota bacterium | reverse complement strand
GCCGTCGTCATCGATACCACCGCGCAGGTCGCCGCGAACCCAGACTTCTGCCTCGATGTGAGCGACATCAAGGAGTGGGAGGCCGCCAACGGTGCCATCCCGAAGGGTGCATGGCTGCTCTACCGCACCGGCTGGTCGAAGTACGGCGACGATGCGGCCGCCTACGCCAATGCCGATGAGAACGGCCCGCACACCCCCGGACTGACCCCGGCCGCGGCACGCTATCTCGCCGAGGAGACCGAGATCCTCGGCATGGGCGTCGAGACGGTCGGCACCGATGCCGGTGGTGCGTTCGGCTTCGATCCGCCGTTCCCGTGCCACACGATGCTCATGGGCGCGAACAAGTACGGCGTGACCCAGCTGCGCAACCTGCACCTACTGCCGGTCACCGGCGCGGTCGTCATTGTGGCTCCGCTGCCGATCGTGAAGGGGTCCGGCAGCCCCTGCCGCGTCCTGGCCCTAGTAAACAAGTAACCCCCACGTTTCATCCCACCCCGATTCCGGGCCGCCTGAACGAATGCGGCTCGGAATCGGGGTGATTCGTTTACCTGGCCCAGTGGGTGAATTCGAATCGGAATCAGCGGCCCTTGCGAAGCCGATCTGCCACGAGGTCGCCGGCTGCCGTTGTGGACCTCGCTGGGTGAGAACAGGGCGTCGTGGCGCGGGGCGCTACATGAAGGTGACGTAGCCGAGGAGCAGGCCCCGGCGAGGGTCGCTGTTGACAAACTTGACGTGCAGGCCGCAGAGGCCGGAGCAGTGTCTCAGTGCGATGAAGGCGCGGTGACTGGTGTCTCGCAGTCAAAGGCACGAAAAGAGGTTAACAGCGATCCGTGGAAGGGATACCGGGTGTCCCTGATTCTCTTGGTAGTTGGAGTGGTGTTTTGCGGGGTGCACGGGAGCCGCTTCTCGGATCATGTGTCGTGCCCAGGGAGCAGATCAGTCTCACCGATGTCGACTATGCGATGCGCCGGTTCCTGAGGACGCATGATCGGAGGCAACCCGCGCGGCAATCAGCCTGATGCTCAGCGCTTGCGGAGTCGATTCGCGACGAGGTAGCCGGAGCCCCCGCCGAGGCCCGGCCCCGGATGCGTCGAGGCGCCGATGTGCCATAGGCCCTTGAATCCGGTGTTGTGCCCGGTTGCCGTCGATAGTGGCCGCCAGGCGGCGTACTGGTCGACCCGGCAGTCGCCGGCGTACGGGTCGCCGCCGACGAGGTTGATGTTCATGGCGTTGAGGTCGGCCGGGCTCAGGGCGAACATGGTCGTCGCGGCGGTGCGGATGTTCGTGATGTGCGGCTCGAGCTGGCTGATGACCCGCTCGGCGTAGGCATCGCGAATGGCAGGTGTCCAGGTGCCGTCGCCCGTGTCGATCTCGCCGGCGAGGTCCCCCTTGATATGGCGCGGGTTCTCCTGGAGCTGGATCCACAGGATGGACGCCCCTTCCGGCGCGCGCGAGGGATCGATGGTGCAGGGCTGCCCGACGACGACGGTCGGCCGCCGTGGCAGGTAGCCGCGGTTCGCCGCGTTCACCGACTCCGAGAGCGAGTCCATGCTGTCGAGCACGTGGACGAGCGCGGTGTCGGCGAGTCGGTCGTCGGCGGCCCACCGCGGCTTCTCGCTCATGGTGATGTGGATCTGCATGCCGGCGCGTCCGTACCTGAAGTCGGCCGCAGCCTGGCGCGTCTCGGCGGGCACCGGGGCATCAGCCAGCAGGCCGCCGTAGAGCGCCTGCGGGGTCACGGAGGCGAGCACTGCGCGACCGGCCGTCAGGGGCGTCCCATCGGCGAGGACGACCCCGGTGACCCGATCGCCCGAGGTGGTGATCCGAACCACCTCCGCATTCGTCCGCAGTGCGCCACCGGCGTCCGTGATGATCGCGAGCAACGCATCGACGAGTGCCTGCCCACCGCCGCGTGGCACCGGCATTCCGCCCATCGAGATTGCGGCGGCGATGACCTTCGTGATGAAGGCGCTCGCAGCGTCGTCTGGCCCGAGGCCGTTGTGGAGTGCCCATGGCGCGAGGAGCGCGTGGCTGACGGGTGAGGAGAAGGTCCGGTCGAGCCAGGGCCCCGCCGGCTCGAGGAGCTCGGCCCCGCTGGCGACCAGCTTCTTGCGGCCGAGCTGGCGAAGCGCGCCCCACCCGAACCTCAGCGACTTGCGCCGCCAGAAGTCGGTGCCGAGGAGGCCGAACGCGAGGTTGGCCTTGGCACCGAAGTCGCCCATGGCCTGATTCCACGCCTCGAGGTCGCCGAGGGCCTCGAACTGCGCAGCGGTGATCGCCGGATCGGTGGAGAGCACGGCCGTGCCAGCGGAGCAGACCACGCCAGTGGGCAGGGGAGTGTTGAGGTATTCGACGCCGCGGGCGGCAAGGTCACCGGCGAGCTCGCCATAGGCGGGGCCGCCGACGAACAGCGGGTGCCAGCTCGACAGGAGCTCAAGGGTGAAGCCGGGAACGCGATCGGTGCTCGTGCAGATCGCGCCGCCGGGACGTTCGCTGCGCTCGCAGAGGAGCACCCGCCACCCGTCCTTGGCGAGGAGGGCGCCGCCGACGAGCGCGTTGATACCGGAGCCGACGATGATGGCGTCGTACGGTGCTGCGGACATTGGCCCTCCACGGACATGTGCTGTTCGCGGGCCGCGACGGGCCCCTGAGGCTATATCGTAAAGATTCCGGCCGTCATATTTGCACAATGCCGAAACCTTGAGAGGGTCAACGATGGAAACACGAGTCGATGTCGTCGTCATCGGCGCCGGGGTCAACGGGCTCTCGGCCGCCGCCATGCTCGCGAGCAAGGGCCGCTCCGTTGTCGTCGTCGAATCGGCCGACGTTCCCGGTGGTGCGGTGCGCACTGCAGAGGTGACGCTCCCGGGGTTTCGCCACGACCTCTTCGCGATGAACCTCGGGCTCTTCGCGGGAGGCCCGGTGAACGCGGCGCTCGGCGCGGACCTGGCCCGTCACGGCTTCGAGCTCGTCCCATCGGCAAAGCCGTTCTGCTCGGTCTTCCCGGACGGCACGATGCTTGGCGTTGAGGCTGATGCTGCGGCGACCCGCGCGAATGTCGAGCGCACATCGCCTGCAGACGTGGCTGAGTGGGAGGTGCTCACCGCGAAGCTGCAGGATCTCGCGCCGTACCTCTTCGGCATTCTTGGTTCCGATCTGCCATCGTGGAAGGCGGTCAAGACCCTGTGGTCGGCGCATCGCGCGCTGGGCACCGATGGTGTGTACGACCTCGTGAAGCTGGCTTTGACCTCGACCCGCGCGTTCACTGACGAGCACTTCACCTCGCCCAAGGTGAAGGCACTCATGGCCTCGTGGGGCATGCACTTGGATTTCGCCCCCGATATTTCGGGCGGCGCACTCTTCTCGTTCCTCGAGACGATGGGCGGCCAGCTCTTCGGCATGGTCATCGGCAAGGGCGGTGCTTCGACGATGATCGACGGCCTCGTCGGGGTCATTACGGAGAAGGGAGGTGAGGTGCGCTGCGGCGCCCGGGTCGACGAAATCCTCGTGTCGGGTGGCAAGGCAATCGGCGTGCGCCTGGGGAACGGCGACACCATCAGGGCGTCACACGCCGTCATCTCGAACGTGAACCCCAAGCTGATGCCCGATCTCCTTCCAGTCGAGGTCGCGTCGCGCCCGGCGGTAACTCGAGCCCGAACGTTCCGTCCCGGCTTGAGCACGATGATGATCCACCTCGCCCTCGACTCGCTGCCGGCGTGGACTGCGAGCGAGGCGCGCGAGTACAACTACGTCCATGTCGGGCCGTACGTGGACGACATGGCCCTCGCCTACACCGACGCCGCGGCTGGCAGATTGCCATCGACTCCCACGCTCGTGGTCGGGCAGCCGACGGTGAGCGATCCGAGCCGAGCACCCGAGGGTAAGCACGTGCTGTGGATTCAGGTGCGAGTACTGCCCCTAGAGATCGCCGATGGACGATCGTGGGATGAAGCGGGTGAAGCGTACGCCGACCACGTTATGGGGATTCTTGAGCAGTACGCCCCGGGGCTGGCCCAGCAGGTCATTGGCCGCGCCGTCCTCACCCCGACTGACCTTGAACGCTACAACGCCAACCTTGTGCTCGGCGACTCACTCGGCGGCAGCCATCATCCCGCCCAATTCTTCTTCCTGCGCCCGGTGCCCGGCTGGGGCCGTCATCGCACT
>WLOY01000237.1 GCA_009699015.1 Actinomycetota bacterium | reverse complement strand
CGCTCAGGACAGGTCATCTTCACCTACCTTCACCTCGCTGCCGGTCGGGAGTGCACCGATGCCCTCGTGAAGTCGGGCGCGACAGCGATTGCCTATGAGACCGTTGAACTGGCCGATCACTCGCTGCCGCTCCTGGCTCCTATGTCAGAGGTCGCTGGCCGGCTTGCCCCGCAGGTCGGATCGCATTCGCTCATGCGGGCCAACGGCGGCCGCGGCATCCTCATGGGAGGCGTGTCCGGCGTCCATGCGGCCAAGGTCGTCGTCCTCGGCGCAGGAGTCGCGGGGATGAATGCCGCGGTGATCGCCCTTGGCATGCAGGCGGAGGTCCTTCTCCTCGACCGCAACATCGCTCGGCTCCGCCAAATGGATGCCATCTACCAGGGCCACATGCAGACCGTTGCCTCGAACACCTTCGAGGTCGAGCGGGCGGTGCTCGACGCCGACATGGTCATCGGTGCCGTCCTCGTGCCCGGTGCGAAGGCCCCCAAGCTCGTGAGCAACGACCTGGTATCCCGGATGAAGCCGGGCTCGGTCCTCGTCGACATCGCCATAGACCAGGGCGGGTGCTTCGAGGACTCCCGTCCGACCACGCACGCCGACCCGACCTACACGGTCCACAACTCGGTGTTCTACTGCGTGGCGAACATGCCCGGAGCCGTCCCGCATACGTCCACCTACGCACTCACGAACGTCACGCTTCCCTATGCGGTCGAACTCGCGAACAAGGGCTGGAAGCAGGCGCTGCGCGACGACGATGCGCTGGCGCGGGGGCTCAACGTGCATGACGGGCAGATCACCTATGCGGCGGTCGCCGAGTCATTCGGCATGCCCCTGCTTCCGCTGAGCGAGGTCCTCGCCTGAGCGCACCCCTCGGCGACGTGATCGAGGGATACTTCGACCACGTCATCATCGAACGCGGCCTGTCGCAGAACACTGTCTCGGCGTATCGGCGCGACCTGCGGCGGTACGCCGACTGGTGCCAGGCAAGGCGGATCGCACGAATAGGCGAGGTCACGGCGAACGACCTTGCCGACTTCTCGGCATCGCTGCGCTGGCCTCAGGAATCTTGGGGGGCCCTGACCGCCTCGAGCGCGGCTCGCGTAGTGGTCGCGGTCCGCGGCTTCCACCGCTTCGCGGCGGCCGAGGGCTTCACCTCGGTGGATCCGAGCGCGAACGTGCAGCCCCCGAGCATCGGGCGGCGCCTGCCAAAGGCACTGAGCTACTCGGACGTGGAACGACTCCTTGCCGCTTGCGGCGAGCCGGAGTCAACAGCGGGCCTTCGTGACCGCGCCCTGCTGGAACTCCTCTACGGAACGGGCGCCCGGGTATCCGAGGCCGTTTCGCTTGATGTCGACGATGTCGACCTGTCAGGCCTGACCGTCACAGTCGTAGGCAAGGGCGACCGGCAGCGACGGCTGCCCCTCGGCGGGTACGCAGCGAAGGCAATCGACGACTACCTCGTGCGCGGACGGCCCACGCTCGCTGCCTCGGGACGGGGAACGGCTCGGATCTTCCTCAACCTTCGCGGCGCCGCGTTGTCTAGGCAGAGTGCCTGGGGCGTGATCAGCGGTGCTGCTGAAAGGGCGGGCATCTCGTCAGCGGTCAGCCCGCACAGCCTGCGACACAGTTTTGCGACGCACCTGATCGAACGCGGGGCGGACGTCCGGGTCGTCCAGGAACTCCTCGGGCACGCCTCCGTCACGACGACCCAGATCTACACCCTCGTCACCCAGGAGACCTTGAAGGAGGTCTACGCCGCGAGCCACCCCCGGGCCCTGCAGTAGGAGGCAGAGCAGCCGCATGTCCCGCTTGCGCCGCTTGCAGCCCCCACGGTCCCCGTCGGAGGTAGGCTGAGCGCCATGACGTTGGACGATACGCGCTCCGCGGCTGACATCCCAGAGCCGACGCCGTTGCTCTCGCATGGGCCCGCTCGCGTCATCGCGATGGTCAATCAGAAGGGTGGGGTCGGCAAGACGACGTCGACCGTGAGCCTCGGTGCGGCGCTTGCTGGCTATGGCCGCAGGGTGCTGCTCGTCGACTTTGACCCTCAGGGGGCTGTCGCCATCTCGTTCGGCATCAATCCAAATGAGCTCGAACTCACGATCTACAACCTCCTCACACAGCCTGAATGCCATGTCGGCGACGTCATCCACCGCTCTGACGTGGAGAATCTCGACCTGCTCCCGAGCAATATCGACCTCGCTGCGGCCGAGCTCCAACTTGTGAGCGAGGTCGGACGGGAGTACGCGCTCCAGCGAGCCCTCGCACCCGTCATGGACGAGTACGACATCATCCTCATCGACTGCCAGCCGTCGCTCGGCCTCCTCACCCTCAATGCCCTCACCGCGGCGCACGGGGTCATCGTGCCGATGGAGTGCGAGTACTTCGCGCTGCGCGGCGTGGCCCTGCTCAAGGACACCATCGACAAGGTGAGCGCTCGCCTCAATCCGGACCTGTCGATCATCGGGGTCGTCGCGACGATGTACGACTCGCGCACCCTGCACAGCCGCGAGGTGCTCGAAACGGTGCAGCAGGCATTCGGCGACCTCGTGTTCATCACGACCATCGCGCGGACCATCAAATTTCCCGACGCCGCAGTCTCCGGCACACCCATCACCGTCTTTGCCCCGGAGAGCAGCGGGGCAGAGGCGTACCGGCAACTGGCCAGGGAGGTTCTGTCGCGGTGACTGCCCCTGCTGGCACTGCCGATCCGGCGGTCGCGGCGATGGACAGCGAGGTGGCGGCGCAGCCTTCGGTCTTCTCCGTGCACGTCGGCGATTTCGAGGGCCCGTTCGAGCTCCTGCTGTCGCTCATCTCGAAGCACAAGCTCGAGGTCACCGAGCTGGCCCTGCACCGGGTCACCGACGAGTTCATCGGCTACATCCGCGCCAAGGGGGTGAGCTGGGACCTCGACGAAGCGAGCGGCTTCCTCGTTGTCGCGGCCACCCTCCTAGATCTCAAGGCGGCTCGCCTGCTGCCGAGCGGCGAGGTGGAGGACGAGGAGGATCTCGCCCTCCTCGAGGCTCGGGACCTCCTCTTCGCCCGCCTGCTCCAGTACCGCGCATACAAGGAGGTCGCCGCGCTGTTGGCCGACCGGATGGCCGCCGCCAACAAGAGCCTGCCTCGGACTGTGGGGCTCGAGCCGCAGTTCGCCGCGCTGCTCCCGGAGGTCCTCATCGGGATCGGTCTCGAGCAATTCGCGATGCTCGCTGCCAAGACGCTCGCCCCGAAGCCGGTCGACGAGGTGTCGATCTCCCACATTCACGTCCAGCGCGTAAGCGTTCGAGAGCAGGCGGCGATCATCGTCGAGCGACTTCGACGCCAGGGCACCTCGACCTTTCGGGCACTCATCGCAGACTGCGACTCGACGCTTCTCGTCGTCGGCCGGTTCCTGGCGCTGCTTGAGCTCTACCGCGAGTCAGCGGTGTCGTTCGAGCAGATCACGCCGCTCGGCGACCTCACCATCCGCTGGATGGCCGGGGCTGAGGGGGACGTGGTCGTCGCCGATGAGTTCGATGACTACCTCGAGGCCGAGGGCGCGCATGAGGCCGAGGGCGAGCATGAGGCCGAGGGCGAGCATGAGGCCGAGGGCGAGCATGAGGCAGACGGGGTGCTCGAGGCAGGCATGGTCGCTACGGGTCCCGTCCCGAAACCAGATGACGCAGGACAAGCGCAGGAGAGCGACGATGAGTGAAGAACTGGTGGACGACGGGGCCAACCTGACGGAGGAGGACGAGTCAGGGGACTCCCTCGGCGCACCGACCCTCGCCGCTGCGATCGAGGCACTGCTCCTACTCGCGGACGAGCCCCTCACGACGCTGGCACTCGCCCAGGCGACCAGGTGCCCGATCGACGAGGTCGAGGCGACGGTGAGGCAGTTGTCCGGTGAGTATTCCGAGCAGGGGCGTGGATTCGACCTACGCGAGGTCGCCGGCGGATGGCGCTACTACACGCGGGCCGAATGCTCGCCCCTCGTCGAGCGCTGGGTGCTCGACGGCCAGCAGGCGCGGCTCACCCAGGCCTCGCTCGAGACCCTCGCCGTGATCGCCTACCGGCAGCCGATCTCGCGAGGGCGGATCAGCGCGGTCAGGGGCGTGAACGTCGATGGCGTGATCCGGACCCTTATTGCGCGCGGTCTCATCGAGGAGGCCGGGCACGAGGACGAATCGCATTCCATCCT
>WLOY01000236.1 GCA_009699015.1 Actinomycetota bacterium | reverse complement strand
GCGGTGACTTCTTCACACCGCCCTTCGAGGGCTGCTACCGCGCCCCGGCGATGATCCGCTGGCCCGGGAAGATCCCGGCCGGGGTCGTGACCGATCAGATGCTCACCGCGGTCGATTGGTACCGCACGCTTGCGACATTCGTCGGCGCGGCCGACCGCGTACCGACCGACCGGCCAATCGACAGCATCGACACCTCGGAGTTCATGCTGGGCAACAGCGAGACCTCGGGGCGCGAGCACGTGATGCTCGCCGGACCGGATGGCGAGATGATGTCGGTCAAGTACGACCGGGTCAAAGTGATCTTCCGCTACGCAGAAGGTCTCGACAAGCCGATCGTCACGCCCATGATGCCGATGGTGTTCGACTTGAGCAGCGACCCCGGCGAGAAGTTCAACCTGATGAGCACCAAACTCGACATGATGTGGATGTTCGCACCTGCATTCGAGGCGCTGGGTGCGTACAAGGCGAGCGTCGAGAAGTATCCCAATATCAAACCTGGAGTTGACTTCCCCGGATACGGGAGCCACGGGGCCGAGCACGTCGTCGCACCCAAAGAGTCGGCCTGGGAGCACCGCAACAGCCCGTGAGCCCGGCGGGCAGTCCGACGCCTGGCGCATGACGGGGTGAAGGCCATGCCGGGGTGAAGGCCATGCCGGGGTGAAGGCCATGCCGCCTCTGTGGCGTAGGACGTTGCTCTGCCCGGAGCCGAAGCGCACCGATGTTGCAGGGGGTCCAGAAACCTCCTTGCGGAATTCCATCGGTGTTGGGAGTCCGGGCGAACCAGCCCCGGCATCGACGGCGCATGTGGGTCCGAGCCACGGATTTCGACAGCGCAATCGTTTGGAGCCGTTGCGGCCTGCGTGGAATTCCGAGCGGCGTGCATACATGCGAGCGGATTCGTGCTCGGGTCATTGGTCGTCCCAATCCCCGTCGTGAGTCATTGCCAAGGCGCGTTCGCAGCGGCCCCGATAGTCGGGTTCTTCCCACCGGCGCAGGTCCGTCAGTCGGCGGACGCAGATGCGCAGGCGGTGGGTGACCTCATCGCTGCCCCAGGCTCGGTCATATCCGGGGATGGGTGCCGTTACCGCATGCGTGGTCATGTCGGGGCACCATGCGGGGCCCGCTGAGGGCGGCAGCCGAAACCAAAATGCCGCCCCCTTAGGGCAACTCGTTCCTGCGGATCGCCCCTCGGATCGACGCGCGGCTCTTGGCCCGACCCTCGCTTGCCACGCAGGCGCGGGCATCCGCTCGACTCCCGGCGGCCGGGGTTCGGAGCTTGGACCGGGCATGAGCGGGCACAGCGCGGCACCCTGCGGCGCGCTCCGTGTGTCACTCGTGTGCCATGCGGGGATGTTTCCCCTGCTCAGCGGCTGACCTCGGCCGCGAGGCTAGTTGAGCAACGCTCCTACGACCGTACCGCTACGACGAGGCGTGAGCCGCGGTCGAGTGCGATGAGTGACCAGGCCCCGGCACTCGACTGGTGGAGCAGCGCGCTTCCAACGCCGGGCTTGCCGCCCAAGGGACCTGTGCCGTTGTCGGTGATCGCGACGTCGCACGTCCCATCGGGGCGGGTGCTCACGACGATGTCGATGCGGGTGGCCTTTCCGTGGCGGATTGCGTTCGAGATGCCCTCCTCGACGATCCGGCCGATGCTCTCCGACGGCGAGTCGGTCGCATCGACGTCGCTGTGGCTGTCGAGTTGGATGTCGATCGTAAACTCGCACAGGGATCCCCAGAGGGCCACCTTGCGCTGGACCTCTTCACCGATGCTGCCGGCCGAGCGTGCCTTCTTCAGCGGTTGGTCCAAGATCGCCATCGCCTCGAGCAGCGCTTCGATCCGCGCCCGTTCGTCTTCGGCTGCGCCAGCGCCGTCAATTGCCATGGCGCATGAGTGCAGTCGTGTCTGCACGCTGCCGTGCAGCAACCGCGAAGCCTGCCGGGCCAAGTCGGCCAACTGCCGGCTGCGGGCCATCGAGGCGACCCGGTTGCGGCGAACCCGGTCACGAAAGAGATCACGCGAACTGACGTCGAACTGACGCCACGCGCCGAACCCGGAGGTGATGAGCACCAGCGCGGTGCCGACGATCATCTGTGCGATCGCCCACGAGGGCGGCGCCGACCCCGGCACCCAGGATTCGCGGCAGATCGATGTCGCGATGACGCCGGACTGGAGGAGCACGAGGGCGCCGATGAAGATCCTCGAGTGCTGGGAGGGAAACCGGCGCATGAGAGCGTTCGCAGGGCCGCAGAAGCCGAGGATGGCCAGGCACTGCGCCGCCATGAGGGTCACGCCTCGCTCGGGCCCGAAGAGGGCCGTGACGTCCTTGAGCCCCGTGAGCGCGTGGATGACGATGATGACCAGGGGACGGAACGGCTGCCCGCTCACGATGTTCGGGATGATGACCCAGCCCGATCGCCGGGGGTAGTCCTGGGCCGCCTGCTGCCACATGCGCGCGCTCAGTGGTCGAACTGACGACTGGGCGGTTTCGCGAAGGAGCGCGCTGATCTCGCTCCAGTCTGGTCGGTCCGAGCTCTGGTCGATGCCCTCCGCATCGCGAGCGAACTGCAGACGCGATTCGAGGGTCGTACGAACACCGCCGAGCTCGGCCGCGACGTCGGCGTCGAGTTGCGCCTGCAACTGCGCCACGATCGTGGTGCGCTGCATAGCCTCGACTTCGAGCTGTACCGCTTCCTCGATGAGAGCGGCGCGGGCGGTGGCCGTGCGGTCGCGGTAGTCGAAGAGCAGGATCAGCATGCAGGAGCCGTAGGCGCAGAGCAGCCAGATAACGACCAACTGGTCGAGCGAGCCGAACCCCGTGTCGAGGCCGACAAGCGATGCGAGTCCCATGATCGTCCACGTGACGATGAGGCCGGAGAGTCCGCTGCACGCCACGACGATCCAGACTGCGACCGGGGCCTCACGCCTATTGCGATAGAGGGTGCGGCTCAGTGCAATCATGAAAAGTCCGGCAGCGAGGCATCCGGCCAGGCCAAGGAGTTGCCAAAGAAACCACTGCGCGGTTGACACTGCCCTTGAAGTCGCTGGTGCCACCACTCCGAGCCAGACGCAGCCTGATCCGACAGCCCAGGCTTGCCACGAGAGCGACCAGCGACCCCCGAGCCGAGCTCTC
The DNA here is from genome assembly GCA_009699015.1 of Actinomycetota bacterium. Lineage (GTDB taxonomy): Bacteria > Actinomycetota > Actinomycetes > S36-B12 > S36-B12 > WLND01. Next base: position 1,066 of record WLOY01000236.1, on the reverse strand, counting down.
AGGGATGGCTGCCCGAGGTCGTCCGCGGAGTCAGCAGCGGGAGCGACATCAGGTGCGTGAGTCACATCCAATGCGTCAGCCACGTCAGCCACGACGGGAACTGACCGCGCCGGTGAGCCTGAAGTAGGCCTGCGCGATGAGGACGCGCTGGCTGCTCTCCTTCCCGCCGGGGATCACGAAGTGGCGGATGAGCCGCGCGACGACCTTCTCCACCCCGGAGACTGACATTACGCGCAGGCGTGCGATCTCGGCGTTCGAGTGGCCCGCCGAGACTAGGCGCATGACTTCGATGCTCTCATCGCTGATGCCCGGACTAGGCGACTTGCAGATGGCGTTGGCTGATGGGCCCATCCTCTGCGGCGCGACTGCGAGCTGCAACGAATGGTCGAGCACGTCGCTATCCGTCACCGTCCTCTTCACCAGGTAGACGGCCCCCTCTGGCATCGGCGGCAGGTTCAGCCCGATGAGTCGTGGCTCCTCGTAGGTCGAGATGATGATGAGGCCAATCCCTGGGTAGGTGTGGCGCAGCCCGATGGCAAGGTCGACGCCAGTCGGGCCCTCGCCGAGATCGAGGTCCAGGACGGCCACCGCCGGCTCGAGGTGCCGGGCCACCCATAACGCCTCGGCAACGCTCGACGCCGATCGCACGGGGGACCAGCCCAGGCCTTGCACCGCTGCTGCGAGCATCCCCCGCGTGAAGGGGTCGTCATCGACGACGAGCGCGCCAGCCGGTGGTAACCGCCTGCTAATCAACACGCATCCCCTTTGACTGTCTGGGTCTGGGAGCGGCCCTTGGCTGGGTGAAAGGTAAAGGGTTGAGCATCGACAGACACCCTGAATCCGCCGCGTCCGCTAGGTGCTGGCCCGATGGTAAGCGCAGCACCGTGCGATTACTGCTCCCCGGAGTCATCCACGGAGTCATCCACGGAGTCATCCACGGGGTCGTCCGCGGGATCATCGACCGGGTCGTCGTCCGACTCTCCACCAGAGTCGCCGCCTGCGTCGGAGTCGTCCTGCGCGCCTGCGTCGGAGTCGTCTTGCGCGCCTGCGTCGGAGTCGTCTTGCG
>WLOY01000235.1 GCA_009699015.1 Actinomycetota bacterium | reverse complement strand
GGATGTTCGCGCTGGCCATCTACGACGAGCCGCGCAACCGCCTGGTCCTCGCGCGTGATCCGTTCGGCATCAAGCCGCTCTACTACCGGCTGTCCCCCGACGGGTCGCTCGTCTCCTTCGGATCCGAGATCAAATCGCTGCACGCCGACCCCGCCTGCCCCCGGACGCTGAACCGCGATGCCCTGGTCAACTACCTGTCGCTGCAGCACAACCCGCTGCCCGAGACGTTCTTCGCGGGCATCTACCGCCTGCCGGCGGGATCCTTCGCCATCGTCGACCTCGCGTCGGGGAGCATGGAGATTCACCGTTATTGGACGTACGAGTTCGACGACGCCACACCGGAGGCTGAGGACGCATTGGCCGCGCGGCTCCGCACCGCCATGGAGGAGTCGGTCGCCCGTCATCTGATCAGCGACGTGCCAGTCGGCGCCTTCCTCAGTGGTGGCATCGACAGTGCCGTGATCGCCACCCTCGCGCAGGAGCAGTTGCGGGCCGCGGGCCGCGGGCCGCTGAAGACCTTCACCATCGGCTTCGAGGAGCTCGACGAGTTCGACGCGGCGCGAGAAGTGGCGGATCGCATCGGCACCGACCACCACGAGATCACGATGACGGCCGAAGATTTCGTGGGCGCGCTCCCCGACATCGCGTGGCATTTCGACGAACCTGTCGGCGACCCGTCGGCGTTTCCGCTCTACCTCCTGGCGAAGGCCGCCCGCGAGCACGTGTCCGTCGTCCTGTCCGGCGAGGGCGCGGATGAGCTGTTCGGCGGGTATCGCGTCTACCTCGAGCCCTTCGCGGTCGACCGCGTTCGACGGCTACCGCGGCCGGTGCGGGCGCTGGCTGCCCGCCTGGGGCGGTCGGAGGTCGCCTTCCCCGGTGTCAACTACCTGCGTCGGGCCTCGACGGCCCTCGAAGATCGCTACTTCGGCGGCGGCTACGGCGCGTTTGCCCCGGAGGAGGTCCGCCGGCTGCTGCGATCGGCGACCATCCAACCGCACGTCCGGCCCGGCCGCGACCTCGCGCTGACCACGCCGGGCTTCACCGATCTGCCCGAGTCGCGGCGCATGCAGCTGATCGACGTCCACAGCTGGCTTCCGGACGACATCCTGACCAAGGCCGATCGGATGTCGATGGCGAGCTCCCTCGAGCTACGGGTGCCCTTCCTCGACCTCGACGTGGCGCGCGTCAGCACCCGCGTCCCGGATTCGCTCAAGTACCGCGACGGCACCACGAAGTGGATCCTGCGGCGCGCCTTCCGCGGCCGGCTGCCGGCGTCGACCGAACGACGCCCGAAGCTCGGATTCCCGACGCCCTTGCGTCAGTGGATCACGCGGCATCCGGACACGTTCCTCGCGCCCATCCGGCGGAGCGCACGCCTCGCCGAGCTCGTCGACATGACGTACGTCGAAGAGCTGGCAGAGCGGCACGCCGCGGGCCGGATCGACGCGTCGCGACGCCTCCTGCTCCTGCTCATGCTCGCCGGCTGGCTCGACGCCTTCATGGACGGCGATCCTGTCGTGCCTGCATAGCCCCGGTCTTCTTTGAGGTGGCATGCCTCGGGGCTCTTCAGTCCAACCTCAATCGTTGAAGATTGCAGGTGATTTCGTCGAGATGTTTCAGAGGGACATCCAAGCGAAATCAACCACAACCAGACCGGTCCGACTCCGCGAAGCCTTGGAGCGATCAATGAGGCTCCACCGGCGAACGCTACTGATCCTCCGAGCTGCGCTAGGCGGCCAGTTCGGGGCCGAGAACAGCGACGCGGAGGTCGTGAATTTCGTCATCCACCGCACGGAAGGCCTCCAGCGAAAATGGTGTGGGCGGGGCTAGGCGGGTCTTGAAACGGGCCATGGCCTCGAGTGGCTCGTCGAGTCTTGTGCCCATCGTGTCGAGGACGTTCTTCGCCGCAGCGGCCATTTCGATGCGGTGGCAGAGCATGAGCATGTCGTTGCCCGCTTCGATGCCGAGGCGCATCGTTTCATCGAATCCGTAGTGGTTCAGGATGGCTCCCATGCCCAGATCGTCTGTCATGACGAGACCGGAGAAGCCCATGTCCTTCCGCAGCAAGTCGCGGATGATCACGGGTGAGAGCGATGCGGGGCGGTTCGCCTCCTCAAGTCCTGAAATAGCGATATGGCCGATCATCATGCTGTCGACTGTTGGGGCAAAGTGGCGGAAGACGGCGAGTTCATGCTCCTCCATGAGTTCCTTGGAGCGTTCGATGCGGGGGAGTTCGTGGTGGGGATCGAGCCCCGCCGAGGCATAGCCAGGGAAATGCTTGCCGCAGCTGAGAACACCGGTGGCCCTCAGCGCATCGTTGAAGGCCGTCGCGTTTTCGATGACCTCGGCGACATTGCGCCCGTAGCAGCGGCCGCGAAGTGAGTTGTCGGCCTCATCGTCAAAGGAGATGTCCAGCACGGGACAGAGGTCGAGGTTGAAGCCGAACATTCTCAGGATGCGGCCGGTGATATCGCCGTGGCGGCGGATCAATTCCAGATTCCCGGAGTCGCGGAGCTGCTGGGCGTTGGGCGGCTCGTTCCCGATACGTGTGAGGCGAGAAACGCTGCCGCCTTCTTGGTCGATCGTGATGATCGGCTCGACGCTGCTCAGATCCCGGAGGTCGTCGATGAGTTTGCGCAGTTGCTGGGGAGTCTTGATATTGCGACCGAAGAGAATGAACCCTCCAGGCTGGATTTGGCGAAAGAGGCGAGCGGAGTCGGAATCGAGTTCCGCGCCGGGAACGCCAACAAGAAGAAGCTGACCGGGATTTTGGGATGGCATGGGGAGGGGAAGACCAGACTTGATGCAGGCTGTCGAAATGATTTCTTCAGAAAGAATCGGCTTGTTTGGCGGGAGTAGTATGCCCCGGGCTTCGCAGACTCGTTTTCGCGTGTTCTTCTCTACGACAGCTAGATGTTCTGCGCATGAGCCTGTGCGACGCGGGTGATGGGTGGTTGGGCATCGAGGCTGCCGTGGGGTCGGTGCTTGTTGTACCAGCGTGTCCAGCCTGACAGGGCGCGGGCGCGGTGTCGGCTTATGGGGCAGATATAGGCGTAGGCCCATTCGCGCTGCAGGATGCGGATGACGGCTTCTCGAGTTGCGTATTCCTCGGGCGGACGATGTTGAGGCTCATCGACGAAGCGGGGATCGAGATGATCGCTGACGACGCTCGGTGGGGTGCGTAGCGACTTGTCGTCACGAGCGAAGCTGCGGAGCAGCACTCTGATCTGCTCGCGCAACTCATCGGTTTGGCTCTGAATACCTATGGGCTCCTACGAGTTGGGCTGGAAGGTCCGCGGGAGGTACGCAGCTGAGTGCGGCAGTCGTCGTGACTACCAGCGGGCAGCCACGCCGCTCCTGGCCCGGCCGGGGTTCGTCGGAATCGCTACTGAGATCTCAATCTCGTGCGGTTGCAAGGACCGGCGCAGCGGCGAGAAGCTGCGGCCATGTGAGATGGCTTTCCGTCTGGACGATGAAACCGAACGTCCCGTTATCATCAATATTGACGACGCGTACTGCAACTCAGGGGGCCTTCTCATGCGATTGACAACCATCATCTCCTTTGCAGCCGTGTGCCTCATGGTTGTTGCGCCGGGGGCGCTCGCCGGGCAGCAGCCGAACCGCATCGGCACCGGATCGAAGACCTGCACGGTCAACCCCGGCGCGTCCTGCAAGGGCGTCAAGCACGTCCACGCCGACCTGCACGGTAAGAACCTGCGCGGTGTCCACTTTGAGAAGGCTGATCTGCGCAAGGCCGACTTCAGCTTTGCCGACCTGCGTGGAGCCCATTTTGAGGGTGCGAATCTGCGCGGCGTGGACTTTACGGGTGCGAAGCTGAAGGGCGCGAACTTCGGGCCCGTGAAGCGGTCGGCGAAGAGTGCGAGGCAGGCTCAGCCGGCGCCGTCGTGCAGCCCGAGCTGCTCGGGTGCCAATCTGGCCGGTGCGAACTTCAGCTTTGCGGACCTCAGCAGCGCAACGCTCACCGGCGCCGACCTCGAAAGCGCGGATCTCACCTCCGCGGACCTCTCCAACGCGAACCTCTCCGGGGCGGCTCTCGTCAGCACGAACTTCACCTATGCGACCCTCTTGAACACGAACCTCACGAACGCGAGCCTCACGAGCGCGAACCTCACCTACGCGACCCTCTACAACACGAACCTCTCTGGCGCGGCGCTCAACAGCACGAACTTCACGTCC
>WLOY01000234.1 GCA_009699015.1 Actinomycetota bacterium | reverse complement strand
GCACCTTGGACCAAACATGGGCAGCTGTTTCCCGCCGTGCGAGCGGCTCGACCTGATTTCGGCTAGCCCAAGCCCACGCAGAATATCCGCTCGGGGACTCCACGGCTCTGAGACTCCACGACGAGGACACGGCCAGCGTCCGGTTCATCGTCGAACACGGGGTAGTTGCCGCCACCGCCGATGGTTGTGATGAACATCGTCGTGAGGTCGGGCCCGCCGAAGGTTGGGCAGGTTGGCCTGCGCACCGGAAGTTCGTGTTGCTCCGTAAGGGTGCCTCCCTCAAATCTGGCCAACGTCGACCCGTGAACGCACGCTATCCAGGTGCCGCCAGCTTGATCTATGCACGCGCCATCGGGGCCGCCCGCGAGATTTGAGGCCTGGAAGTCGATGAGCGGCGCGCCCTGTCCGCTGATCATCGGTTTGCGGGCGACGAGGTCGTCGTCAGCGAGCCAACACCGGCCGAGCAGGGTGTCGGCCCACTGCATACCCAAGGGTGTGCACGCTAGGCCGTTCGCTACCCCCACCCTGTCGACGATGAGGTCCCAAGTCCAGTCTGGGTGGACCCGGTAGAGGCCACCGATGAACTTGCGGTCGCTTGCGGGCACGTGCATGGTTCCAACCCAGAAATCTCCGCTCGGGCTCACGCGGCCGTCATTCAGCCTGACAGTGGGATGAATGATCGGGAGAGACACCTTCCAAACGACCTCGCCGCTGGGCCAGTGGAGGAGGCCGATGCGCTGTTCGCTGGCGAGCACCAAGGTGTCTGGATCGGGGGTGAGGGCGATACTCCCTGGGCGACCCACCGTCGTGACAGACTCGACGAGCTCACTTGCCCAGTGCCAGCGATGCACCTGACGGCCATCGACATCCACCCAGATGAGGTTGCCGGAGCGGTCGTCCCATAGTGGGGATTCGCCAAGGATCGCTCGCGGACCGATCGCGCGAACGACGGTTGCCACTAGTTCCCTCCCATGAATCGTTGCAGCACGTTGTGGGTGATGATGCTGCAGGCGCGATCACCACTGGCAAGGCTGGCCGGCCACTCAGTGGTACCAGCGCAGAAGACCATCCCCGATCCGCCCGGGTAGGTCATGGAGGTGATCATTCCCGCACCGTAACGGCAGCGGTCGCGATGTTCGGGGGTATCCGAGCCGTAGCGCAGGGTGGCGACCCCAGCGAGGTCGCTTTCCAGTGGGTCGAACAGCGAGCCGGGATTTCCGTGGTCCTCCTCGAATGCGACTGTGGGCGTGAGCGCGAGGATCTCCAGTGAGTCTGGAGTTCCGTCTGAACCCGTGGGATACGGCAGTCCGCTGACCATGGTGTAGTCGACTCCGTCGACCTCGTAGCTCACCAGGTTGCTGCCTGACCCGATGACCTCGCCGTAGTAGGCATCGAGCCCCTGGAACGCCCAGTGTCGCGGGCGGTAGATCGTGAAGCCGCGTGAGCCCCGGATCGATGCTCCGCCCCAGCCCGCGTACATACCCCGGGTAGCGTTCCCCCCGAACTCCGTGACAGGGGGACGGTTAATCGCTAACCCCTCGAAGGCCCCGGTGCGCTGTTCCACGGGACCATCCCGTGAAGGATCCTCATCGGCCGCGAATTTGAAGCACTCAGTCGTCTGCGTTCGGTCATCGGCGCGAACCTGCCACATGATGTTGCCGCCGAAGCGGGCATGATGCCCGCCTTGGGCGAGATGGACGGCTAGAGAAGCTCGGCCGCCCGCTGACCAGTATTCGTCGTGACCGCTCGTGATGACGCATGTGTATCCGTCGAGTATTTGGGAATCGCGGTCCAAATCCCATTGGGTCACCGCATCGAATGGGATGCCCTCTGACTCCAGCCACTTGGCCATGAGCCCGTCATACCTAGCCCAACCGGCGGAGGCGGACCAGTGAGCGTAGCCATTGGCGAAGGCCCACTCGGTCCATTCGTGACGTACGGCCCAACCGATGGGGGGATTGATGACGGATCCGAATCGCGGGGCGCCAACCGGGCAGCGCACCTGTCCGCGGGACCATGGGCGCTGCAGGCTCAGGGCCGGGGAGAACGCTCTGGGGAATCGGTCGCGCAGAGCCGTGTATGAACTGGCTCCCCCCCAGTCGTTGTAGGCATTCCACGTGTAGGTCGACAGGATGAGCGCTAGGGAACTGCGGCGTTCAGGCGCGGCTCGTACTGCGAAGAATGCATCCTGGCTGACCTCCTCGCTCCCTCGTGTAGCACGAGCGCAGACGAGGTATCCGCCGGAAGGCCAGTCTTCACCGATCGTCAGTGCGAAGGTCGCTGGCCAACCACAGCCTGCGCTGGGCGCATCGGCGGGTGTGTCGAGCCAAGCCCCTTGCTGCGGACCTAGCCGAGCCAAAACTTGCGGTGTGGCACCGTCGTGAACGATCGTGATCTCGATTTCGTCGGCGTTCGTGCTCGTATGGATGCCCGCGATATCGCCGGGTTGGTAGGACGGTTGCCCCGCATAAGCCCAGACCTGCAGTCGTGAAGCGTCGGGGACCTCTGACCACTGAACGTCCTGCCACGTGCGCCACTGTCCACAAGCCAACGGTGGGCAGTCCCCGTCCATCATGTCCCGAGCGCGTAGAAGTCCTGAGCAGTGCCCGCGAAGAGTCGAGCCCGCTCGTCGGCGGTGAAGTCCGCAGTTATGTCGGAGAACGCGCGAAAGATGCTGGCGTAGTCGGAGTACAACTTGTCGACAGGAAAATTGCTCGCAAACATGCACCGATCAACGCCGAAGATCTCGATCGTCTCCAGGACAATCGGACGAATGCTGTCGGCTGTCCACTGGTGGTCCAGCATCCCGAGACCGGAGATCTTGACGAACACGTTGGGCTGCGAGGCAAGCGCACGCATACCGTCGCGCCACAACTGCATCGACGCTTCATCCCGATCGATCGGGAAGCCGGTGTGGTTGAGGGCCACGCGAGCATCCTCGTGCGAGGCGACGAGGCCGGTTGCCTCCAGCATCTGGTTCGGCCAGATCTGCATATCGAAGCGCAGGCCCATCCGAGCCAAGAGCGCGAATCCGTAACGCCACTGTTCGCTGGACATGTGGTTGCCATGCTCAGCGAAGGAGCGTCCGGGCAAGGTATCCCAGTTGAGCATGTGACGGACGCCCCGGAACCTTGAGAACTCGGCATGCGCCTCAAGCAAGCCCTGCACATTCGGACTCGACAGATCAGCGAAGCCAACGATCCCGGTCGGGAAGCCAGTCTCCTCCGCCTGTCGTGTGAGCCAGGCGGTTTCGCCCACCGGATTGGCAGGGTCGAACTCCGCCTGCACGTGAACCGAAGCCACGACCGGCAGTCCGCCTGTATCCGCGAGGTAATCGGTCGCCTGGTAGTCGCGGCAGATGGCCTCGTAGTCACCGACGAAGTTGATGATTCGCGGGTTGGCATGGATCCATACGTGGTAATCGTTCATGTCCCACAGATGGTGATGGGCATCCGCGATGGGGGGGATGTCGTTCACGGTTGTTTGCTCCGGGCTTGTCATTGACATCGGACTCCTCGAATAGAGGCGGAGTGTCGTGAATTGGCTCAGGTCAGCAGTTCACAACATGTAGATTGTTTATCGTTAACAAATTTGACTTGAGGTTATCCCAAAGTAGGACCGAAAGGAGCACATTCATGCAGGTTCGGGCGCTCAACCACATTGCCGTCACCGTGAGTGACACTCAGCGATCGCTGGACTTCTATGTTGGAAAACTCGGCCTGATTCAGGTCGAGCAGCATCACCTCCCCATGTCGTCGATCGACACCGTGTTTGGATTGACCAGTGCCTCCGGGACCTCGACCCGACTACAGGTGCCGGGGCAACCGGAGATCCTGATCGACATCATGGAACTCAACGGTGCCCAGGACGGAACATCGGTGCAACCTCTCGGCTCGATCGGCTCGACGCACATGGCGTTCACCGTCGAGGACTTGCAGTCCGCCGTCGCGGAATTGCGGGCAAAGGGGGTCTCATTCATTTCCGATCCAGTCACCTTCCATCTGACCGATGGCTCGGCGACGGTGTGCTTTATGCGTGACCCGGACGGCAATTACGTTGAACTCGAGGAAGTGCACGGCGGGGGCCACTGAGTCATGTCACGGCTGCGCTGGGGACTGCTCAGTACTGCGCGCATCAACGAGCGCTTCATTGATGCAGTACGCCGCTCTGATCGTTCCGAACTGGTGGCGGTTGCGTCTCGAGATGCGCAACGAGCGAAGGCGTACGCCGATCG
>WLOY01000233.1 GCA_009699015.1 Actinomycetota bacterium | reverse complement strand
GGTGTTCAACGTGTGCTCAGGCGTCGGGGTGAGCACTGGCGACATCGCCCGCATGGTCCTCGACGACCGACAGATGGCCAATGCGATCACCTCCAGCGACGACTCGCAGAGTTCGACCATCATCGGTGATCCAACACGCTGGCGAGCGCTCACAGGGCTCGCCGAGGCTCTCGGGTGTCGCGGTATTGTGGACACGCTCGGCTGGTCAGAGTCGATTGGCTCGTGATCGACGACAGCATTCCCACCGGAGGGACTCATGGAACCTGACTCCACGTCTCGCCAGAGCCTTCTCGTCGTCGCCCCCGTCTTCAACGAGGAGGAGATCCTCCCGAGGTTCGTCGCTGAAGTCCTCGATCAATTCGAAGGCATCGCAGCGCAATACGACGCTCGGCTGCTCCTCGTCATTGACCCTGGAACCGACAACACCGAGGGGCGAGTTCGAGAAATCGTTCGGTCCGAAGAGCGTGTCTCGGCCCTCTTTATGAGCCGACGTGGTGGTCATCAGGCCTCGCTCCTTGCCGGGCTCGACTACTGCTTCGAAGACGTGTGCATCACCATGGATGCGGATCTTCAGCACCCGCCCAGCCTCATCCCGCAGCTACTCGACCTGCACCGCGCCGGCGCAGACATCGTCCAAACGATCCGACTGGACACGGAGGATGCAAGCCTTTGGAAGCGAACATCGTCCAAGGCCTACTACCGGCTCGTCAATCGAATCTCCGAGGTGGAGCTCATCGAGTCTGGCGCCGACTTCAGGCTCATGTCGCAACGTGTTGTCGAAATCTTCCGAACCGGCCTTCGTGAGCGCAATCCCTTCATCAGGGGCATGGTTCAGTGGGTTGGATTCCCCTCTGCAACATTGCCATTCCGGGCCCCCAGCCGAGGGGCTGGCTCCTCGAAATACTCCAGCGCCAGGAGCCTTGCCCTTGGCGTATCTGGGGTTGTCTCGTTCAGTAAGACTCCCCTGCAGCTCGGCCTGATCGCCGGTGGCGTCGTCGCCGGCCTAGCGATGATCGCCGCAGCCTTTTCTGTGATCGCCTTCTTCACCTCGACATCCATTCCGGCAGGATGGACGACCCTGGCGGTCCTCATAGCGCTGCTCTCTGCTGTGCAGTTGCTGACGATCGGAGTGATCGGCATTTACGTCGGCGCGGTGTTCGACGAAGTGAAGGGCCGCCCAACTTATATCGTGCGGGAGCACCTGACCCCAACCGCTCGGTGAACTCAACGACATCGCCCCACCTGATGACCTGTCTAGACTGCTGCCCGTGAACACGGCGGATGAGTGGCTCGAACTCGACCCCACTACGGCCATGAACCGCTGGTATTCGGAGTGCTACGAATCGACCTCCTACGGAGGATCAGCCGGCCGCGTTCAGCATTGGATGCATCGAAGCCTCGAACGCAACTACACCCCGCAGACCCAGTTCGGGTCAGTGCTTGAGGTCGGCGGAAATCTCGGCGAGCACGCACCCTTCGTTCAGCACAGTTTCGACAGGTATGTCGTCAGTGACCTCTCAGATCAGTTGTCACCCGTCGAGCGTGAAGCGCTGAGTCAGCGAGGGATGACATTTGAGATCGCGGATGTCCTGGATCTGCCATTCGAGGACGGCACCTTCGATCGCGTGCTCAACACGTGTGTCCTTCACCATGTCTCAGACGGCGAGCGCGCCCTTCAGGAGATGCGACGTGTTCTTGCCCCTGGCGGCACCGCGGATATCTTCTTGCCAAGTGATCCGGGCCTGATGTTTCGCCTGTCCAAGAAACTCGGGCCAGTGCGCTCGGCTCGAAAACTGGGGCTGGCGGACGTGAAGTCGCTCGTCGATGCCAGAGACCACCGAAACCATGTGGGTGGCCTCCTCCGCCTGCTGAAGCACGTATTCCGTCATGACGAGGTCGTCAAGCGCACCTATCCCATACCGGGCATGACCTGGAACTCAAGCCTGTGGACCTGCTGTCGTGTGCAGAAGAATGCAGCCGGTCAGACAAGCCCACCCTCAACGTAGACTTCGCAACATGCACCTTCCGGAGTTCTCCGAAAGAGCCTCTCAACGTGTCTGGCTCGCCACGAACTTTGCTGTCATAGCTGTGCTGTCGCTGCTCCGCGGGTACATGGATAGGAGCGCCATGCGCCCCTACGGTGATGACCTTGAAAGTTTCTCCCTTCTCCTCAACCAGTACCGGGAGAGCGGATTTGTACTCGGCATCAAGAACGACTGGATGGATGGTCTCGGTAGTTACACCTACCACTGGAACCCGATGCTTCAACCCGAGATGGTACTCGGAGCCCTGGGCAGGCCAACCTACGAATTCGGCGTCACAATGGCATTTATCCTGTTTGCTCTCTTCGCCAGCACACTGTTTCTGGCGCGTTCACTGGGCCTGCCCGCGTCAATGTCACTGCAAGCAGGTTGGCTTGTCTTCATGCTCACGGCGACACCGTGGGGGGACATGGTCTTGGTTGAACCTCCGTATCTCATGATGACTGTTTGGTTGAATGTACTCGTGGGTGTCGCGGCCCGGATCATTTCACTAGGCAGCATGAAAGGTTCGCTCCTAGTGTTTCTGGGAGCCATGATTTTCTGTTGGATTTGTTTCACTCGGCCCTTTGCATTTCCCTTTATTCTTCCCTCGCTCGCAGCTCAGTTGGTCGCGCTGATCGCCTACCGCCGCCGCTCTCGGAATGATGAATCAATGAGGGGGCCGTCACCTCACGCTTCCATCGTCCTTCGCATCACAGCGGCAATTTGTGTACTTGCGGCCGTTGTTTATGCAGCATCATTCCTGCCGCTTGTGTCATCATCGAGCGCGGCCGCGTTCCGAACAACGCAGGACAACGGACTCATGAGTGCATTCGGGGGATATGTCGTCCCAGCAATCGATCTTCCTTCAATTGATGCCTCTGGCCCACTGGCTCTCCTTGCCTCCCTGAGGAGGTACGCCGCTCAGTTCCTTGTTCAGGCGGGCCCCGCATTGTTCATGGTCGCCACGTTGGCTGGAGCAGCGACATTGATCCGCCGTGGCCCGGCACTCCTTCGCAACTACGCCATCAGTGCTCTCGCACTAGGCGCCTTCTTCGTAAGCTTTGCGCTGTTGTCGCAGATTGTCAGTACGAGCATCAGGATTCGCTACTCGGTGTTCTTCGCCGTACCTCAATGGGCGATATGCGCCACGGCGATCGTCTACTGGATGCGATCGAAGAGCCGCGAGACGAGCTTGGCAATCTCCGATCAAGGCAAAACCTCATGAAGCATAGATATAGGAGCCTTCAAGCGAAGAGTGTTTTCATCGTGGCCAACACGCTCGCAGCAACCCTATTCTTGGGACTCCTAGCCTTTCCCAGTCAACAGGCAGTCATAGGGTACCCAAACAACCTTACGCAGGGGCCCGTCACAGAACTGCTGGTTGAGCAATCACAGTGGCTACAGGGCGAAGCCTTCCCCGGAAGGGTTATGGCTCTTTATCTGTCGGGCTCGGATGATTCCCTGACCCCGGAGCAACCACAACCGACTTGGCTAAATTCCGAAGGAATCACGGCCGATCTACGCTCGCTCAAGACTCACCAAGTAACCACCTTCGCCCCGTATGCACAATTGACATCCTTAGGCCTCTACACGGCAGCCCACGACCTTTTCGGCAACCCTAACGACGTGACTCCGAGGAACTCCATCATTCACCGAAGATTCGACAACACCGCTGCGCGACTTTTCGGGGTGAAATACGTTCTGGCAGACTCCCAACTCACCGATCCGAGGGTGCGGCAGATGGCAGTCGTTAACGGCCAGCCAGTCGTCCGACTTTACGAGGTCAACGACCCAAACACCTCGGGTTTCTCCCCCACCCGTGTGGTGATGGCGTCGAACTGGGCTCAAATCCGCGAGTCTTTCGGTCGACGAAGTTTCGACCCACGCGACACAGCGATTCTGCTTGAAAATGGCCCAAATTCGGATCGCGTTCCAACTGAGTTGGGGGCAATCAAGACTTCGTCGATTCGTCTGGTAGGGAGCGGCATTGAGGTCAACGCGGAACTTGCAAATCCGCAGGAACGTGCGCTAGCGGTCCTGCCTTTCGAATTCAGCCATTGCATGATGGTGAGCTCAGTATCCGGGCAATCGCCAGCCGAGCTTGTACCTGTGAACGGCATCCTCACCGGGCTCGTCGTGAGTGAAAGCGGCCGGTACGAGATTCAGGCGCTCACCTCACCATTCCGCACACCCGTATGCAGGCTCCAGGACATCGAATGGTGGAAGCG
>WLOY01000232.1 GCA_009699015.1 Actinomycetota bacterium | reverse complement strand
GGTGCCTGTGGCTCATCGATGCATCAAGCACCCTGCGCCCCGACCCTCGCTACGTGTGGTGGTACGGCGACTGCGATCTCGACATTCGGGCCCGTCGGGATTATCGCGGGATCGTCACCCGGGATGTCGAGTACGAGCACTACTTCCCCGGCGAGGGCACCGGGCTCTCAGCCGAGTTGACGGCGCAGACCGAGAAGGATGCGGAGACCTTCCAGCAGGACTACGCCCGGCTGCTCACCCTCTCGCGACTCGCCACAGCACCAAGCCGGTTCTTCAACGAACGCTTCGGTCGCAAGGTCCCCGCCTGAGGGTGCGTTGCTGTTGGTTTAGATGGACGCCTCAGGGCGAGAGTGGTCGCCTCCGCGGAAGGGCTGCGGTCCAGGGTGCGGCGACTTCTTCAGCACGGCCACCGAGTCGTAGAACTGGATACTCTGCAAGGTGTCGCGCTCAAGTCCGAGAGCGCCGGGGCGCCGCGAACGTGCGTAGTAGGGCTGATGGAGGGTGTCGACGAGCTCTTTCAGAGCCTCGATTGAACTGCCCTTGCGCTTGAAGCCTCCGCCCCACGAGGGCCAGTAGCTCGTATGAAGGTCCTCGATGACGTACCTGCCGCCATCGGACAACAGTGGGAACAGGATGCGCAGTGACGCAATGACATCCTTCGACTGATGGCTGCCGTCATCGATGACGAGATCAACGCCCCCCATCTCCTCGACCACCCCACGGAGAAATCCCTCGTCGGTCTGCGAGCCCACGCGTACCTCGGCTGAATGGATCCCGAGGGTCAAGATGACCTCGTCGATATCGATCCCGAAGATGACAGCATCAGGGCCGAAATACTGCCGCCACAGATCCAAGGAGCCGCCCCGCCACACCCCCATCTCGAGTATCCGCAGCGGTCGGTCAAGCGTCCCATCCCTTGATTGCTCCGCCAGGGCGGCGAACTGCTCCTCATACGCATCGAAGTAGTGCCACCACTTCACGAATGGTCGTCCGGCACCTGCGTCAACCGCCATCTGAGCTAGAAGGGGCATCGACTCGCGAGCCTCGGTGCTCACGTCCTTGACGTCGCTCGGACTCACCGGCTTCGTGCGCAGCGTGGCAGGGACGTCCGCGAGGCGCAGGTCTTGGGGGATGTGAAGCTTCTCCCTGACCAGGTAGGCAATGTCATGTGCCTTCATGATGATGACCATCCCTCTATGGTGCGGCGGAGAATGCCTCGCCAGGTGCGGCGACAGCGACCACCGGTCGACAGAACTTTAGGCGAGGGGCCCGCGGGTTGCGATAATGACCCCGTGAAGGCCCATGAGCAGTTCGTCAGCACTGTCGCCCGCAAGTTCGGGCTCCAGGTGTCTCGAATCGGCGCGAACGAGGGCCGTCTCCCAATCGAGGCGACACCGGATGACGCCGCCCTCATCACGTCCCTTCGGCCCTACACGATGACGAGCGCCGAGCGCCTCTGGAGCCTGCTCAATGCCGTCTCCTACGTGACCGACGAGCAGGTAGCCGGCGACTTCGTCGAATGCGGTGTCTGGCGCGGCGGAAGCATCATGGCGATGGCCTTGCAGTTGAACCGCCTAGGTGTCACCGATCGTCGAATCTGGCTCTACGACACATTCGCGGGGATGACCGAGCCGACTGCGGCTGACATCGCCGCCGACACCGGCGAGCAGGCCGCCGCGATGATGACCCGAACCGAGGTCGGCGACGGCAACAACGTCTGGGCCCACGCAACCCGGCAGGACGTCGAGATGAATCTCGCCTCGACGAACTATCCGGGCGACAATTTGATCTTCGTCGAGGGCGACGTCGCGCAGACCCTCGACGCCCAGGCTCCCGAGTCCATCGCCATCCTGCGCCTCGACACCGATTGGTATGAGTCGACGAGGATGGCTCTCGAGGTGCTCTACCCACGGCTAGCCATCGGTGGCGTGTGCATCCTCGATGACTACGGTCACTGGCAGGGGGCCCGCAAGGCGGTTGACGAGTACTTCGGCGCTGCGGGCAAGCGGCCGTATATGCACCCGATCGACTACTCCGGCCGAGTCTTCATCAAGGCAAGTTAGGGGGATCGTGGTCGATCATGCGCCGCACCCCTGGCTGACGGTCATCACGGTCGTCAAGGACGCTCCTGCCGACCTTGCGCGCACCCTCGCATCGGTCGCGTCGCAGGATCTGAGCAGCGTCGAATACCTCGTCATCGACGGATCCAACGATCGAGACGGTGTCCCCGAGGTGCTGGCGCGGTTTCCCGCACTGACCACAGCCTACGTGTGGCGTGAGCCGTCAGGGATCTATCCCGCCATGAACGAGGGCTTGACTCTCGCTCGCGGTGACTACGTCTACTTCGCAAACGCGGGCGACGTGTTCTTCGACACCGAGGTGCTCGGCCGCGTCCGGAAAGCCACTGAGTCGATGTCGCCCGCGTGGCTCTTCGGGGAGGTCGAGATCCTCAGCGAGTCGGGTCAGCGGGTCATCACCGAGCGTTGGGACTATGCGGACGAGCAGGCGACATGCTTCAGTCGCGGACGCTTTCCATGCCACCAGGGCACGTTCACCAGGCGAGCGCTGCTCCTCGATCAAGGTGGTTTCGACACCTCGTATTCGATCGTTGCCGACTATGCGGCCTTCTTGAAATTCACCCTCGTGAGTGATCCGACCCACCTTGACTTCATCATTGCCACCTTCGCCGAGGGGGGCGTATCAACGACGAGATGGCGTGAGTCCTTTCGGCAGTTCCACCGGGCGCGGCGCGAAATTCTCAAGCCTCGCGGCCCGCTGGCTTTGCGTGAGTACGGGGAAACGGTAAAGAACTATGCCGCCGTCGAGGTCTACCGGAGTGTCTGGTCGAAGATTGCCCGCTAGCCCTCGAGGGTCGCTCGGTACACGGCCGCAGTGTTCGCCGCCGTGCGCTCCCAAGTGAATTGACGAGCACGGTCGATACCTGCGGCTGAGAGTTCGCTGCGTGCGACGTCGTCGCCTACGAGGTTCGTCATCGCTTGAGTGAGCTCATCTGTTGACCCGGGGGTGAAGTAAGCCGCCGCATCGCCCCCCACCTCCGGGAGTGATGAGCCGGCGGCGAGGATGGTCGGCGTGCCGCACGCCATCGCCTCGAGTGCTGGGAGCCCGAACCCTTCGAATCGCGAGGGAAAGACGCACATGAGGGCCTGGCCGTAGGCCGCCGGCATTTCGGCATCGGGCAGGCTCCGCTGATCCGTCACCCGGTCGATACCGAGCGTCTCGAGTCGCTGCCGCTCTGTACGAGTGAAGGGCCCGCCGCCGACAAAGAGCAGGCGGGTTTCAGGTTCATCCTTCATGACGCGGGCGAATGCGTCCATGAGGACGGCGGCATCCTTGTACGCGCCGCGATTGCCGACGTACAGAACGTAGCGATCCGGTAGATCTGCCCAGCGCGGCACATTTGGCGTAAACGCAGGATCGACCCCGTGGTGCACGACCGTAATGGGCGCCGCTACCGGTCCGTAGCAGCGCAGCAGATCCTGACGGGTCGCCTCCGATACGCAGATGACGTGGTCCGCGGTATGCACATAGCGGCGCTTGAGGGTGATGAAGTCCAGACGCCGCCGGGTCTTCGGCATGAGCTCGGGGATCATGTCGTGAACGGTGACGATGCGCCGCGCTCCCGGGTAGCCGGCGAGGCCATGTGGCAGGTAGAAGGTGCTGTGCAGCACATCGACCGGGGTGCTCGGACGACGTCTGGTGAAGTAGCGGCCGAGTGCATTCCACGGCGAGTGAGCATCCCAGACATCGAGGGCCTGCTCAAGTTCCGGATTGCCGAGGATGTACCGGTTCACGATCGGGGCGTGCATCGGCTCAAGGTTGACGTCGATCGCACCGGGCTTCGAGTACTGCCTCGTCAGCTCAGCAAAGAGTCGTGAGATGCCGCCGAACTCCTGGATGGCGAAGATCTGCTCATCCATTGCCAGCCGCATCATTGGATTCTATTGGCCCTCGCTCACAACCCCGGGCCTAGAATCGTTTCGTCCGCATTGGTGAGGCGAGGGGCCCACGATTACGAATTCGTCAATCACTGATGTCCTGCTCTTTCCGCTGAGCGGGTATGCGAACCGATTCCAGGCCATGGCCAGTTCAGCGATCCTGGCTGAGTCGCTAGGAGCGCGCCTGAGAGTCTGCTGGGAACCGCAGGAGGTACTCCCCGCCTCGGCCCGTGACGTCTTCAGTCCCGACTTCTGCGATGCCTATTTCATCACGCCTGAGCGGGCCCTTGCGGACTTCGGGGTGACGCGGTCGGAAGTACCGCGCTACCTG
>WLOY01000231.1 GCA_009699015.1 Actinomycetota bacterium | reverse complement strand
GTCTACACCCCCCGCGGCGCGACCGCCCACCTGGCGCTCGTCGGCAAGGGCATCACCTTCGACACCGGCGGCATCTCGATCAAGCCCGCTGCGAACATGGACGAGATGAAGGGCGATATGGCCGGCGCCGCCGCCGTCATCGCCGCCGTCCAGGCCATTGCGACCCTCGGCATCAAGGTGAAGGTGACCGGCTGGCTCGCGATCGCCGAGAACATGCCGAGCAGCACCGCCCAGCGCCCCGGCGACGTCATCACGATGTTCGACGGCACAACCGTCGAGGTGCTCAATACCGATGCCGAAGGCCGCCTTGTTCTCGCCGATGCCCTCGGCATGGCAGTCAAGGAGAAGCCCGACCTCATCATCGACGTGGCAACGCTCACCGGTGCCCAGAGCGTCGCGCTCGGCCGCCGCGTCTCCGGCGTCATGTCGAATGACGACGATGCCCGCGACCAGGTCTGCGCCGCTGCGGAGGCTGCCGGCGAGTCGATGTGGCCGATGCCGCTCCCCGAGGATCTGCGGGCGGCCCTCGACTCGTCGACCGCCGATATCGCGAACATCGGTGACCGCATGGGCGGCATGCTCTCGGCCGGCGTATTCCTGTCGACCTTCATCCCCGAGGGCCAGCCGTGGGTCCACCTTGACATCGCCGGGCCCGCCTTCAACGACAAGGGTGCCTACGGCTACCTCCCGAAGGGCGGCACTGGCGCTGCGGTTCGCACCTTCGTTCGGATTGCCCAGACGATTGCGGCAGGATAGGTCCCACCACACCCTCGCGAACGCAAGAAGGAGCCGTCCGTGCCCAGTGCAGACCTCGTCATCCTCGGTGGCGGCAGCGGAGGCTACGCCTGCGCGCTACGCGCGAGCGAACTGGGGATGTCCGTCATCCTCATCGACAAGGACAAGCTCGGCGGGACCTGCCTACACCGCGGGTGCATCCCGACCAAGGCGCTCCTCCACGCCGCCGAGATCGCCGACAGCTCGCGTGAGAGCGCCCACTTCGGGGTGAACACCACGCTCCACGGCATCGACATGGTGAAGGTCAACGAGTACCGCGACGGCGTGGTCGGCAGGCTCTACAAGGGCCTCCAGGGCCTCTTCAAGAGCCGCAACGTCACCTACGTCGAGGGCGACGGGCGCCTCGTGTCCCCGAACACCGTCGAGGTGAACGGCGAGCAGTACACCGGCACGAACGTCGTACTCGCCACCGGCTCCTACGCACGGTCGCTGCCTGGCCTGGACATCGATGGCCGAATCATGACCTCTGATCAGGCCCTCAATCTCGACTACGTCCCGAAGAGCGCGATCGTTCTCGGCGGTGGGGTCATCGGCGTCGAGTTCGCGAGCGTCTGGCGCTCGTTCGGAGCTCAGGTCACGATCATCGAGGCGCTGCCCAACCTGGTGCCGAATGAGGACATCGCCTGCTCGAAGGCCCTTGAGCGCGCCTACCGCAAGCGCGGCATCAACCTGTCGCTCGGCGTGCGGTTCGCCTCAGCGACCCAGAGCGACACCGGAGTGCAAGTCGCCCTCGAGGACGGCAAGACCTTCGACGCCGACATCCTGCTCGTAGCCGTCGGCCGCGGGCCAAATGCCAGCGGCATGGGGTTCGAGGAGCAGGGCATCGCCATGGAGCGGGGCTGGGTGCTCGTCGACGAGCGGCTGCGCACGAACGTGCCGAACGTGTTCGCGGTCGGCGACATCACGCCCGGCCTGCAGCTCGCCCATCGCGGGTTCCAGCACGGCATCTTCGTCGCCGAGGAGATCGCCGGCCTGAACCCCGTCGTCATCCCCGACATCAACATCCCAAAGGTCACCTACTGCGAGCCCGAGGTCGCGAGCGTAGGGCTGAACGAGGCCGAGGCTCGCGCGCTGCACGGAGATGCGAACGTCACGGCCTACGAGTACAACCTCGGCGGCAATGGCAAGAGCCAGATCCTCGGCACGGCCGGGTTCATCAAGCTCGTCCAGGTGAAGGACGGTCCGGTCGTCGGCGTCCACATGGTGGGCTCCCGCGTCGGCGAGCAGATCGGCGAGGCCCAGCTCATCGTGAACTGGGAGGCGCATCCGGAGGACGTCGCGACGCTCATCCACGCGCACCCCACCCAGAACGAGGCGATGGGCGAGGCTCATCTCGCCCTAGCTGGCAAGCCGCTCCACGCTCACGCGTAACCCGCACGGCTCGCTTCGCCGGCCCACAGGCCGGCAAGGTCAGGCTCGATACGGCCAACAGGCCGACCGGAACAGAAGGAGTGGACCAGGACATGTCGGTCTCCGTCACGATGCCCGCGCTGGGCGAGAGCGTCACCGAGGGCACGGTCACCCGCTGGCTCAAGCAGGTCGGCGACACTGTGGCGGCTGACGAGCCGCTCGTCGAGGTCTCGACCGACAAGGTCGATACCGAGATCCCCTCCCCCGCGGCCGGCGTGCTCCTCGCCATCCGGGTCGGCGAGGACGAGACCATCGCGGTCGGCGCTGAACTCGCGGTCATCGGCGAGGCGAGCGAGTCGGCCGGCAGCCCAGCGGCGTCTACGATGGCCGCCGAGGAAACCGTGATCGCCGCGCCCGAGCCCGCCGCACCTGCCGCACCTGCCGCACCTGCACCCTCCCCTGCGGCCAGCAGCGCGACGATCCCTGCTGCCAGCGGCGCGACGATTGCTATCACCCTGCCCGCCCTCGGCGAGAGTGTCACCGAGGGCACCGTCACTCGCTGGCTCAAGCAGGTCGGCGATACCGTCGCCGCCGACGAGCCCATCCTGGAAATCTCGACCGACAAGGTCGATACCGAGATCCCGGCTCCCGCATCGGGCACGCTCGTCGCGATCAACGTCGCCGAGGACACCACCGTCGCGGTCGGCACTGAGCTCGGCCTCATCGCTACCGGGGCTGCTGCGCCCGCCGCAACTCCGGCACCTGCGCCAGCGCCCGCCGCACCACCGGTCTCCGCATCTGCACCAGCAGTCACAGCCGCTGTGGCCTCCGAGCCTGCTGACAACACCGACGCTTACGTCACCCCCCTCGTCCGGCGGCTTGCCGCCCAGGAGGGCATCGACCTGTCGACCGTGACCGGCACCGGGGTCGGCGGACGCGTCCGTAAGCAGGATGTCCTCGCCGCGGCCGCCGCCCGCTCCGAGCAGGCAGGCACGGCCTCGGCTCCTTCCGTACCGTCAGCCCCAGCCCAGGCACCCGCTCCCGGAGCGCCTGTCGTCTCGCCGCTTCGTGGCCGCACCGAGAAGATGCCACGCCTGCGTAAGGTCATCGCCGAGCGCATGGTCGAGTCACTCCAAACCTCGGCCCAGCTCACGACCGTCATCGAAGTCGATGTCACCGCCATCGCCAGGCTGCGCTCGCGGGTGAAGGCCGACTTCGAGGCCCGCGAGGGAGTCAAGCTCTCCTTCCTGCCCTTCTTCTGCAAGGCGTCGGTCGAGGCCCTCAAGCAGTTCCCGCAGGTGAATGCGTCGATCGACATGGCCGCAGGGACCGTCACCTACCACGACACCGAGAACCTCGGCATCGCCGTCGAGACCGACCGTGGCCTGCTCGTGCCAGTCATTCGCGATGCCGGCGAGCTCAATATCGCCGGTCTTGCCAAGCGAATCTCCGATGTTGCCAACCGCACCCGCACGAACAAGGTCGCGCCCGATGAGTTGAGTGGCGGCACCTTCACGGTCACGAACAC
This sequence comes from Actinomycetota bacterium, assembly GCA_009699015.1. Classification (GTDB taxonomy): domain Bacteria; phylum Actinomycetota; class Actinomycetes; order S36-B12; family S36-B12; genus WLND01. Next base: position 614 of record WLOY01000231.1, on the reverse strand, counting down.
CGGCAGCCGCGGGGCCCTGTTCGACACACCGATCATCAACCAGCCGCAGGTCGCGATCCTCGGCACCGGCGCCGTCGTCAAGCGTCCGATCGTCGTCACCGACGCCTCCGGCCAAGACGTCATCGCAATCAGGTCGATGGTCTACCTTGCGCTCTCCTACGACCACCGGCTCGTCGACGGCGCTGACGCGGCACGTTTCCTCGGAACGATGAAGGACCGGCTCGAGGGCGCGGCGTTCGAGGCCGAGATCGGCCTCTGACAGAGCCGCAACCCTGCGGCCCGTCCCTCGACCCGAGGATTCACCTCACCGGGATCGACTGCGCATTGTGAAAGAAATTCTGCGGGTCCCAGTGCGCCTTCACGTCAACGAGGTTCCGGCGGCCCTGCCGGAGGTTGCCCAGGAAGTACAGCCATAGCGCCTTCTCCGCAGTGCCCTTGCGGTGGGATCCGAGGTCGATGTCGGGGTAGTTGTAATAGCAGCCATCAACTGTCCCGGTGGGATCCTGGGCGGGATCAGGGGTTCCCCCGTAGGCCGAGTAGACGTCGCCATACATCCCGCGGATCCAATCGAGGTGCGCCGCCGACTGCTCCTGGTAGGGCGTCGTTCGGCTCTG
>WLOY01000230.1 GCA_009699015.1 Actinomycetota bacterium | reverse complement strand
TGGGGCTCGCCGTCTGCGCACGCACACCCGACGAGGCGCGCGTCACGAGAAGATGACGCCCTTGTGCAGGATGAAGCAGCCGTATGGCTGGGCGTCAAGGGTGTGGACCACCGCGTAGGCCCCCTTGGCGCGCTCATAGAAGTCGAGTCGCGGAACGATCGAGTACACGAGCGAGCGGCCTTCCGCCTCGCAGGCCAGCGAGATGAGAGCGTCTTGCGCGGGCGTGGTCTTGAGCGGATGCCCGTCGACCTCCATCCGCTCGACAGGGTGGTCAATGAAACTGTCGAGCGGGAACACGCTGAGAATCGCCTGGGCGGCCCGAATGATCGATGCCTCGCCGAGCCGCACCACCTGCTTGCCCGAGGCTGCTGCAGGGTAGTTGCGGTCGACGAGGAGGAGCCGGTCGCCGTGGCCCATGTCGTCGAGGATCTTCAGCAGGTCGCCGCTGAGGAGCGGGTCAATTCCCTTGAGCATGCCTCGATCGTAACGACGGGCGGGACGATGTCGCTTTGGCGTGCCTCAGTGGCGTTCGCCGCGACATCCTCCCGCCCGAACAGCCCGACCCGTGGGGTCAGGCCTGCGATCGTGACCGTTACGTCAGATCAGACGACCGTGATCTCCTCGGCCTGCGCAACGAGGTTGCCGTCGGCGTCGTAGACCGACACCGTCTCGTCCTCGAGCACGACGTTGCCGTCAGCGTCGAGCACGTCGATGGTCTCGTCGACGATCGAGCCGTCAGCGCTCGTTGCGACGATGACATCGTCGACGACTGCGCCAACGACGTCGCCGTCCTCATCAACCACTACGTCGATCTCGATGTCCTCGCCGACCTCAATGTTGTCGTCGCTCATGTTCGTTCCCCTTTCGCCCCTGCACGGTGCTGGGGAAGAATAACTGTAACCACCTCGCGTGAACTGACTCGGTGCCCGTGATGAACACTCGACGATGCGACGTCGTCGGCTAATCGACATAGGGTGCTGACATGGCCCTGCGACGCTCACGCGCCCTCGCATCCGCCGCCGTCGGCTGCCTCGTCGCGTCTATCGTGGTCATCGGGGCGGCACAGGCGCGAGCCTCCGAAGTGGCGGTCCTGCCGGGCGGGCCGACCTCGATCAGCGATCCGGCGCCCGTGCAACTCGACACGGCGCTGTTCCTTCCCGACCAGACCCCCGCGCCGGCCGTGCTCCTCGCCCATGGATTCGGCGGGAGCAAGGAATCCCTCACCAATCAAGCCGAGCAACTCGCCGACCGCGGGTTCGTCGTGCTCACCTACTCCGCTCGCGGATTCGGCACCTCGACCGGCGACATCTCGGTCAACTCCCCGGATTTCGAGATCGCAGACGCGATTGCCCTCATCGACTACCTCGGCACGCGAGACGACGTCGAGCAGGACGCTGCTGGTGACCCGCGGGTCGGCATCGCCGGCGGCTCGTACGGAGGTGCGCTCGCCCTCCTCGCCGGCGGCTATGACGCTCGCGTCGATGCCATCGCGGCCGACATCACGTGGAACGACCTCGAGACCTCGCTCTTCGGGCAGAGCGCGATCCGCGACCCGGAGCCGCGCGGGGCCTTCAAGAAGCTCTGGACCGGCTGGTTCTTCAGCGTCGGCCTCGTGGATCCGGCCCAGGGGGTGACCGAGTGCGGGCGCTTCTCCCCCGACTGGTGCCGCGCCTACATCGACGCCACGGCATACGGCGAACTGACGCCGGCATCCAGCGCCCTCATGCGCGCCTCGTCGCCCGCCACCGTCACGAGCAACATCACCGCGCCCACTCTGCTCGCCGCCGGCGAGGCGGACTCGCTCTTCCCGATCGCCCAGGCGAACGCAACCGCCGAGCAGATCCGCGCAGCCCACCCCCAGACCCCGGTGAAGATGGTGTGGCACGGGGGCGGTCACGACGGCGGCATCAACGAGTCCGAGCGGGTGCAGGGCCTCATGGCCGACTGGTTCCAGACCTATCTCGTCGACCCGGCCGGAGGCAGCGCGAGCACCACGACCACCGCCTTCGAGGCGACCCTCGCCGGCGGTGCCATCTCGACCGAGGACTCGTCATCCGACCCGGTCGTGCTCCAGTCGGCCACCTACCCGGGGATCCGCGGCAGCAGCCAGCTCGACGTCGCCCTCGCCGGGCCTCCGCAGCGGATCCTCGCCCCATCGGGCGGAACACCGGCTGCCATCACCGTCCTGCCCGGACTCGGCGGCAGCCTCGGGAGCCTTCTTTCGGTACCGCTCCCCGGCCAGGCCGCGGCCTTCGAGTCACAAGCCCTCGACGAGCCCCTCACGATTGTCGGAGCGAGCACCGTCACCCTCTCGATCGCCAGTACCGAGCCGGTCGAGGACGTCACCCTGTTTGCCAGCCTGCGAATCGTGTCTGCCTCCGGCAGGGAGTCCTTCCCCCAGGGCCTGGTAGCGCCGATCCGCCTCGACCGCCTCGACACCTCTCCGGTGAGCCTGTCCATCGAGCTCCCCGCGATCGTGGCGGCCGCCGCCGCCGGTGACCGGCTGCGCCTCGTGCTCTCCACGACGGACTCGGCCTACCTGCTCCCGAATCGGCCCGCCCTCTACGACATCGCGCTCGCAGGTGCGACGCCCGGAACGGCCACGCTCTCCGTTCCTCTCGCCGACATGCAGCCGGTTCAGAGCGGCGTGGCCGCCTACTGGTGGCTGCTCGGCACCCTTCCGATCATCGGGCTCATCATCGGTCTCCTCGCCTGGAAGCGCCCGAGATCCGCCCGCGACGGCGAGCGGGCCGATCTCATCGGCGTGCCACTGGCCATCGAGGGCCTCGGCAAGGTCTACAAGGGCGGCTACCGCGCGGTCGACGAGGTCTCGTTCACGGTGCCGCAGGGGGTCGTGCTCGGCCTCCTAGGCCCGAACGGTGCCGGCAAAACCACGACCATGCGCATGATGATGGGCCTCATCAGGCCCACCGAGGGCGAGCTCTTCGTCTACGGGCAGCGGGTTGACGCGGGGTCACCGGTTCTCTCACGGGTCGGCGCGCTGGTCGAGGGGGCCGGGTTCCTTCCGCACCTGAGCGGGCGCGAGAACCTCGATCTCTACTGGCGGGCCGCCGGCCGCGGCGACGAGGAGTCGTACCTCGACGAAGTGCTGGCGATCGCCGATCTCGGTACCGCCATCGACCGCAAGGTTCGCTCCTACAGCCAGGGCATGCGCCAGCGGCTCGGCATCGCGCAGGCGATGCTCGGGAAGCCCGATCTCCTCGTGCTCGACGAGCCGACGAACGGCCTGGACCCGCCGCAGATCCGTGCCATGCGCGATGTGCTGCACGAGTACGTCGAAGGGGGTCGCACGGTGATCATCTCCTCCCACATGCTCAGCGAGGTGGAGCAGACCTGCACCGACGTCGTCGTCATGCATCGCGGCCGACTCGTCGCCACCGGCACTGTCGCCGATCTCCTGCGCGGCCGAACCGGCCAGCGACTCGAGGATGTCTTCCTCGAGATCGTCGGCACCGACCTCACGGTGGGGCAGTCATGAAGCCCGGATACCGCGCAAGCGCCACGCTGCCCCTGCGCGTCGAGCTCATCCGGCAGTTGCGGCGTAGGCGAACCCTCATCGCGTACCTGCTCATCGTGGCCCTGCCGCTCATCGTGGTGGCTGCCGTGAAGTTCGGCCCGTCCGCGGAGCCGAGCAACAGCGGCAGCGGGCGCCGATTTGGCGGCGGCAGCCTGGACCTCGTCGGGCTCGCCACGTCCGGCGCCTGGAACTTCACGGTCACGATGATCTTCTTCGCCTCCGGCTTCCTGCTCCTCATCATCGTCGCGCTCTTCTGCGGCGACACGGTGGCCAGCGAGGCCTCGTGGTCGACCCTGCGCTACCTGCTCGCGGCTCCCGTGCCGAGGCGGCGCCTCCTTCGCCAGAAGCTCATCATCGGGCTCCTCCTCTCGCTCCTCGCGATCGTGGCGCTCGTCATGCTCTCCTATGTCATTGGACTCATCGCCTTCGGCTCGGGCGCCCTCGCAAGCCCCGCCGGCGGGGTCTTCACCGAGGGCGAGGCCCTGTTCCGGGTCGCCGTCATCACCGGGTTCGTCTTCGTCTCACTGATGTTCGCGGCCGGCATCGCGTTCCTCATGAGCGTCTGGACCGACGTGCCCCTCGGCGCGGTGGGCACCGCCGTCGTCATCGTCATCGTGAGCAACATCCTCGACGCGATCAGCGCCCTCGGGTCGATCCGAGAATGGCTGCCCACCCACTATGCGAACGCCTGGCTCGGGGCGCTGGCGACCGACATCGACTGGACGAGCATGGCCCGGGGTGCGGCCTATTCGATCGTGGCCTTCGCGCTCTGCATCGGCTATGCCGTCTACCGCTTCGACCGCAAGGACATCGTCTCCTAACCCCTCG
>WLOY01000023.1 GCA_009699015.1 Actinomycetota bacterium | reverse complement strand
CACCCATCGACATGAACAGGAGCACGAGACCGGAGCCCTGCGACATCGGCCCGACCTTGGTGCCGATGATCCCCGACGAAGCGATGAGGCCCTTGACGATGTCGCTCTCGAAGTAGTCGTCGAGGAAGTCCGCAGCACTGCCCGTGATCAGCCGCACGGCGTCATGCACGACCTTCTTGTCGGCCTTGCCCAGGTGCGCGAGGAGCCCAGCGACGTCCTCCCTGTCCTGCGGACTCGTGCCGAAGATATTCGGGGGCATGCTGTCGAACAGCGGCTTGATGAACTGCTGGACGCGCGAGATGTCGAACTCAAAGCGATCCATGGCATCGGCGTCGGCCTTGGAGTGCCGGGAGATCTCGCGGATGTTCGCGTCGCGGTCCTGGCCGAGGAGCAGGTAATCGCCGTTTTCCATCGGCGCGAATGTCGAATTCATGAGCAGCGGCATGAACCCGTGCCGCACGAGTTCGAGCTCCTGGATGATCTCGGGCCGAATGAGGCTGAGCCCGTATGAGAAGGTCGTGAAGCTGAATCCCGGATGCAGTTCCTCGGTAATCGCTGCGCCACCGACGAGGTGCCGTCGTTCGAGGATGAGGGTGCGGAGCCCGGCCTTCGCGAGATAGGCGCCATGGACGAGGCCGTTGTGACCGCCGCCGACGATTATGGCGTCGTACTGGTGCGTGTTCGACATGTCAGGCCAGCTTTCGCTCGGGGTTGAAGAATGGGAGTCGGACGATCTCCGCGGGAACGGTGAGGTATTCGTGGTTCACCGTCTGTTCGACGTGGACGACGCCACCCACCTTGGCTAGCTCCGGCTTCACCCTGGCGATGGCGATGTAGCGCTGCATCTGCGGCGAGTACATGAGGCTCGTCGCGTAGCCGGCCCTCGCACCCTTGTCGTCGTAGAGCATCGTCTCCCACGGAACGGGGATCTCGTCCATGTGCGGGATGAGGCCGGCGCTCACGTAGAGGTCGTTGTATGCCTTCCAATCAAGCATGAGTCCGACAGTCGACCAGCGCGAGGACTTCTCGGCGATTTCGCGGAGGATGGCACGTCGGCCGATGAAGGGCCTGGTGTCGTCGTCGATGTTCTTCAGGAGCCAGCCGAGCCCAAGCTCGGTCGCTGTCACGCGCTCCTCGTCGTTGTAGGCGAAGCGACTGGACGAGAACTCAACCCCGATGAGGGGCAGCCCCGCCTCGATGCGGACCATCGAGAGTGCCTGCTCGCCGAAGGGCCGAAGCCCATGGGGCGCGCCGGCGGCCATGACCGCATCGAGCACGTCGAGGGCATCCGCGGCCTCGACGAGGATCTCGTAGCCGAGGTCGCCAGAGAAGCCGGTGCGGCTGATGGTGACCGGGCGGCCAGCGATCTTGGCCGGCGTGAAGCCAAAGTATGGAAGGGTTGCGATCTCTGGAGCGAGCTGCTCGAGGATGACCCTCGATCGCGGCCCCTGAACCGCAAGGATCCCGTAGTCCTCAGATGCATCGGTGATCTCGACCTGCAGCGATCCGATGAGGGACCTCAAGTACGAGAGGTTGGGCTCGGCTGAGGTGAGGAGGAACTCGTCGGCCGTATGCCGGAACAGGACACCGTCCTCAAGGACGTAGCCGGCGTCATCGCACCACACTGTGTATTGCGCGCGCCCGGGTCGACACGTACGGATATCGCGAGCCATGACGCCGCCGAGGAACCGCTCGGCATCCCGGCCGCGTATCCAGTACTTGTACAGGGGCGACGCGTCGAAGAATGCCGCGGAATTGCGGACGCCGAAGTACTCGTGCTTCGCCGAGAAGTCATAGCGGACTGCTGACAGGTACCCCGCCCAGTGACCCCACAATCCGGTCTGGCTCAGTTCCGCGAGGCGGGGGTGGAACGGGGTCGTGCGGATCATCGACGTCCTCTTTCTCCTCGGACCCTCGGCGGGCGTGGCGAAACCAACCACCGCGAGTGACGACCCAACCCTACGGAGTTATTGGACAGGTGCGCAATAGTGATTAGGGTCGTTCCATGGCGCGCATGAATCCCGACCTCCGCCGGGAGTCGATCGTGGCTGCCACCTTGGCGGTCATGCAGCGTCAGGGAATCGCGGCGACCACCGTTCGCGACGTCGCCGCCGCCTTGGGCACATCGAGCGGGCTCATCCATCACTACGTCACGTCGATGGACGAGCTCATCACCGAGGCCTTCGAGCGAGCGGCGACCGAGGACCTCGAACGTGCCGCTGCTGCCGTGTCGGGGGGCTCCGACCCGATCGATCGCCTCCGCCGATTCTTCGACAGCTACACGCGAGCCGACGACGACTCGGGCATGCAGCTCTGGCTCGATGCCTGGGCCGAGGCGGCGCGCAGGCCGGCCTTGCAGCAGGCCTCGCGCCGGCTGAACGAGGACTGGCAGCAGCTCATCTGTCAGCTCATTCGGGATGGCTGCGCAGCAGGCGTGCTGAGCAGCGAGGATCCCGAAGGGACCGCCTGGCGCTTGCTCTCGCTCCTCGACGGGCTCACCCTGCAATGCGTGGCACACGGGGACACCATCACGAGGGAGCAGGTTGCGCTCTGGTCGCACCGGGCCGCCGAGATGGAACTTGGCCTGCCCCAGGGGACGTTGTCGTAGCCCGTCAATCAGGCCGGCTGCGCCCAGCGCTCATCCGGGCGACCGCCCACGCGCGTTCGCTACGGCACGCTCACGAGGGCATTGAGCTCCGCGATTGCCTCAGCGTCGAGGGTCACCTCGGACGCGCCGCAGTTCTCCTCGAGGTGCCCGACCGAGCCCGTGCCCGGGATCGGGAGCATCACCGGCGAATGCTGGAGCAGCCACGCAAGGGCAACCTGCGCGGCCGTGCATCCGTGTCGCAGGGCGATGGCCGCTACCGGGCCGTCTGCGGCGAGCAGCGCGCGGTTGCCGAGCGGGAACCACGGGATGAATCCGATGTCGTTCGCGGTGCAGTGGGCGACGAGGGCCTCGCTCGCCCGGTTGCCGGCGTTGTAGAGATTCTGGACGCTCACGACGTCGATGATCGACTGCGCGGCGAGCAGCTCGTCGACGGTCACCTCGGAGATGCCGACATGCCGGATGAGACCCTCCGCCTGCATGTCCTTGATCACCCCGAACTGGTCCTCGAGCGTGACGAGCGGGTCGATGCGGTGCAACTGCCACAGGTCGATCCGCTCGAGCCCAAGCCGGCGAAGGGACATAAGGACGCACTGCCGCAGGTACTCGGGCCGCCCTACAGGTCCCCATGCATCGGGCCCCTGGCGGGTGAGGCCGCCCTTCGTCGCGATGAGCAGCCCGTCGTAGGGGTGGAGAGCCTCGCGGATAAGGTCCTCGCTGACCTCCGGGCCGTACGAGTCGGCCGTGTCGATGAAGTCGATTCCGAGCTCGACCGCGCGCCGCAGCACGGAGACCGCAGTGCCTCGGTCAGCCGGCTCGCCCCAGATTCCCGGGCCGGTGATGCGCATCGCTCCGAATCCGAGTCGCCGGACTATCAGCGGATCATCGGATCCGGCGGCAAGGGTGTAGGTCTGCGAAGGCGCTGCATTCAGGCTCGTCATGGCGCCATCTAACCGTCCGGCGAAGCGAGGACCAAACGCGGAACCTTCGGATCAGGCAGGCGACGGAGCGTGGGGTCCGACATCGATGACGAGACGTATCCCGGCCGCCGCAGCAGAGGCGATGCCTATCGCGGTGTCCTCGTAGGCAACGCACGTGTCGGCACTCACCCCGAGGCGTTCCATCGCGAGCAGGTAGGCATCCGGCTCGGGCTTCCCGCGCGCGACGTCATCGACCGTGACGACGGTGTCGAAGAGGCCGCGGATGCCGACCGCCGCGAGGGTCTCATCGACCGCGGCCCGCGGCCCGCCCGAGACAACCGCCATCGGGAGCACCCCCGCGAACTGCCGGGCAATCCTCACGACATGCTCCAACGGCTCAAGCAGGTGGGTGGATTCGCTGAACAGGGCCAGACCAGCAGCCCCGATCTGCTCGCGCACCTCCGTAGTGGCCGCCGGGAAGGCTGCCTCGATGAAGGGTTCGAGGCTGTGGCCGGCCCACGCCGTGAACCAGGCATCGGACATCTCAAACCCCCGCTGGCCGAATACCTCACGCCAGCACTCTCGGTATAGGCCGAGGGTGTCAACGAGGGTGCCGTCGCAGTCGAAAAGCAGGGCGGTCGTGCCCTCTGGCGGTTGCAGTCCGTCGGTCACGGCGTCACCCTCTCACATTCAGGTGCCCGCCAGTGCCCCGCCCAAACGAGGGTCGCGGTCGCTCAGTACCCGAGCCTGGGATTCAGGGCCGACACGGCGGGCTCGCCGGGCCGACAGCCGGGCAGCCATTTCCCGAGGTCGCGATGCTGGGCCGGATTCGAGGGGTCCTGGACGAGGAGGTCGGCATCGAACCAGATCATCGTCATCACGGTTCGGGTGATGACGGACGTGTTGCCCGAGGCCCGGTGCACGGTCCACCCGGCGTGGAAGGAGGCGTCCCCGGCGCGCATCGGACCGGGCACGGTGACCTCGAAGCCCTCGCTCGCGACGAGGTCGTCGAAGAAGCCGTGCGAGGCGTCAGAGATCTCGATGTCGGTGAGCGCGCCACGGTCATGCGACCCAGTGGCGAAGGTGAGGACGCCCATGTCGGTGGTGATGCCGCCGCCGGCCTCCTTGATGAGGGCCTGGTCGTGATACAGACGGACGTTCTCCACACCGAGCAGTTGCGCGGCGATCCCCGCGAACCGCGCCGAGAGCACGAACTGGGCGACGTCAGGGTCATCGACCCACAGGTTCTCAATCTGCAGGAACGCCTTGCCGTAGGTGTCGCGCTCTGCCAGCGGCCGGGGATCGCGGCCACGACGGTCGACCGACGCTGTGATGACATCGCAGTAGGCGGCTGCTTCGTCCACCGTGGCGACTCCGGTCAGGGTTATGTGGCCGTCGCGCTGGAAGCGGGCCACCTCAGCCGCGCTCACTGCACGCGACCCGGCAAGATCTGGCATGAGCAGTTGCGACACGTCGCTCCCCTGAACTCCGAGGTTCCCTTGGGCGGTCGAGTGCACCGCGGCAAAACCCTAGCCGACAATCACCTGCGAGACTGCCTCCTGCGCGCGGCCTCCGCGCATCCGCCCGAACACGCCTCCACCGAGGAGCACGGAGAGTCCGAGCACCGGTGCGATCAGCTCCCAGCCTGAGGGAATCGGGAAGAGCTGAAGGGCGAGGACGATGAGGAGGACGGCAATGCCGGCCACCGGCAACGCCGCCCAGGCCCTACCGCGATCAGATCGCCAAAGCACACGTGCCGCAGCAGCACAGGCCACCGCATAGGCACCGATGAACACCACGCCCGCGACGTCGCTCGTGAGCTCGAAAGCGGAGAACGACTGGGCCCCTGTGCACACCACTGCGAGGGCGACGAACGCGAAGGTCACGATCCCAATGACCAGCGTCGCCGCGACCGGCGTGCCATGGGCCGAGAGCGTGCGCAGGCGCGGTGTCGCGACTCCCGATCGGGACAGCGCGAACAGGATCCGCCCTGCGGCAACCTGCGCCCCGACCATGCAGGCGAATGAGGAGATCGCGCCACCGGCGGTGATGAAGTCGCCCACTCCATCGCCGACGTACAGGTTGGCGATGTCCGCAGGAAGCGATCCGCTCGCCGTGAACTGCTTCATCGCATTCGGTCCCACGCCGAAGGCCCACACGGCCACTGTGGTGACGAAGATGAAGAAGGTGCTCGTGAGGACGATCGTCCAGATGAGGGCCCTCGGGATCGCCTTGCGCGGCTCGCGGGTCTCCTCGCCAAGGGCGGCGGCGCCTTCAAACCCCGCGCTGGAGAGCAGGGCGAAGGTGAGCGCGAGGGCGATGGCCCCCGCCGACACCCCCTCGAGCCGAAATGCCGACCAGTCGACCGTCTGGCCCTGCGGGCCGCCGCTCGTCACCAGCCTGAACAGGGCCATGACCGAGACGATGAGGATTGCCGCCATGGTGAGGCCCTCGAGAATCAGCAGCGCATGACCGAGTGCTCGCATGGTGCGCCCTGCGAGGTAGGTGGTGAGCGGCAGGATGATCAATGCCAGGACGATCGGCAGCCACTGCGGGGTCGAGGTCCAGCCGAACTCCTGCAGGAGGGTGGACGTGAAGATGCCGAAGGACAGCGCGGTGATGGCAGCCGACGCGACGTATGCCCCGATGAGCCAGACGCCCGCTGCGGCGCCCGAGCGCGGCCCGATCTCCGCGCCCACGAGTCCGAATAGCGAGCCCGCCGTTCCTCGGCGCTTCGTGAGTACGACGAAGGAGCCAACGATAAGCATGAGCGGGACGAGCGCGATGAGGAATGTCGTGGGGACTGCAGGACCGACCTGATCTGCAATCGCCTGAGGGTTCAGACTCACCGACATTGTCGGGCCCATCGCCGCCAGCGAGATGGCGATGCCCCCGACCAATCCAATGTTTCTTCTCAGATCAGACATTGGAATAACGTAGTGGGGCAGGTCCGGCCGGAATTCAGCGACGATGCGAGCCCCCGCAGTGACGGGGGCCGGATGTCAGCCCTACCGTGTCGGCGGCTCGACGACGACCCCTCGGATGACGTCGCCGGCCTGGCCCGCCTCTGGGGTCGGTCCGGTGCCGCCCACCGGCGAACCGCGGTCAATCCACTGCTCAGCCGATGACATGAGGATCGCAACGCACAGTGCCGCGATGCCCACGTCATCGAAGATTCCGAATGGCCCGAGCACGAGCTCGGGCATCAGGTCGATCGGTGACACCACGTAGACCACCCCGGCCAAGGCCAAGGTCAGGCGTCCGCGCGGTGCCTCATTCCACCGGCCGGTAAACGCATCGCGAAGCATGGGCAGCACGGCGCTCACGCGCTGGCCGAGGGGGTGACGCCCGGTGCTGGACTTGACGGCACCGGTCACGGTTGCCGTGCGCTGGAAGAAACTCATGCTCTGCCTCCCGAGTTGGTGAGGAATCTAGGATCGCACACTCATCGGACGATCACGGACTCATTGCCCCACGGAGCAAGGACCTCGGATGACTCCTCCCGGAAGGCTGCGGGAAGGTCCTCGACGATGTGCCACGTGGCCGCGAGCCTGCCGACCCCCACGAACAGCGCCACCTGCAGGCCGAGTTCGACGATCTCGCCCTCGGTGAAGTGTTCGCCAAGGGCTGAGTACATGGCATCGTCGATGGCGAGGTGATTCGTTGCAAAGAGGTCGGCGTAGCGCAACGCGAGCTGCTCGGCTGCCGATAGCCCCTCGGCCTCCGCCGGCTTCTCCAGTGAGCAGACAAGGTCCTCGGTGACGCCATCGGCGAGGGCGTCCTGATAGCGAATCGCCATGCAACTGCGGCACTGATTGTGAAAAGCGATGCGCAGGCGCACGAGTTCGACAAGGCGCCGGGGCAGGATCCCATTCTTGAGGCTGCGGGTGAAGGCAATGAGGGGCTGCGCCAGGTCAGGACGGTGACCCACGATCGATGTCACCGCAAGTTCGAGGGGGGTGCGGTCCTGCGCGCCGATAAGGGCCGCCATCTCGGGGTCGAGCTCATCGACGGTCAGCCTGCGGATGCGAGCCACGGATTCCCCTTCGGTCGCGACATCTGTCTCATGCTCGAATGCTACGTCCCACATCCTGCTCTTTGGGTATGGGCCAGAATGTGCCCATGATTCGACTCGGCACCTCCGACCTCCTCGTCCACCCGCTTTGCCTCGGCGGCAATGTCTTCGGCTGGACCGCCGACGAGTCGTCATCCTTCGAGGTGCTCGATGCCTACGCAGACGCCGGCGGTAACTTCATTGATACTGCCGACGCCTACTCGCATTGGGTCGACGGCAACAGCGGAGGCGAGTCGGAGACCATCATCGGCAAGTGGATGGCCGCACGCGGCAACCGCGACTCGATGATCATCGCGACCAAGGTGAGCCACCTGCCACCCCTCATCGGCCTTGCCCCAGCGACCATTCAGCAGGGGCTCGATGATTCACTGCGCAGGCTGCAGACCGATCGAATCGACCTTTACTACGCCCATTACGACGACCTCGACACCCCGCAGGCCGACACCCTCGGCGCCTTTGACTCGGCGATCAAGGATGGCAAGGTTCGCTATATCGGTGCCTCGAACTTCACGGCCGAGAGACTTCAATCAGCCCTCGACACCTCCGACAGCCTGGGCGTGGCCCGCTACGTCGCACTTCAACACCACTACAACCTCGTCAATCGCGCCGAGTACGAGGGCGAGTTGCGCGACGTCGTCGCCAGGAACGGCCTTGCGAGCCTGCCCTACTACTCGCTGGCGAGTGGGTTCCTCACCGGCAAGTATCGCGAGGGTTCAGTTGTCGAGGGCGCGCGGGCGAAGGGCGCGGGCAAGTACCTCGATGAGCGAGGACTGACGATTCTCGCGGCCCTCGACCGGATTTCAGCCGCCCACGGGGTGAGCGTCACGGCGATCTCGCTCGCATGGCTCGCCGCCCAGCCCACCGTGGCCACGCCGATCGCGAGCGCCCGCGTCGTCGGGCAACTGCCCGACCTGCTCCAGATGACCGACCTGCAGCTGACCGAGTCCGAGCTTGACGAGCTAGGCCGCGTATCCGCCTGAGCGAACCTGCGTGTCAGACCCCAGCGGGGACAGCCGCCTCAGTGACGTCCTGCGGAACTGGGCGGAACATCACGATGCCCAAAGAGATGCACAGCAGCACAGGGACGATCAAGAACGCCTCATGGATCGGCATTCGCTCCGCCAGCGCGCCTAGGACGAATGGGCCCGCGCCGATGGCGGCAGTGCCGAAGGCCATTGCCGCGCCCGCGGCGCGGTCAGTACGTCCTCCGCATGAGCGCAGAATCCGAGCCATGCCGAGCGGCCATTGCAGTGAGATCCCAAGGCCCGTGACGAAGAATGCCGCAAGCATGACCGGGGCTGAGGTGGCGAACCACATGACGAAGAACGCCGCGATCCCCACAGCGGCCGAGATCTTGAGCAGTCGCTCCGCCGGAACCGCGCGAGTGATGCCGGCCCCGAAGGCACGACCGACGAAGATGCCTCCGGTGAGTGCGCCGAGGCCCGCCGCCGCTCCCGCAACGCTCAGGCCAACCTGCTCGCGGAGCAGGTCGACTCCCCACAGGCTCATGCAGAACTCCGCTCCGATGTAGCACATATTGGAGACGAGCGCCCAGTAGGTGAGCCTTGGCAGCGCCCCTGAGGCCTTACGGGTGAGCACCTGCCCCGGTTCGCCGAAGACGGCGAGATTGCGCCCGCGCCAGATCTCGACGGCCACGAACGCGACCACTGCTACCAAGATTCCGGCTCGCCAGCCCACAACCGATCCGATCGCAATGCCGAGAAATACCGGCGCGATGACGCCAATCAGCGCTGCCAGCGCCGTGCTCTCAGTGATTGCTGGTGCACTCGCCGCTCCCTGATGCATCACGATGAATGAGTTCACGCAGACAACAATGATGTTTCCGAAGAAGCAGGCGATGAAGGCCGCCGCGAGGGTGCCGACGACGGTGAGGCCGGGGATCGTGAAGATGAGGATTCCCACGACCGCGCCAGCAGCTGCGATCCGCATGACATGTCCGCGCCCGAAGCGCTGGTTCAGCCGGGGTGTCGCGATGGCGCCGAGCACGCCTCCGAGCGCGAGGGCGGTGCCGTGCAGCCCACCGATCATCGTTGAGGTGCCCTGCTCATCTCGGAGGATCCCAAGGGACGCGCCGAAGCTGTAGATGAACCACGACCAGGCAGCGAGGGATGCGAACACGATGAGGGTCGCCCTGTCGTGCAGGGGTCGAAGGTGCAGGTGCTGATGCTCGTGGTGGGACTCGACAGTGCTCACGTTCAAAGATCCTAGCGATTTCAATCCAGCATCTGGTGAATTCGTCTAGACAACTCCCCAGCCAACCCCCGGTCGTTTCGTCCGGCAACCGGTGGAACTGTCTCGAAATGTTGTCAAATGACCACGTCATTGGCCATTTCATCCGGACGACGACCCAACATCGGTCACCTAATTCCCAAGTACTACTTTTCACGTTAGTATCATCAATGTTACTTTCATTGATGATACTTTCATTTATGGCAGTAATGACCTCGAGGGGACCGTGATGGCTACGTTCGTTGGACGGGCTCGTGAACTCGCCGAGCTACAGGTATTTCTCGATCGTCTGACTGACTCTCGTGCTGGCGACCGACCGGGCAAGGCGCTGCTCATCAGAGGGCGCAGGCGCGTGGGCAAGTCCCGGCTGATCGAGGAGTTTCTTGAGCGATCCGGAGTCCCAGCGGTGTTCTACACGGCGTCCGCGCAGGCACCTGAGCGGGAACTGAAACTCTTCGCTGAAGCGGTCGCCTCCTCAAACCTCCCCGGCGCGGACCTATTCCGTGATGTGACCCCGCAGACGTGGGAGGCAGCGCTGCGACTGTTCGCGTCGGCGGTGCCCGAAGGGGCTCCCAGCGTGCTGGTCATTGACGAGTTGCCGTACCTGATAGCAACCGATCCGTCACTCGAAGGCATGCTCCAGAAAATGTTTGACCGGGTCATTTCTCGGCGGCCAGTGTTGATGATCGGCGTCGGGTCAGACCTGTCGATGATGGAGGTCCTGAACGAGTACGGAAGTCCGTTTCACCAACGAGCAAGCGAGATGATCGTGCCCGCATTGGCTCCCAGTGAGACGGCCCTGCTGCTGGGCTTGTCCGCACCAGAGGCACTTGACGCGTACCTCATTACCGGAGGCCTTCCCCTCATTGCTGACGAATGGCCGACCGGGATGCCGATGTGGGACTATTTGGCGTCAGCTCTTTCATCTTCGACGAGTGCGCTTGTGGTCAGCGGTGAACGGATGCTCGCCGCCGAATTCCCTGACCTCACACAGGCCCGCGTAGTGCTGACGGCAATTGGCAGTGGAGAGACCACATTCGCAAACATCGCGCAGCGCGCCGGAGGCCTGCACTCAACAGCCCTCACGCGGGCGCTCACGACACTGCGCGACAAGCGCATCGTCACAATGGACCAACCCCTTTCGACCTCACATAGCAAAGTCCCGCGCTACCGGGTCACTGATCCGTATCTGCGGTTTTGGCTCGCGTTTATCGGGCCAGCCTTAGCCGAGATTGAACGGGGGGCCCATGCACGCGTCTTGGCTCGGCTGAAGGCTAGCTGGCCGTCCTGGCGCGGCCGCGCTATCGAACCTGTCCTGCGTTCCGGGGTCGCACGCATGGGCGATTCCGGTCCGGCAGGAACAACAGGCGTGGTTGGGGCCTACTGGACACGAACGAATAATCCGGAGATCGACTTAGTCATCGCCGACACTCAGCCTGCGAAACGACTCCTTGGAGTCGGGTCGATCAAGTGGCATGAGACCGAGCCCTTCGGTCAGGCAGACCTAGCCGAACTCATCGTTCACCGCTCGCAACTGCCCGGCGCGGAGGACTCCACCTCGCTCATTGCGATCAGTCGGACGGGCGTGAGTGTCAGCGGCGTCACCGCCGTAAGCCCGCAGGACATTATCGATGCTTGGTAGCTCTGCGTCGTCATCGCACGGACGGACCATTCGCGGGATTTGACTCCGGCTCAGGTTCATCTGGATAGCATTATTTGATGCTTATCGAGGCGCAGAGCGCACATGTTTGCAGGCTCAGCAACGGCGTAGACATTGAATACTTCGTCGACGAAGGGGCGCCCGAGGCAAGCGGCCTACTGTTCTACCACCACGGAACCCCGGCTGCCGGTCCGATGCAGCAAGACCTGCTCCTCGCCGCTCGAGCAAACAACCTGCAGGCCGTTGAGGTGGTTCGGCCCGGCTATGGATCCTCGACGAGGCAGGTGGGGCGCAGCGTCGCCGACATCGTGCCGTCGGTCGTCGAACTCGCAGATCATCTCGGTTATGAGACGTTCGCGACCCTCGGTTGGTCGGGGGGTGGGCCCCACGCGATCGCGACGTTGGCCCTCGCCGGCGGACGATGCCGGGCCGCAATAAGCCTCGCAGGCGTGGCGCCGTACGACGCGCCCGGGCTGACGTTCCTCGATGGAATGGGTCAGGAGAATCTCGACGAGTTCGGGGCAGCGTTGGCAGGGGGCGATGAGCTTGCGGAGTATCTCGCTGCACAGCGCGAGGACCTCAGGGCGATCACCGGCCCAGACGTCATCTCGGCCCTCGCCACCCTGCTCCCAGAAATCGATCGTGCCTTCCTCACCGGCGAGCGGGGTCGCGAGATGGCGACCTCCCTACGCTGGTCCGTTGCCCAGGGAATCTGGGGCTGGTTTGACGACGACGTCGCATTCACCCAGCCGTGGGGTTTCGACCTCACCGCGGTCGACATGCCCCTGTCGATCTATCAGGGGACGGAGGACCTCATGGTGCCGCCGGCGCACGGCCGATGGCTGGCATCCGCCATTCCTGCCGCCCACTCAGTCATCGCCGATGGACACGGGCACCTCTCGATGGCCAGCGAGTGCCTCGACTCGGGCCTCGCTCGCCTTCGCGAGGCACTGGACCAATAGTGCACGAGCCTGTGACATCGGGGCTGGTCAGACGCTCGCTTCGCCGGCCAACGGACGCCTTGCTCGGATGATAAAGGCCGAGCAGAGGAAGAGCCCCTTCCAGCCGGACGTTTCATGCTCGAGCGCAATCGACTCATCGCGAAACGCCTGCGGGTGTGATGCCTCGAACGATGGCGGCCCCGCGTGATAATGAAATGGCCACGCCTCCACGGCCTCGAACCCAGCAGCGTTGAAATCATCGATGACCTCGAACGGGGTATGGAAACGCGCAGCGTGACCGCTGGTGCTCACCGGTGGAGCCTCCATGTCTAGGCGGCCCCGCAGCCGCTCACCCACCGCCCCCCGCAGCGCCCCGTCAACCTCGCCGAGGAGGTCGTCCATGATGAACTCATAGGTGTAGCGATTGAAGGTGAACAGTGAAAAGAGCTTGTTTCTGAACTCGACGAAGACCTCGCCACCAGGTCGCACAAGTGACCTCATGTTGAGGATGGTCTGATGTTCATGCCGGACGTGGGGCAGCACTCCGAGGGCGACGAGTGCGTCGAAGGGTCCATCAGCCGCGAGCGGCGCATAGGTGATGGGATCCTCGATATTAGCCCAGGTGACCCGCGACGGGTCCTGACCGAGGCTCTTGAGGCGCTCCTTGCTGGCATCTACGGCTTCATTGCTCGTATCGATCCCCGAGATCTCTAGGCCGAGACCGGCGAGGAGCGTCAGGGCATTGCCTTGGCCCACACCGACCTCGATGATTCGACCGGCGCCTGCATCGAGGAGAGCATTGGCGATTCGCTGGAATGCGAAGTGGTTCGCCGGGTAGCCCCCGGAAATATCGTGCAGCGCACGGTGCTGGGTTGCGAGTTCGTCACGGAGCGGGTCGGCATTCATCCGGAAAGGCTACCCATCCATCGTGAAGCCTACGAAAGCACATGATCGACCACCGAGTCAGGAGGATTCTGATATTTTCGCGCCATGCGCAGACTCGTCATCCCGTTGGTTGCCAGCACTTTTCTTGCCCTGTTCGCGACAAGCACGGGGGCCTATGCTGCTCCCCCGACTGCCCCGAGGTCGGATCCGGGCGCCCCGGCCCATAGCGGTTTTACTGTCACCCCCACGGCAGACCCCTACCTTATGGCGTTTCACACCTGCGCCCTCGGCATCGGAACCCAATGCGGGAACCCGATGAATCACCTGATTCGCCTTGGTTCATCGCCTGATGGCCGATCGTGGACGCAGTTGCCGGGCTGGCAGCCCCACACAGGTTCAGTTCCCGATGTGTTTCGCCGCGGCGACACGGCATACGTCATCGGCGCCGGGCTATCCCGCGTCAACATGTCGACCGGACAGGTGACGGCCAGTTCGTTCACGGTGAAGAACGCACAGGGCGCTGGTGCCATGGCCCGCGACGCCTCATTCGCTGGGCAATTGCCTGACGGCCGACTCGTTCTCGTCTACGTCCCGTCGATGCAAGCCATCGACCCAAACTCCCCGACCCGGAGCATCCTCTTGGCCACCGAGGACAAGGACAGTGACGGCTCCTCATTCACCTACGTCGGCGACGCCATCACGATCAGCACAGCGAGCCTTCCGGTCACCGGAGACGCAACGGACCCGGATATCTACTGGAACGGCAACAGGTGGGTGCTCCTTGTGTCACTCGGCGGCAACACAATCGCCTACACCTCGGCCAACCTCCTAGGACCCTACGAGGCGAACACCCAGACCATCGTCTCGCGAGACGATGGCGGTGTGCCGAGCGCAGTCCTTTCAACCGATAACTCAACGGTCTTCACCTACATCAATACTGGCGGCCGCGACAACGCGTCCATCCGGCTCGGCACCTCTGTTGCCCCACCCTCGCTCATCTCGTCGTGGTCAGTTGTCATCCCCGCGAGCCAGTTCGGTACGGCGAGTGCGGAGAGCCCCGGGGTATCCCTGAACACGACCGGGATCGCGTGCGGCGCCGGATGCGCAGCGACTCAGGTGAGCACGACGGTGACCACCAAAGCGGGCAAGCCGGGCTCCAAGTGCACGAAGGCCGGGGTACAGGGCACCTACAAAGGGGCCACGCTCACCTGCCGCATGAAGAAGGGCAAGCTCGTCTGGAGCGCCTGAACGTTCACCGGCCGATGGTCGGGTCAACCGGGACAAGGTCGGGGAACTTCGGCTCGATGCCGTCGCCTGACGATCTGCCCCTGAGCCCGCGGTAGAGCCACGGAAGAAAGTAAGTCGACGCCCAGCGCACATCCTCGATCCGCGCAGCTGGCCATGCGGGATCCTGCCCCGAGTCCTCAGGGTTATTGACGAAGTCACCGAACTCGCACTCATAGCCAAGGGTCGAAAGGACCTCTATTGCAACGAGGGCATGGCCATCGCTGCTGAGGTGTAGGCGGTCACGGGCCCACATGCGGGGCTCATAGAGGCGGGGCATCACCCACAGGTCGACAAGCAACGCCCCAAGGTCGGCGGCGCTCTGCCGGATGAGAACGTTGAGCCGCTCCCCGCGCTCACCCGGCACCCGGCTGAACGGGATGCGCTCGCGCGGATCGAAGCCTGCGAACACGATGGTGGTGGCGCCCGTCGCGACGAGCCGCTCAAGGATGACGTGGACCGAGTTCGCAAGCGCTGGAACGTCGCCATTCATACGTATCAGGTCATTGCCACCGGCAGCGAAGGTGACGAGGGAGGGGCGCATCTCCTCGACCCGAGGGAGTTGCTCGTCCATCACTCCAGCGAGCTTCCGGCCGCGCACGGCCAGATTCGCATAGAGCAGACCCGGGTGCTCGAGCGCCAGGCGTGCGGCAACCAGATCCGCCCAGCCGCGGTAGGTGCCGTCCGGCTTCGGGTCGTCGAGACCCTCGGTGAAGCTGTCGCCGATCGCGACGAAACTCTGGAACACTCTCGCTCTCCCGATTTTTTCTCTGTCCGCGACCCATTCCGCAACGGCGTGGGAGAGATTACCCTTCCCCCATGACCCGAACGCGCCGCATCATCATCGCCTCCGCCACCACGGCCCTGCTCCTCGCCGCCATCCCCGCTATCGGGAACGCTGCGGAGATGCCCGGGGATGCCTGCACGGTCGAAGGCCAGATCCTGCCCCTCGGCAATGGTGCGATCCAGTGCGTCAATGGCGTCTGGCAACCAAGCAAGTCCTCGCCGACGTCCGCACCAAACATCAAGAACGCAACAATCTTCAAGCCCGTCGGCGTCGCACTTTCGCAAAGCACCTTCGGCTCAACCGGCAAGCAGGTTGCCGACGCAACCGCGTTCCTCCTTCCCAATGGGAAGGTAAGACTTTTCGCATTCGTCAATGACACAAATGGCCTCCCCGGACTTCGTGTTGCCACGTCGACCACCAAGACTGGGCTCACGTTCGCAGGTGATGGCACCAATCCATTCCCGGGCACCCCGGTGGGTCAGCCACGGGCCGTTGCGCTCGGTGGGAACTCCCTGCGCCTGTTCTTCGTCGAAGCTGGAAACATCAACTCGGCCGTCAGCAATGACGGGGGAGTCACCTTCACCCGCGAGGGCAGCGTGTTGACCACGGCGCAGGCAGGGTTCGAGCCCGGTGTCTTCACCGTCATCAAGCACAAGGGAACCTATCGGGCCTACTTCTCGAATCTCGAAAAGCCCGGGGAGCGTGCCCCGCGCGTGATGAAGACCGCTACGAGTCCTGACATGCTCAACTGGACCGTCGGGCCGACTGTCGTCGCCGAAGGCGGCTCGCACCCCTTCGCCGTCACTAATAAGTCAGGAAAGATCGCCCTCTACTACCCCGCCGACCGGGGGAGCGCGTACGGGATCTTCGTCTCAACAAGCTCCGACGGCATCAATTTCTCGAATGAGAAGTTCGTCATGCCAAACGGCGGCGACCCGGACATCATCCGGCTTTCTGATGGCAAGGCCCTCATGTACTACGGCGACAATGTCGGTGCGGACGGAATGGGTGTCAGGGTCGCCAAGGCGATTAGCAACATCGTCCCGTAACGTCCGTTGTGACTTCCCGTAACTGCGGGTGACTCATTGCAGCGTTGGGAGGGCAGTCAGTGGGCATGGCCTCCTCAACCGACGCTTCCGCAACCGGGGAGCCCGCTGCCATCAAGCAGCGCTCGACCCGGCAGCGAGCGGCTGTGGCCAACGTCCTGCAGGAACTCGACGACTTCCGATCCGCCCAGGATCTCTACGACCTGCTCCGCGCCCAGGGTGAGAACGTTGGCCTTACCACGGTCTACCGGACTCTTCAGGCGATGGCCGAGCAGGGCGACATCGACGTCCTCGCCGGCAGCGACGGTCAGTCGCTGTACCGCCGCTGCGGGCAGCGCTCAGGCCATCATCACCATGTCGTCTGCCGCACCTGCGGCCTCACCGTCGAAGTCGAGGGTCCGGTGGTCGAGGCCTGGACCCACGAGATCGCCAGGGAGAATGGCTTCACTGACGTGAGCCACACCCTCGAAATCTTCGGGCTCTGCGCGCGATGCTCACTGAATATCGGCAACACTCGCGGGCCCTCCGACGCCACCTGAATAATCGTGACGCGCTAGGCCTGAGATGCCCTCGCTTCTGAGGCGAGCTGCTTGCGATTTACCTTACCCGTGGTCGTCTTCGGAAGCTCCTCCACGAACTCGACGATCCTCGGATACTTGTAGGCAGCAAGTTGCGTTTTAACCTGCTGTTGCAACTCGTTCGTCAAGTCGTCTGAACGCTGGAACCCCTTGGCCAGTACGATCACGGCCTTTACCACCTCGCCGCGGGCCTCGTCCGGAGCGGGAATGACGCCAACCTCGGAGACAGCCGGGTGGCGAAGCAAGCACTCCTCGACTTCCGCGGGCCCGATGCGATAGCCAGCGCTGGACACCATGTCGTCGTCACGGCCCAGGTAGCGAATGTAACCCTCGGCGTCACGCACGGCCTGGTCGCCGGTCATGATCCAGCCGTGCCGCACACGTGCCGCCGTCGCCTCTGGCTTCCCCCAGTACTCGATCATCTGCGTGGGATCGCCCGGACGCACCGCCACCTCACCAACCTCGCCATCCGGAACCTGCTCTCCAGCCTCGTCCAGAACCGCAACGATCCTGCCCGGGTACGGGAGTCCCATCCATCCGGGACGACCGGAGCCAAGGGCCTCGCACCCGCCAATGAGGTGGTTCACTTCGGTCAGTCCATAGAACTCGTTCACGACCGCGTTCAGTTCTTGTCCGGCCCATCCGTGGAGATTGTCTGCCACAGATTCACCTCCGCTCGCGATCACCCTGAGATCAAGGTCGAAGCGTGTTTTAGCAGACGAAACCTGAGCCATCATCTTCAACGCCGTCGGCGTAAGGAACGCGTGCGTCACGCCGTTTCGCCCCATGACCTCAAAACTGCGTTCGGCGGTGAATCTACGTTCGTCTGCAAGGACGGGATAGCCCAGAACGAGCGCCGGGAGCAGGATATCGAGCAGTCCCCCGACCCACGCCCAATCCGATGGCGTGTAGAAGACGGTCGATTCATCAAAACGCAGGTTGAAGAAGAGCCTGAATGTGAGCAGGTAGCCCTCGATGATTCGGTGGGCGTGAAGGGCTCCCTTCGGGTGACCGCTGCTGCCCGACGTGTAAACCAGAAGTGCCGGCTCGTTCGACGAAGTCGACACTGGCTCGAATTCAGTGGATTCGCTCAATGCATCGTTGAGGGCATGCTCGCCTGCCCCGGGTTCGCCATTGACCACCATGGTGATGAGCGACGGGAGGTCCGCGCGAATCGACCGAATGCTGTCAGCCTGGCCAGGCGATACGACAATGGCCGTTGCCTGAGAATCCTGAAGAATGTGTCGATAGGTATCCGGACCGTATAGGTGCGACATGGGCAACGCGACTGCGCCAATTGAATAGATGCCGAGGTGCATGGCCGCGAGTTCGGCCCCCTGATCCAGGACGAGCGCCACCCGGTCGCCTCGCTTGATCCCGAGGGTCACAAGGTAGTTTGCGTACCTCTTGGACAGGCGCGTGAGCTCCCAGTACGACCAGACATCCCGCCTTCCATCACGTCGTTCGACGTACAAGGCCACCCTGCCGCGGTCTTGCCCCCATCGATCAAAGACTTCCGCTGCGATGTTCAGTCGCTCAGGAATATCCCACTGAAAGCGTTCGACAAGCGCTGCATAGGAGCCAAATGCATCAAGGTCGACCTCCCCTGCTCGCATCGCGCCCTTCCGCTCCTCATCCCCCGAGTGACTATTAATGATCGCTCAGCATCACGATGACACCCGCTGATGCGGGCAACGTGATCTCGAATCGTGCACCGCCCTCGCACTTCAACACGATGGACTCGCCCGAGAGGAGCTCCACTGCACTCTCCGTTCCCGAAGCGCTCGGTACTGTCACCACGAGGTCCACGTCAGTCTCACCCTCGTTATTGATGAGCACCGCGCGTTGGTTACCCAACTCGAGAAGATGTGCGTCGACGCGCTGTTGCACGTAGCCCTGATCAGCGCCCGAAACAACGACCGGGCGCTCCACTCCACACATTTCTAGGAGGTTGGCGAACAGCTTGCGCGTGGCAGGGTCATCATGGTGAACAACTGCTAAGTCGACGTGCGTGGCCATCAGAATCGCTTGGCCGCGTCCATGGACCCTGCGGAGAATGGCTGGGGCCCCATCGACAAAGCGAGCGAGAACCTCCACATCGTCCTGAATGTCGAACTCCTGTCGGTGCCAATATCCCTGAATCGTCTCCGAGTCGATGCCCTCGAACAACGGATTACCCGGCTCGACCGCAATCGCTAGCGATTGCTCACTTTCCACCAATACCTCAGCATGCATGACGGGTGCTCCGAACATACCCATTCCGGAGCCGGGCGCATCGTTCTCGGCCCAGCCCATTCGATCGAACACCTCAATGGACGTCTCACGAGCTCCGAACAAGGCAGTCAGCCCTGCACCAGGCCTCCGGTTCCACGACCAGCCCTTCTCATCGAGGTGGCCGAGCTTGGCGAAACCAACGACCGTACCGCCGTCTTCCACAAATTGCGTGATTCGATCAGCATCATCCTGCGGAAGGTGCATGAGGAAGGGAAGGAACAGCACCTCATAGTCCGCGGTCGGCGTACCAAGGAACTGCGGTGCAACGAATTCAACGTTGAAGCCCTCGTACCAGAGGGCGTTGTAAACGCCGTGGATGGCGCCATACAGGAACTCCTCGTTCGCCTGACCATCGAGGACCGAGGCGTTGTCGTGCGTGAAGTAGATGGCAGCCCCCGCCTTGGCCGGGAGTGAATCAAGGAAGAAGTCTTCGTGCTCCTTGATCACTCGGTTCACGTTCGCGGCCGAGTAATAGCGTCCGGTGGGGTCGCCGTCGAGGTCCACGAGAGCGCCCCAGTGAAGCGGAATGCAGTTCCACTCGCGGTAGCCCTGGAACGCGATCATTTTCGCCCCGTGCCCCAAACAAGAGAGCATATGTCGAGTGATGTCGGTCGGGCGGGTGGTGTGCAAAGGACCCGCTGAGAACCCTCCGACGGGTCCACTCTCGAGCTCTGGCATCCACAGGGTCCGGTCATTGTGTTTTGCCACCGAGTAGGCAAAATCCATGAACCATGACGAGTGTGCCGGGTCGATTTTGAAGGACTTCTGCGGGTACATGTCATAGCCGATTACGTCAACCACTCCACCCACAGCCCAGTGGTCGATGCCTCGCCAATTGACCTCCAGTTCATACCGCAACGGAGTGACAAGGTTGGTTGAAGTCGGGTGGATCTGGTCCCGGGCCTTGATAACGTCGTGCTGACGCTTCACGAATCGGGTGAATGAGTCTCTGACAAACCTTCGAAAGTCCAACCAGGCGGTTGCATTGCCCCATTCCGCGGGCAATGAGCGCGGGGGATTGATCTGCCGCCAGTCGACATAGCGATGATGGGTCGGATCCCAGGCCCATGCCGCGTTCAGCGCCTCGATGTTGTGGTACCTGGCGGCCACCCATTCGCGAAAGAGTTCGGCGCAGCGATCGCAGTAGCAGAAGTACGCATTCTGCTTCGGAGCCCGCCGTTCCGCCTCGCCTCCGAATGCAGGGTGCGACCCCGGCTCGTTATCGATCTGCCAGGCCATGAGGGCGGGGTGATTGCCGTATCTGTCGATGAGCAGATTCACATAGCGGGCGACCTCGATGTCCATGCCCGGGTTGTTTACGCATGCCCAGCCCCAGTAGGAGTTGGTGGGGAATTTGGTCCCTTCACGCGACACCGCCTGAAGGTCGGGATAGTCGTCGACCATCCAAATGGGCGGGCAACACGATCCGGTGCCAAGAAGAATTTGAATGCCGTTCTCCTGCGACAGTTCGAAGATGCGATCCAGCCACGACCAGTCAGGCTTTCCGCGCTCCGGCTCGATGTAGTCCCAGGTCGCGAGCAGTTCGGCCGTCCGCATCATGTTCATGTCAGCGGCCGCCATGTTCGCTGTGTCGCGCACCCAGTCCTCTGGCGCATGGAACGGCGGGTAGTAGCTGGAGCCACGTGGGAAGTTTCCGGTGCGAATCTTCACGTCACACTCATCTCGATTCTCTGTCTGCGGTCACGACGGGACCGTTGCCTACCGGCGTCTCATCGCCGTTCCGTCAAACTATCATCTGCACATTCACTGGTCAATTGTTCATTTGATCGGATTGTGCCAGCCCATCCAGACACTTTTCGTCTCGGTGTATAGCTCAAGAGCGTCCTCACCCATTTCGCGACCCTTGCCACTTTGCTTCATCCCCCCGAACGGCACCGCAGGAGAGGTGAGCCCCCAGGTATTCACCCAGATGGTTCCCGCCCTAACGCGACTTGAGACTTCATGAACGGTGGAAAGGTCGTTCGACCAGACCCCCGCAGCCAGCCCGAAGCGTGAGTTATTGGCACGCTCGATGACCTCGTCGCGATCCCTAAAGGGCATGACAGCCAGCACCGGGCCGAATATCTCCTCTTTCACGACATCAAGGTCGTCCGTCACGTCGGCGATGACTGTCGGCTCAACGTAGAACCCCTGGGCGTTCTCCCCAGACATGCGTTGCCCACCACACATCACTGTGGCCCCGTCCGATGTCGCCGAATCGATCCACCCGAGTACCCGCGTCATCTGCCGGTCCGTGATGAGGGGGCCAAGGTCGCACGCCTCCGAGGCTAAGCCTGCCCCGACCGTGAGCGAGGATGCCCGAGCTATCAGAGCTTGGACGAACTCCTCGTAGATCCCCTCCTGTACATACAACCTTGAGCCCGCAGTGCAGGACTGACCGCTATTTCCCATCGTTGCCCACAATGAGCCTTCAACGGCCAAATCGAGGTCCGCGTCGGCAAACACAATGCTGGGGCTCTTCCCGCCGAGTTCCAGCGACACGCGCTTGAGATCAACGGCTGACGCGCGCACGATGGATCGCGCAACGTCAACGCTCCCCGTGAAGCCAATCTTGTCGATGGCCGGATGTTCTACGAGTGCAGCACCCGCCACCGCGCCGATCCCCGTTACGACATTGAAGACCCCTTCGGGTATTCCTGCCTCGATCGCCAGTTCCGCAAGGAAGAGTGCGCTCAGCGGAGTCTGCTCAGCGGGCTTGAGGACGACACAGTTTCCGGCGGCCAATGCCGGTGCGAGTTTCCACGCGGCCATGAGGAGCGGGTAATTCCACGGAGTAATGAGGCCAACCACCCCTACCGGCTCACGAACCGAGTAGACGTGCATGCCTTGGGTATCGACCGGATATGTCCGCCCGTTGAGCTTGGTAGCCCAACCCGCGTAGTAGGCAAAGTGCTCCGCCGAGGCTGGGACGTCCCCGAGCGCCACCCGGGAGAAGGGACGCCCGCAGTCCAGCGCGTCAAGCTGCCCAAAGACGCGCGCCTCTCGTGCAATGAGATCTCCTAGCCTCCAGAGACATCGCTGCCGATCTGACGGGGACATCCGTATGGTCCAGACGCCAAGATCCGCTGCAGCGCGCGCCGCGCAAACGGCAACGTCAACGTCATCCGGGTCGGCTTCTGCCGCACGCCACAACAGCTGACCCGTAGACGGATTGATGACATCGAGGACGGCTCCGCGCCGCGTCTGAGTACGCCTTCCGTTAATGAACACTCCCGGGGGCAGCGAGAGAATTCGTTGAACCTCGGGGTCAAGCGGAATCGTTAACCGCTGACGATCGTCATCACTCAAGTCGATGCTCGTCACCGTTCCTCCTCGGTCTAGGCAGCATTGGTTGCCGTGGGCGAATAGGGTCACTCTCCGTTCGGCGCGACCCCGCAGCAGGCAAGGGCAAATGTGTAGATGGCGCAGTCGAGTTCCATTACCTTCGATCTGGGCTTGCCAAGGCCGTGGCCCACATCCGACTGGTACCGCAGAAGTCGGGGGCCATCTTCTACCGTCGCCACGTCCTGCAGGGCTGCCACGAACTTCATCGCGTGCGCTGGGACGACCCGGTCATCGTTCTCACCCGTCGTCACGAGGATCGGCGGATAGTTGACTCCCGCACGAACATTGTGAACGGGTGAATAGGCGTGGAGCACTCGAAACTGCTCGACATCGTCATCGGCATTTCCGTATTCAAAGGTCCAATAGTGACCAATGGTGAACCTGTGGAATCTCAGCATGTCGGTCACCGGGATGGAGCAGATGACGCCGGCAAACAACTCGGGCCGCTGCAGCATCGTCGCCGCTACGAGCAGCCCGCCGTTACTCTCCCCCACTGCCGCCAGGCGATCGCACGACGTATACCCACGTGTGATGAGCCAGTCACCTGCAGCAGCAAAGTCATCGAACACCGTCTGCTTATTCTGCCCCTTGCCAGCACCATGCCATGATTCGCCGAATTCGCCGCCGCCTCTGATGTTGGCCACCGCATAGATTCCGCCGTTTTCGAGCCACAGCAGCCGAGACGCGTTGAAGGATGGGGTGATACTCACATCAAAACCCCCGTACCCATAGAGAAGGGTCGGATGCGAATGGTCGAGAACGATATCTTTGCTGTGGACAATCGATATCGGGATTGACGCGCCGTCGGCCGTCACGACTACATCCTGCGATATCTCATACCCAGTGAAGTCAAACAGGACATCCGTCTCCCGCCACAACGAGAGAAGGCCCGTTTCGAGGTCATGGCGGAGGATCAATGGGGGTTGTAGATATGACTCATAAGCCATGAAGACTGCCTGCGAGATCGAATCGACGCTAACGTCGGAGACGGTTCCGAGTCCCGGCAATGCGATCGAATGAACGACTTCGCCTTGCTCGTTGAAGATCCTCACCACATGGTGGAAGCCCCGCACGGAGACCACCAACACGCATGCGCCCAACAGCACCGCCTCGTCGATTCGGTCCTCTTGCTCGGGAACAATTTCGATCCAATTCGACTCTTCGGGCTTGGTGATGTCGACGCCAATGACACGACCCCTCAGCGCTCCGGAATTTGTCTGGAAAATGAACCGCTCATTCAGAACGCCCATGAAGATGAACCGCGCGTCGAACTCGGCAAACAGACGGATTGGGTCGCCGTGGCCATCGAGCGGCAGAACCACCACCTGATGCTGGTGGGAAAGGCCCTTCCACACGTGAAGCAGCAGGCTCCTCCCATCACCGGCGATGATCGGTACGAAATTCTCTTCTGGATCATCAACATTCGCGAATACCAGGGAATCTTGGTGCTGTTGAGTCCCGATTCGATGCCAATAGACCTGGCTATTGCGATAGCGATCCTGCGACGCCTCGTCCTCCGCGTAGAGGAGCCTCGTGTAGTAGAACCCGGTGCCGTTCGGATGCCACGCGACGCTGGGAAACGGCAGATCTTCCTCGGACTTGCTGCCGCGCAGCACCTCGGCGAGGTCCTGGCCAGACCGAACGTCCCTGACCCTTATGTCTTGCCAGTCCCCGCCTCGCTCGGCGAGTGAGTAGGCGATCAGGCTTCCATCCTCGTTGGGAGCCCAACCAGTCAGGGCAACCGAACCATCATCGGCAATCAGGTTCGGGTTGAGCAATTCGACATCAGGGGCTCCTTCGACTTCCGCGACGAGCCACAGCACCGGCTGCTCCTGGCTCGGCAGACGCCGGACCACGAATCGATTCTCACCGGCTCGCACGGGCGAGGAACTTTCCTTGAAGTTCCCGAGTTCGGCAAGGCGTCGCGCGACGTTGGGGTACGAAGCCTGACCGCAAAGGTAGCCCGAAGTGACGGCATCCTGATCCGACGCCCATCTCTGTACAGCAGGATCCGCGGCTGACTCCAGCCAACGAAACGGATCAGCAACCTGCGTTCCGTGGAAATCATCCACCACCGGACCACCAGCGCTCGGCGGGTAGTCAAGGGGCTGACTCCTAGGGCTAGCTCCTTCAACTGGTCTCACAGCGGGTACCCAGTCGAATATTTTGACCCACGCTTTCGCATGGCGTCACGTTATCATATGAACGCAGTCTGGGCTATTGTTCACAACATGGTCGGGCGACGAT
Source organism: Actinomycetota bacterium (assembly GCA_009699015.1). Taxonomy (GTDB): domain Bacteria; phylum Actinomycetota; class Actinomycetes; order S36-B12; family S36-B12; genus WLND01. The sequence continues at coordinate 6,206 of WLOY01000023.1, read as the reverse complement.
GCCATCTCGGTCCTGAGGTGCGATGAATGCTGTCACTCCTTGCGCTCGTATCCAGCCTCTCCTGGGGGGCCGCTGATTTCCTGGGCGGACTGTCTTCACGCCGCGGGAGTACCGTCGCTACCCTCGCCATCTCCTACCCCATTGGAGCGGTATTTCTCACCGGGATTGGGTTCTACTTCATCCCTGGGTTTGTCTCCGTAGAGGTGCTTGGCTGGTCCCTTGCCGCGGGGATTGTCGGGATCTCCGGCATTGGCATGCTCTACCTCGCTCTCGCTCGAGGGACCATGGGGACGGTCTCACCAATCACCGCCGTCGCATCCGCCGCAGTGCCTGTCGCATTTGCATCCGCAAGGGGGCAGAGCCTGTCGGTGTGGTCCATCTCGGCAATGGCGCTAGCACTCGCCGCCGTGTACATGGTCACCCGCGAGAAGCCGCACGGTCAACGGGCCCCGGCTCTCTCCCTAGTTCTCGCCCTGTCAGGCGGCGTTGCACTTGGCTGCTATCTCACCATAATTGGCTCCGCGCCGACTGAGTCAGGGCTCTGGGTGGTCACCCTCGGACGCTGGGTGTCGACCGCCATCATCGTGCTGATTCTGCTCCTCCGGGCGAAGCGCACGGGGTTGCCCCAGGCGCCGTGGATCCTGGCTCTCGGCGCCGGCATTCTGGACGCCAGCGCCAACGCCCTGTTTCAGGTTGCCGCCCAGAGCGGCAACCTCGCGGTCATCGCAGTCATGGGCTCTCTCTATCCCGTGACCACAGTCCTCCTTGCCCGATTCGTGCTCAACGAACGGCTCGGTCGGTTGCAGGGAATGGGGGTCGCATTCGCTCTCGTCGCTGCAACGGCGCTGGCTCTCCAATGAGCATAGAAAGCCCATGCACCTCGTTCGTCAGGTGGCACGTAGTGGCGATAAATCACGTGTCGGACGATCGCTCATCATGGACCATGCAAAGATCCAAAGTGCGCCAAGCACCGCAGCCGCTCCTGCCACGAAGTAGACGATGTCCCAGGATCCTTCGCCGATGAGCCCACCGATGATCAGAGCACCGAAGCCTCCCCCCACGCTGAACGACAGTGAGAAGATTCCGCTCGCCAATCCGACACGCTCCGGCGCGCTCACCCTCGGGAGAAATCCCAGCACGATCGACGACGAAGCGTTCGCAAGCGACGTCGCGAGAGCAAACGCCCCAAGCACCCACACATCGCCGTGGCTCCAAGGAACCAACAGGAAACTCAGCCCCGTGATCACGATGACGGCTCCAGCGATACGAGAACTTCGCCTGCCGATCGCGGATCGGAATCGCAAACTGACGAGAACCATGACGGGCAGTGACACCGCCGCCATTGCCGCCGCGTTCAAGCCAGCCGATGAAATCGACATGCCCAGGACACTCGTCAGGTACTCAGGGGTCCAGATCACCAGCGTCATCCAACCTACTCCGACAAGCGCCGCAGCGGGCATGAGCCACAAGGTCGGCAACATTGATGAGCTTCGTCTAGTCGAGTGATGTCCGCGCGGCACAGGGTCCCGCACCATGACGAACCAGATGATCCCGGCAAGGATGAGTACGACGGCCGCCACGTTGAACACGGCCGCAGTGCCCCCCCACGCCACAATGAAGCCGCCGGCTGCCAAGGTCAGAACAGTGCCAGCAACGTAACTGGTCCCGTAGGCAGCTGACGCCTGGGCTGCCCTCGGTCCCGTCAACCAGCGGCTCAATCCAGCAATGAGTGGGGGCCAGCCCAAACCCTGGAACATGCCGTTCAATGACCACCAAATCAGTGCCAGCGCAAAGGAGTCCGCATGGATGAACAGCGCATTCATCACCCCGCTCCCCACGAGCCCGACACCCACGAGCCACCGAGAGCCAAATCTGTCAGCCAACTGTCCAACGATCACCTGAGTAAGTGAGTAAACCCAGAAGAACGAAGCGACTAGTAGGCCTATGTCTTGAGGCCCCAAGCCGCCCTCGGATTCAAGGCCCGGCACCGCCACCGAGAGGTTGGTTCGGCCGAGGTAGTAGACGACGTACGCGACCCAACCCCCGGTTGCCAACCCCCATTGCTGGCGCGACGTCACTCGTCGCCGGAAACCGAAGCGACAGAACCATTACCGCCCTCGGACGCACCCAGAGAGACGCCATCCCCCTCGGTCGGCTGGGCAAGGACCCAGATCTCGTTCGGATCGAACCTCAACGAGATGCTGTCCCCGTCAGCGATCTGCGAGACCCGCTTGGGATCAGAAACCGCCTCAATGCGTATGCCGCCAACATCGATCAGGAACCGTGCGTACCGGCCCGCGTAGACGTGTGAGACGACCCGGCCAGGTACTGAATTGGCACCCTCACCACCGATTTCCACGGCCTCAGGTCGGATCGTCAGGACTCCAGCACCGCTGGCAATCGACGACCGCGGCGCCGAAAACTTCCCAATCGAAGTAGCGATGACGCTTCCATCGTAAGCGCCCGGAATGAAATTCACCCCGCCGAAGAATCGTGCAATCTCGACGCTAGCTGGCCGCTCAAAATACTCTTCAGGTGGTCCAAAGTGCTGAAGCCTACCTCGGAGAATCAGCGCAATCTTGTCAGAGAGGACGGCAGCCTCTTCCTGATCATGGGTCACGAAGATGGTCGTGATTTTGAGTTCACCCTGAAGCCGACGGATGAGTTCACGCATTTCGTCCCGCAAGTGTGCATCAAGGTTGCTGAGCGGCTCGTCGAGCAGCAGCACCTTCGGCTGCACGATAAGCGCGCGCGCCAGCGCCACTCGCTGCTGCTGCCCGCCAGATAGCTGTTTCGGCATGCGGTCCTCAAGACCCGGCAACTGAACGAGGTCTAGCATCTCGCCGACCCGTTGCCTTGTCTCAGTCTTCGAGACACCACGCATCTTGAGACCGAATGAAACATTCTCCCTAATCGTCATATAGGGAAAGAGCAAGTAGTTTTGAAAGACCATGACCGCGCCCCGTCGCTCAGGGGCAATACTCACGATGGACTTCCCATCGAACTTGATATCCCCGGAAGTCGGTCGAAGGAGGCCCGCGATCATTCTCATCGTGGTCGTCTTTCCACACCCTGAAGGGCCGAGTAAAGCCGTCAGCTTCCCCGACTCGATCTCTAGATCAATGTGGTCGACGGATGGATCAGGCTTACCCTCGAACTCCTTGGTCAGTTTCGATAACGTCACGTTCGTCATAGTGCTCCTGTACCTCCCATTGCGGCTTGGCCAGACGACAGGTGCTTCGACGTGAACACAAGCACCAAAATTCCGGGGACGATGAAGACCACCGCGAGCGCTCCGGCGATGGCGTTGTCGCCGCTCCGGGCGAAGTTGAACAGGAGGAGTGGCAAGGTAATGACTTGCCCACCGCCTACGAGCAACGTAAGAACATACTCGCTCCACGAGATGAGAAATGTAAAGAGCGATCCCACGACAAGGCCCGGCATGATCGCCGGGATGGTGACGAATCTCTGCGTCTTGAAACCGTTGGCTCCCAACGAGCGAGCCTGAGACTCAAAAGCCGAATCGTAGTTTGCAAACACTCCCGCCATGACGAGGATCATGTACGGCAGCGCCGGAATCAAGTGCACCACAATCACGCCGATCAACGAATTGCTCAATCCGTAGCGAATGAAGAGCGTGTGCATCCCGAGCGCCACAGCGAGGGTCGGCACAATGATTGGCGCCACGATCAACAGTTCGACGAGCCTCTTTCCGGGGAACTTGTACAGCCCAAGTGCCCGCCCCGCCGGCACGCCGATCAGAATCGACAGTGCTGTTACTACGACGGCGATTACAGTCGAGTTCCACGTCGCCAAGAGAACGTCATTTGTCGGTGAGGCTACGGCTTCCCAAGCTCGCATGCTGTATTCAGTTGGAAGCAGATTCGGAAACGTCCATCGGAAGCTGAAGGACCAAAGGATGAGCGGAATTATCGGCGCAATCAGGAATGCCAATAGACCAATGATGACGACCCAGCGCAAGGTCGAAACCCTGACTGCTCGCCGACCGCCGCTGCGACCGACCAGATCTGCATCGTCCTCCGCGGCCAATTGCGCACTCATCGTCATCATCACACTCCCACTACTAGCTTCGAATGAACCGGCGCGAAAGCCTGGTGTACCCGACGATTGCAAGGGCACTGAGTAAGGCGATCACCATTGCCATCGCCATCGCCTTGGGTCGACTCCCGAGATCAACATCGCTGTAACTCTCAAACGCCAGGACAGGCAGGGCCGATGGGTAGGTGCGGCCAAGCAGCCATGGAATCTCGAAGGCACCGAACGTGAAAGCGAAGACGATGAAAGAAGCCGAGGCCACTCCGGGAGCGAGCAAGGGCAGGGTGACGTGACGGAACGCCTGCCACCGCTTTGCCCCCAGAGACTTCGCAACCGACTCGTAGTCCTCCCCAACAGATAGGAGAATGGCGAGGGCGATCACGCCAATGAACGGAACTTCCTTCCACACGTACGTGAGGATGATCCCGATGGCCAGCGGATCAGCGACGAGTGCCGGGAATTCGGCAGGTCGATCGATCATTCCGAGATTTGCCGCCGCCCGCGCGAGTAATCCGCTCTGGGAAATGAGATAGAGAATTCCCACGGCCCCCACTAGGTGTGGAATCGTCAGATTGAGCGAGAAGAAGACGTTCACCACCCTCCTGCCCTTGAGCGCAGCTCGCAGAAGCAATGCCGCAGCGACGGCAAGCACTGTGGACAGAATCGTGGAAACCAGTGATATGTATAGGGTCAGCCAGAAACTCAGCAGGAACTCGCGATCACTCAATATCGCTGTGTAGGCATCAAAATTCGGGGTGTCAAGACCGATAAGCGGAAAGTAGTTGAGGCTGCGCAGCAACCCCGACACCAGTCCACCGAGAAACAACAGAACAATCAGCGCAACGGCTGGCGCAAGGAGCGCCGCGATTCTCAATCGCTCTGCAGTGGTCTCGCTCAATCGCGCACTCGTTGGCAACCTCATCCTCACTCCTTCGCTTGATGAAGGGCAGTGGCGTGTTGGGCTGGTGGTGAAGCATCATGCTCCACCACCAGCTCGACACATCCTTACTGCTTGGCGACTGAGCTCACCCAGCCCTTTTCGATCTCACTCACCCAGGCTGCCTGCAACTCCGGCATTGCGAGCGGAGCGAGATCTGCCTGCGCAATGACTGACGGGTGTTGCGGAAGCGCCGCGAAGCCCGCCTTCACAGCGTCCGGCAGGCCTGCGATGTCAAGCGCCGTGTACTCACCCCAAACGCTGGGATCAGCCTTGTGCAATTGCGCTTCCGGAGACAGAAGGAAGTTCATCACCACCAGTGCTGCTGCCTTGTTCGGAGAATTGATCGGGACGGCGTTGAAGTCGACGTTGCTCAACGTTCCGCTCGACAACCCATACGTCCGCGTCGAAGTGGGGAACGTCCCGTTCTCGACCAGTGCCCCGACGGATGCAGGCGTGTAGGTGATATCGAGTGCCACCTCGGAATTGGCAAACAGCTGATCAAGGGCTGCCGAGTCGACCGGATATGTCGACCCCTCGCGCCAAAGGCACGGCTCAAGGTCGTTGAGGGTCTTCCAGGTAGCCTGCGCAACCTGGTCATAGGTGGCCTGGTCGAAGTCTCCATAGAGAACCTCACGGCCGCCCTTGTCTGCGAAGAGCTTGTCCGCCTCGTTATAGAAGACGTGCCGCACAAAGGCACTTCCGGTGAAGTCTGGCGGAGCCGGGTAGGTGAAGGTTCCCGGGTTATCGCACGCATACTTCAGCAGGGCGTCCATGTCGGCCGGTGGCGACGCCACAGAATCCGAGTTGTAGATCATGGCAACTTGCACTCTGCTCCATGGAGTTTCACACTCATCCACGGCAGTGCCGAAATCGTTGACCAGCGTGGGATCCTCGGCTCGGAGGTACTGCATGTTGGGAAGTTGATCCCAATACCCGCAGTAGAGCAAGTTCCCCTGCTTGAGCGTTCGGAAGTTCTCTCCGTTGATCCAGATCATGTCAACGGAACCATCGTCGGTCTTTCCAGCCTCAGTCTCACTCAGAACCTGATTGACGGCATCCGACGTGTCATTGATGCCGACACGGTTGAGGGTTATGCCATACTCCTCGAGCACAGCATTGCCCACGTACTCGCTCACGTAGCTATTGATGGGGTCTGATCCACCCCACATAAACCAGTTCACGGTCGAGCCTTTGGCCGTCTCGACAATCT
>WLOY01000229.1 GCA_009699015.1 Actinomycetota bacterium | reverse complement strand
TGCGCCGGCGTTGGCGAGGCTGCTCATCAGATACGGCGTCAGGGCCGCATCGCTGGCGCCCGCGAGCATGATGTCCGCGTCGCCCCGCTGCAGCGTGTGGAAGCCTTCCGCGACGGCAATCGTGCCGGCCGCACAGGCTCCCACGCCTGCGGTGACAGGACCGGTCACACCAAACTGGATGGCGGCGTTGGCCGCTGCCATGTTGCCCGAGACAAGCGGTACGTACAACGGCCCGGTGCGCTCCGGCTTCTCGAGGTGCTTGATGACCTCGTCGTCGCCCTCGGGGATGCCGCCGGCGCCCGTGTGGATCGTGATGCCCGTGCGCGGACCCGAGATGTCGTCAAGCCCTGCGTCGGCAACGGCGAGTCGCGCAGCAACAATCGCGAACTGCGCAAAGCGTCCCATCCGGCGAGCCGCGCGCTTGTCCATGTACGGCGTCAAGTCGAAGTCTTCGATCGGGGCCGCGTGGCGGGCGGGTAGCGCGTCGTACTCTGCCCCCTCGAGGCGGCGAATGCCCGAGCGGTGTTCCATCAACGACGACCACAGCGCCTCGTGCCCATTCCCGGTTGGACCCACGATCCCGATCCCGGTAATGACAACAGTGCGCGAGTCAGTCATGCGGAGAGTCTGGCGGATGCACCGGCGTGGCCGCCGCACATCGAAGCAGACCGATGAAGTAAAAGCGTGAACATGGTCTGGTGTTTATCTGACGCGACCCCTTTAGGTGGTGCTTCCGAGGGCTCTCAGGCTTCACCTAGGTTTCGTTCGCCCGTTTCTCTCGCGCGCATGCGCTGCTCACTACGAGGTGATCGGTGGCGGTGGCACGTACGAGCTCGCCTCAGCAGCACCGGGCCACCAATTTCGTCCAAGCAAGAACCACATATTCGGGGTTGTTGGTCCATCTCCCGAATAATTATTCGGACTCTGCCAAACCCAGTTGTTAATGGCGCATCCCATATTCATCTTCCAATAGCCATTTTTGACAGTCCACTGCACCGTTGTCGTACTGTCCGACGTGTAAAAGCACGTGTTTGCTGCGGTGTTCCCGGCGTGACTTGGATCCTGATTGGTCCCGTTGAGAAGCGCCTGAAGGCCGGTGAGGCCGCCAACACCAGCTGTGTTTAGCGCCGAAACCTGCGCGGCCGTAACGGTCGTCGTTCGAAGAGCCATCGGGTTCAAATACGTCTCGATCGCGTTCGTCGTGCCGGGGATACTACTTTGCGCGTTAAACGCGTCAAGCGCGGACTGTGCTCGTGTTGACTGGGCCCAAGTCCCGGGTTCGATTCCATTCGCGCACAGATTCGTGCATGCCCTTCCCCAGTAGTTAGGGTTCGTACCCGCTGGGTAGGAGTTAACTGCGAGTCCCGAATTGATTATGCCGACCTCATCGCTATACAGATCCCCCGGAAATGCGTTCGCTACATTGCTTGCGTAGACACAGTACGTAGCGGTCGTTGCCGTGGAATTTACGTCGCAAACTGGTGACCCCGGAACGTACCAGCCATTTCCGTTGGCCCACTCCACTGTCGCCACGGGTGCCGGCGCCGCTGGTGGAATTGGATTCGGCGTGTAGGTGTAATTGAGCGTGAATGGGCCATTGCCAGGGGCGAGGCCACTGCCCGAACCATCCTGTACCCCTGAAAGATATCCGTCAACGGCAATCATCCAGGTGGTCCCATCCGCAACCGATGCCGAAACTAGACTGCAGTAGTTAACTCCATTAGCGGCACACTGGTTCGGCAGGTTATAAGCGCCTAGCGACGCTGTGTTCTCGGTGATCGTGGTTAGTGCCGATACGCTTGTTCCCGTATAAAGACCGACCATCGTATTGAACGCGGGGGCTGGCCCACTAGCTCCTGCTTCCACCGTCAGCACTCCACCGCGACCACCATTCGCAGGGGCCGTCCATCTATACCAAACCGAGTTTGGCGGCGGAGGAGTCCACGCGGCAAATGTTGTCTCTCCGGGCTCACGAGTCGCCGCAACATTAGTACCTAGTATCGCGCTCCCGGATGACGTTGCGAGAATCTGGGCCTTCGCAAAATTGTCGTTTGTGGGTGGCCCCCCTTGCCGGACCTGCAGCATCTGACTCGCCCGGGGAGCGCCTACCTTCACCGCCGCCGTGGTTGTTGAAACTGCTCCCCCAGCCTGATTGAGCGCCTCCTCGTACAACCCGTTGTAGTTGTCGAATTCGTTGCTGAGCACAAACTGCTCGTACTCTATTGAGCTCCAGTAGGAGAGAAACGTCTGCAACTGCTGAACTTGGGCCTGCGTGTACCACTTGGAGTTGCCCTGAACCATCGTCACCAACTGCTGCCAAGCCCCCTGGTTTCCTCCTGCTGTACCGAATAACATGTTGTTGATCTGAGCTCCACAGTTGGTGACCACGTTATTGAAATTAGCAACGTCGTTCCGCAGGGTGCTATTTGATGCGTTGAGAGCGTAAGCCGGAACGGCTGGCGTCAGACTGGCATCCGTAACATCCATCTGATACGCATGCCATTGGGCCTCGACCGTAGAGGAACAGTTCGATGCGGTATCCAAGTTCACTTCAAAACCCAACTCAGCGACCTGACTCTGCAAGGCGTTGATCTGCGTCGAAATGCAGCCAAGCTGGCTGGCTACCTGCACCAACATTGCTGGGACCGGACTGGGCTGTGGGTCAGCACCACCAATACCTTGCAGCACCATTCCAGCCACGCCGCCGGCCAGCACGCTTGGCACTCCTGCAACCTCGAGGAGCCCCCCAACCGCTGCGGCGCCGAAGTCCTCAACAAGATCCGGAGACGCTCCCGTGGTTGAGCCACTCCCGACGGTGGAGGGACACGTACTCACAGGCATCGTTGGCGTATAGGCCTGGCGCAACATCCCTTTTGGTGTCCTCGGTCCCCCCTGTACTTTTCGGCGCGGTCCGCCTAGAGAGGCGATCTTTCTATTAGACGCTGCCGCCGCAACAAGCTTCTGCACAAACCCTTCAAAACCCCTGGGCTCAGCTGAAATGGCCGCCTTGAGTTTGGACCACTTCACGTAGTGGTTTTTGAACATCATCTCCGTCGCCGGAGCCCCCTTGGGGATTCGAAGGGCATAACGCACGCGAATGGTCGCGGCTGCGTATGCCCTCTTCAGCACAGCCCGTCGCCGTGCCGCGTCGGTTGCCCGTAGAACAGGCTCGACGGTGGCAAGCGGTAGGTTGGCAACCATGACGGTTGCTGATGTTGTAACAAGGTCTGGATTGACAATGGGATTGCTCGCGCCGACGGAATATACGACTGCCCGGAGCTGCCCCGTGAAACGCTCGCCCTTTGCCGTTCCGCCTGATGTCGTAACCGTTAAAGGCAAAGCCGTCGTGCAGAACTTGGAAAGATCAACCCTCCATGTGCCATGCACCGATGTCGTGCCCCTGGCTATGACTAAACCTTGTGCGTCTCGTACCTTGACGCTAGCCCCATTCAATTCGACGCCCGGGCCAACGGTCGACCAAACTCGCAGCGTGTGCAAATGCGTTCTCGTCGCCGCGGTCGCGACTGGCACGCCAAGCACGAGTCCAAACGCAGCCATCACAATCGGTAGCGAAACCCGCACGGGAATTTTTCCCATGCGTCACAGTAGTGCAAAAGCCGACGCATTACTAGAGCAGCGGCCGCGCCATGTCAGCGAGTCGTCCCTCACTAACACCGAAGCATCTCGTCACTGCTGTCAGTCCAGGATCAATACCCGGGAACACGCGCACCCGGAACGGGACTGTCGAATTTGATGGGCGATCCTGGATTCGAACCAGGGACCTCCTCCTTATCAGAGAGGCGCTCTAACCGACTGAGCTAATCGCCCGACGGCGCGAGTCTATCGAAGGCCGGGCCTCCCCTGCGATGGTCACCTGTCGGGAGTCCTCTCTGCGCGCGCAGCGCAACGCGAAGGAACGTACTCAGCCCCGCTCGCTTTGTGCTTATTGTGACAATTTATGCAGCGCACCGGCCGCTTAGCGGGGTGCCACTCGAGTGCTAGATCCTGAACATGCCCGTCGCCGTCGCGCTGGTCGTGAAGCCGTTCTACACCAGGGTGGCCCTCGTGCTGAAGGGCGTGGCGCGGTTCGGCAATCGGCGGCCCGCTGTTGTGAGTGCCTGGCTCACCCATCGGTCCGTAACGGTTGCACAGCGACGATTGTGGGGACTATCCTGTGCTGATGCTTTGCGCGCGTCGGCTCCTCACCGTCGTCCTCGCCCTGATCGCGCTGCTCGCGTGCGCGGGCGCGGCGCAGGCTGCCAACTACTCGGTCGCCAATGCCGACTCGGCACAGGGCTCCGACGCCACATGCACCCCATGCCGAACGATCATGGGCGCGCTGCGGTTCGCCGCGCGACATGCCGGCGATGATCGGGTACTGCTCGGGACCGGCACGTACCGCGGCAACCTCGTCATCCGCGACGCCGATCGCGTCTGGATCGCCGGTGCCGGTGCGCGCACCGTGATCGCCGGCAACGTCGAC
>WLOY01000228.1 GCA_009699015.1 Actinomycetota bacterium | reverse complement strand
TACGGATCAACGACCGGAGTCGAGGCGGCATTCGCCGGCAAGCCCGTCATCGTCCTCGGCCCATCCGCCTACGACCAGCTCGGCTGCGCGGTGCTGCCCCACAATCCAGCGGAGTTGTCAGACGCCCTCGACAACCGTGAGCCCGGCTCCTGGCCAGGTGCGGTGTCGTACGGCCTCATGATGCGACGACGCGGCTTCACCTACGAGTCGGTGACCCGGCTGCCGGGTGGGGGGCATGCCCTCGGGGGTGTTGCGTTCGCGGATTCACGACCCTTGGTTCGCCATCTCAGCCACCTGCTGGGCCGGCTCCAGCGCTGGAACTCGACTCGCTGATCCTGGCCGTGCGCGCCGCTGGGCGACGGTGGTTGCGCTGAAGGGGTCTGCCGGACATCCAACCAAAAGGGCTCTGTCCGTTAGCACAAGCGACATTCATCTTCATGGAGACTTACAGACGAACACTCGCTTTCCCTCACCTGCCGGAGATGCCAAACATGCGTGAGCACCACAGCTATGAGGTCTCGGGCTTCAGCGCATTCTCAAAGAGCGGGGCAAGCCAGCTACTTTGATCCACCGAAATATGGGTGCTATCCCGATACCTGAAAACGCCGTCGAGACTAGTGGTGCATACCTCGAGCGGACAGAGCTCATCCCTAACATCGATGAGCTTTGCCGATGTCCACTGCGCCGCCTGCGAGTAGGCGTCGATCATGAGTTTCTGCTGCTGGTCGGCAAACTTGCGTGACATCGTTTGGTTGCAGTGATCCATATTGAGAGTCCAGACGGTGCATTTGTAGACGTCGAATACATGAGGGTCGTTTGCGAACTGAATTGCCACTTGTGTCAGTAACACGGTGTGACCGGCCGACTGGAGTTCCTCGACCGTGTCTTGAAGGACCGCGCTGATGTACTGCGCCGATGCCCGTGCCCAAGCCTCCGTGCTGCTATCGTCTCCGGCAATTTCTAGAGGCATCGAAGGCAGGCTGGATGACCCGATGATAATCGTGCTGGGGGGTTGCGTTCGCAAGTAGTCCACCGCGCGCGCGACGTACCCTGAACACGTATCCGGCTCAACTGGCCCGTAGGCACGCAGATCCATGAATGGACACGTCGGAGCAGCAAGGATCGTTACTGGACGGCCTAGGCGATCACCTGCCGAGATGACAGCTTCACTGAAGTGTCCAGCGTTTGAGTCACCGAGCAGATATATTCGCTCTCCTCGGGCACTCTCGTTCCAGCGGCACGATGACCACGGTATTTCGATGTACGGCTCAGCAGGAGCACAGCCGGCGACATCAACTGCGTGTAATCGCATCGATCTCTGCGCGTTTTCCGTCGCAGTTCCGTACCCGACTGAGCAGAGCACGAGGACGAGTGCGGCAAATGTGATTGAGACACCGGAGGTCAGGGTGATGAGCAAGACCCAGCGCTTCTTTCCAACAAGGACTGCCGTTCTTATCGGCTCCTCGAGGAAGCGAAACGACAAAACCGCTGGGGCTATCGAGATCATCGCTGCAATCGGTGCAGCCCACGGGTAACTCGGGAAGAGCAGCACAGCAAACACGATCAGAGGCCAGTGCCAGAGATACCACGAGTACGAGACATTTCCCAACGAAGTCAGTGGTCGACAGGCAAGAGCCTTCGAAACGGGATTCGTCGTAGCCCCGGCATACAGCAGCAGAGCAGTACCAAGAACGGGCAACAGGTTTCGCGCGCCCGGGCCGGGAGTCAGCTCAGTGATCAACCACATCGAACCCATGATCATCGCAAACCCGAGCACCGCCGAGAATGTCGCGGTCGATTGCCGGGGATCCCTCGTACGGAGGAGCACCAAGATTGCCCCGACCGCGAACTCCCAAGCCCTCGATACTGGTCCGTAGAAGCCGACCGCTTCGGATGGCAACCAATCGAAGGTGATCGGTAAGGAGTTCATGGAGCCGCCCCCCGACGTCGCCAACGTGACGACGAAAGAGATAACGGCGATTGTTGACACGACAAGCACCGGCGATGCGGCCAGGTACCGCCTGCGACTTGCCCACCATGCGACAGCAAGAATCAAAGGAAACACAAGATAGAACTGCTCCTCAACGGAGAGCGACCAGGTGTTGAGGAGTGGATTCAGGTCGGCTGGCGCGTCGAAGTACCCACCGGTTGTTCTTGCTATGACGACGTTGGCCGCGAGCAACATTGCACCGATACCGGTCTTCGCGGCCACCTGTTGGGCACCCAGCGGCGACAAGAGCGCAATAGCCAACAGCATCGTGACAGAAACGACCAAGGCCAAAGCGGGGGTCAGTCGCTTGTAACGCCGAGCAAAGAATCGACGAAGACGTATTCGACTTCCTGATGCCTGCTCGCGCTGCAACATGCCGGTAATGACGTAGCCGGAGATCACAAAGAAGACGTCCACACCAACGAAGCCACCCGGAATTGGCAGCCCCGCATGGAATGCCACGACCATGAGGATCGCGATGGCTCGCAAACCCTGAATATCGAGTCGTCGGAAACTCACCGCATTGATCACTGCGAACTCCTGTCTCCGAACACATAGTTTCGAAAATCCCGCGACTTCGAGTTTCCTCGATGCTTCACTGGGTCTCCCAATGCCTGGTGTCAAGCCGTTCGCCAACCTCCCCTCAGACGGACCTTGCCCAAGAATGCAACCTTGACGACAGTCCGACTGGTTGCAGGATGCAAGGCTATTGCGTGAGCTCATCGGTGGGGTAAGTGCGCAGTGGTCGCTGACCGCGATTACAGAGTTCTCTCGTCAGTCGCCGTGAAATTCATGCAAGTTCGGCTGCCCCCGGATGCTGGCTCGACAATCGCCGCAATCTCACGTGAGAAGCACACTCCCGCCCGGAGCCAGAGTCGGTCCGCTTACTCCATTCTGGGGGCCATTCAAAGGTCGGTCATTGCTCTCCTCCAGTCATTGCACCCTGACCCTCGTGAGGCCGTCACGCCGGCGCACAAGAGTCCGTTAGGCAGCGTGTGGCAACCGCCTTCGGTGCCCTCGCAGCCTCGCCACCCTGGATCGATGGACTTCAGCACACCGGTCCGCGAACATGCGTGACGAACGCCAACGCCTACGCCGCCAACGTCCGGTCGGATCTCGTCCGCGAGACCTGGAGGGCACCCGGGCTCTCCCGAATCACCCTTGGCGAGTTCGGGCCGATCACACCGTCGACTCACGAGCGCTGCCGCTCCTTTTAGAACCTGAATAACGACCCGAGGAGCAGATCCCCGTTCATCAGTGGCGTGACACCCGCAGTATTGCCCCAGTAGTACACCCACTTGAGTGAACACCTGCGCACCGCTATGCATAAAGCGGGCGCCCAGCTCGGCGCCGTGATCGACATCGAGGGTCGTCGCCGATGAAGCCGAGTACAGTAATCCGAAGATCGCTCGAAAGAGGGAGCGTTGCTCCAGCCGTACAATTGCCGTACGTTACTGGACGGAGGTGCTCATCGCATGGCAGCGACAACCAAGGCGCGCGGCAAGGCGCGACTTGAAGCGCGTATCGACACCGACCTCGACGACCTGATCAGCGAAGCAGCCGATCTGCTGGAGGTCACCAAGACCGCGTTCGTATCGGAGGCCCTCCGCGAAGCCGCACTGAGGGTCATTGCCCGCTCCGACATCACGATGATGGATCCGAAAGTTTTCGACTCGATGATGGCCTCGATCGATATCGCCGACGAGTCATCCGAATTGCACACGTTGGCTGCACTGCCGCGGCGCATCACACGGTGAGCAACCCGAGCTACCACGTTGTCTCGTTTGCTGCGGATTTCGACCTTGGGTCGTTCGACTTCGGCGAGGCCGGATACAACGATTGGCTCACCCGCCACGCCTCAGCGTCTGTCAAGGCTGGAGTCTGCGCGGTCTACCTCCTGATCGAGCGATTACCGCACAGGGAACGAGTGGTGGGGTACTTCGCGATCAACCCCACTCAGGTCGTGCGCGAGCAAGCGCCCCTATCGCTATCGCGTGGTTGGCCCCTCAGCGTGCCCGCTTGGAATCTAGGCAAGCTCGCGGTGCATGTCGACCTCCGCGTGGACAAAGACGCCCAATGGGGCCGCCAGTTGCTGCGCGAGGCTCTTGAGACAATCGTCCGGGTCGCCGATGTTGGTGGTGGCAAGGTGATCGTCGTGGACGCAGACAACCCCGGACTTCTCGACTTCTACACGCGCAACGGCTTCAAGGCCACGGGCAATGATCGCGACCTCTCCCTGTACATGAAGGTCAGCACGGCTCGGAAGGCCTTCAACAGCTGAGCCCAATCCCTTGACGACTTGCGCTGATGCCCACGCCTCGCACGACAACGCCGAAGCATCACCAAGCGCATGACCGCCCAGAGCGCGGCGGCCGTCGATTGCAACGATTCGCAAGAAGTCGAGCGAGCGGCAACGTTCATGAGTGGTGTTCAACGATGTGGTCACGATTCATGGTGCCTCCCCACAGCCACGCGGATCCCTCAACGCTCGCATCGATCCGGGCCGTGATCGATTCGAGCAGGATGCTTCGGCGGATGC
>WLOY01000227.1 GCA_009699015.1 Actinomycetota bacterium | reverse complement strand
TGCACCAGCCCGGCATTCGGCCTCGACGGAACCGACCCCGTTGAGTGGCGGGCTGCCCGCCTTGCCGGCCTCGAGACCTTCGGTTCGCCGGCGGCGGCGGCCCCTGCGATCCTCGCCTCACTCGCGGGCCCCGACGCCGCGCATGTCGTGCCCGAGGCGGTCGAGGCGATGGAGCGAGTGCCGATGGACGGGCTCCTCGCCTCACTCGCAACGATCACCACACACGATTCCCGCTCCATCCTGCCCACCATCGACATTCCGACACTCGTCGTCGTCGGCCAGCGAGACGACGAGACGCCACCCGCGTACGCTCAGGCGATCGTCGACCTCATGCCCAATGCCGAACTCGTGGTGATCCCCGGCGCCGGGCACCTGCTCAACCTCGAGGCCCCCGACGCCGTGAACCAAGCCATCCTTCGACATTGGGAGAGCACATGACCATCCGACCGCCCGTGGCCGAATGGCGATGGATCGAGCCCTTCGCCGCCCAGTTCCGCGTCAATGGAGTGATCCCCGGCATGGAGTGCATCGTCCTCTCCGAGTCGGCGAGCCGCGCCGATCTCGTCGAAACATCGATCCTCGCCCTCGAATCCCTGGGCGCCAAGCCCTTCGAGGTCGTCATGCGCACGCCCGCGAATCCCGGGCCGGTCGCGATTCGCTCGACGGGCACGTCGCTGGCACTCAACGGCCTAGCGGGCGCGGTCGGCTCGCTCTCGTCGGTTCCCTTTGTCGTCGACTGCACGGTCGAGGGCATGTTGCATGCGAAGGAACTCGGTCCGATCCTCTCCTCCGGCACCAGCATCCTCATGGTGAGCCTCGAGCACCCGGAGGTCTATGAGCGTATGCGTCACGATCCGGTGATGGCGACTCGTGTCACCGCCGCGCACGAGGTGATGAAGAAGTCCAAGACCATGCGTGCCACGAGCGACGCTGGCACCGACCTCACCGTCGAGCTCGCAGGCGCCTTCACAGCCGGTTCAACGGGCGTGATCTCAGGGCCCGGATCGATCGCGCACTGGCCCGGCGGTCTCGTCCTCGCCTTTCCCTCGACGGGGACCGTCAACGGCACGGTTGTCCTTGCCCCCGGTGATATCAACCTCACGTTCAAGCACTACATCACCGAGGCGATAACGATGCGCATCGAGAACGACTACGTCGTCGCGATCGAGGGCACGGGCTACCAGGCCGAGTTGATGCGCTCCTATCTCGAGGCCTTCGACGAGGACGCCTACGCGACCTCGCATGTCGGATTCGGCATGAACACCGGAGCTCGATGGGATTTCCTCGAGCTCTACGACCGCTCAGACATCAACGGTACCGAGGCGCGCGCCTTCGCCGGAAACTTCCTGTTCAGCACTGGAGCGAACGAGAATGCGGGCCGCTTCACCGCAGGGCACTTCGACCTACCGATGCGACACCACAGCGTGTGGCTCGATGACCATCAGGTGGTCGACCGGGGAACCCTGGTCGGCGTGGCAACAGGAGAGGCCGACTGACGTGGCTGACCAGATTGACGTCATCTTCCCCGACCTGCTCGGGCTCACCCATGGCAAGACCGTGCCCCCCAACCGCCTGGACCACCCGACCCACTATGCGATCACCGTCATGGTGCAGGGACTCGACCTGGAGTTCCTCGACGTGCCGACCTACTCGACGAGCTCCGGCTTCCCCGACATGGAAGCCCGGGTCGATCTCGACACCCTGCGGCCCTGGATCGGCGGCCGCCGCACGGCGATGGCCTCCCTGTACCGCACAAATGGGGAGCCGCTGCCCCTCGACTCCCGACGCCAACTCCAGCTCATCTGCAATCGATGGGCGGCCCGAGGCTTCACTGCGATGTCCGGATTCGAGATGGAGTTCTTCCTCCTGGCATCGCGGCAGCCCCTCGTGAAGCTCCCGGTTCCCGATCACCGCGTTTACGGCATCGGTGCCGGCGCCGACCCCTCCGGCACCCTCGAGGTCATCGCCGAGCTCGCCGAGCTCGCCGGCCTGCAGGTCGAGGGCGTCAACGCGGAGTTCACGCCGAGCCAGGTCGAGGCCGCACTTCACTACCAACCGGCTGGCGCGGCTGCCGATGCAGCGCTCCTGTTCCGCGAGCTCGTCCACGGTGTCGCCCGCGACCGCGGCGTCGATGCCACCTTCATGGCGCGTCCGTTCGCCGACGCCGTCGGAAGCGGCCTGCACCTCAACATGAGCCTTGCGAACTCCGCGGGCGACAACATGTTCGCCGAGCTCTCCGACGCCGATGGGATCTCCGACCTCGCGCGTCACTTCATGGCCGGACTCCTCCATCACCATGAGGCGCTCACCGCCTTCGCGGCACCGACCGTCAACTCATACAAGCGCCTTACCCCGGGAATGCTCAGTGGCTATTGGGCCAACTGGGGCCTTGACAACCGGATCTGCACCGTTCGTGTCCCGGGCCAGCGGGGTGCTACCACCCGCGTCGAGCACCGCATGGCCGATGGCACCGCATCCCCGCATCTCCTGAGCGCCGCCCTGTTCGCGGCCGGCCTGCACGGCGTGGAAGAGGCGATGCCGCTCCCCGAACCTCAGCAGGGCGACGCCGATGTCGAGCCGAATACCGATAGGCACACGCCGCATACGCTGTCAGGCGCACTCGACGCCCTTGAGGCTGACACGTCGCTCCGCGCATACCTCGAGCCGGACCTAGTCGAGGTGTACCTCGGGCTCAAACGTGAAGAGTGGAAGCGCTGGGAGCAGGCCGTCACCGACTGGGAGCAGGACGAGTACTCGCGGGTCTACTGATCGCCGGCTCAAGGCTTCTTGGGAGCGATGACGAGCCTGTCGATCAGGGCGTCGAGCCCGAGTTCGAAGACGTCATCACTCGACGGGTAGAGCTTTGGCCCCAGGATGCTGATCGCCGGGTACTCATCCGCCGGCAGCGCGCGATAGTCACTGCGCCAGCGCTGATACGTCTCACGGCGCGAGGCAGCGCTTGCGGCAAGCGGCGCATCGAGAGCCGCGGACCCGACCGTGAACTCGATGAACACGTGATAGGTCAGAGCGGCCACCTTGGGCTCGAGACCGGCGCGTAGGAGCGCATCGAGGAGGATCTCGGTAATGCGGAGCTCGTTCACATGGCGGGTCGGGCCCTGCGAGGTGATCGAGAGCGCCACCTGGTTTTTCAGCAGAGCGCGTCGCACGCCGAGGCAGAGCCGGCGGATGTCATCGGCTGGATCGTCCGTCGAGACGAACCCCTTCGTCGAAGGTGCCAGCGCGCGATCGCCAACCTCGCGAAGCAGATCTTCCTTGTCCTGGAAGTGCCGGTAGAAGGCAGTCGGGTCCACGCCTAGGTGATCACCGAGTGCGCGGAGGCTGAAGGACTCCGCATCGCCTGCGACGAGGAGCTCCTGGGCTGCTCTGCAGATCACATCTCGATTGAGCCGAGCCCGCGCTCCCTCCGTCTTTGGCACGACTCGCAGGCTAGTCCCTGTCAGGTGGACGAGCATCCGGACGGACGAGTATGCCGTCCCATTTGAACGTTTGGACCCAAACGATCTCCTCGTGCGCACTAAGATTCAGAGCTATGCCAACCTCATCGGGATTCCTTCCACCGTTCACCGAATCCGGGCAAAGCGCGATCATTCCGAACATGCCCTGGTACTACTCGGGCACCCTTCTCACCGTCGAGTACCGCACCGACCCGGCGAATGTGCGGGCGATCCTGCCGCCTGAGCTGGGCCTTGCCCCCGAGGATCCGGGCGCCGTCGCCTTCATCTGGGCCGACTGGCAGTCGTGCAGCACCGGCGGGGCCGAACTCCTCGACCCAGCGCGCTCTCAGTACCTCGAGGCCTTCGTCGTCGTCCGGTGCGAGTACCAGGGCGTCACCTACAGTCGCTGCGTCCTCATCTGGGTCACCACTGACTTCGCGATTGCACGAGGCTGGTTCCAGGGCTACCCCAAGAAGCTCGGCAGCGTCTTCGTCACCCGCCCCTACAACCGGGGCTCCGCCGCGCCACGAATCGCCGAGGGCGGCACATTCGGCGCATCGCTCGCTGCCTACGACCATCGCCTCGCGAGTGCGAGGGTGACCCTGCGCGAGCCTGCTCCCTCGAACGGCTTCGTCAATGGTCACAAGATGCTCCACCATCGAGTCATGCCATCGATGGTGCCGGGGGCCGGCATGTCGCTCAACCAGATCGCCACCATGGGCGGGGTCGATCTCGATCTCGGCCAGCCGTGGGTCGGCGAGGCTGAGCTCACCCTTCATGACTCCCCGTGGGATCAGCCCGCCTCCCTGCTGCCCGTCGATGAGATCATCGGCGGTTACTACTGCGAGGTGGGCACCACCTTCAACGGGGGCACCCTCCTCGCCGATAATTCCTCGGCCATCTAGGCGCTCTCGGTGATGCCGCGACTGGTGAGCGTGCTCACCGAAAATTGGACGATGACCGATCCCCGCGATCTACGCGGCATCGTGCGCATGGCGCAGGAGGCCGAGGACGCCGGGTTCGACATGATCATGATCAGCGACCACGTGCTCCTCGGGCCCTCCGCCGGCGAGCTGGGCC
>WLOY01000226.1 GCA_009699015.1 Actinomycetota bacterium | reverse complement strand
TTTCGTCGGACGTCGCGTCGGCCAGGCTTGACAGCGCGCTCGGTTTGACCGGTGGCCCAGTCCACGCGGTCGTGCGTTACCGCAGCATCTCGGACCTTGGCTGGGACTCTGCTGAGCACTGCCTGCGGCCGTACCGTCGACGCTGCCCCGATCGAGACCCGTCCGATAGTAGTCGCGCCAGGGTGGACAAGGGCCGTCCGGGAATTCGTGGCTCGCGCCGTCGAGGGCCTACCTCACGGGTGCATGTCCTTCCCTCCGTCGATTGGGGGAAGGACATGCCTGGCTGCGGGTGGAATCATGCCGTGTCGGAAGCGTCGCCGCTAGGCGAGCGCGCCCAGGTCGACGGGTACGCAGGAGCCGGTGATACCTGATGCCGCTGAGCTGGCGAGGAACGCCAGTGTGCTTGCTACTTCGACGGTCTCCACGAAGCGCTTCTCTGCCTGCTCTCCGACCATGTCTGCGATGACCTGTTCCGCAGTGAGGTTGAGGAGGGAGACGCGTTCAGCGACCTGATTCTCCACGAGAGGAGTACGCATCCACGAAGGCGCGACGGCGTTGGCCGTGAGCTGGTGCTCGGCACCCTCTAGCGCCGCCACCTTGATCAGCCCTAGAAGTCCGTGCTTGGCAGCGACGTACGCCGACTTGTACTTCTCGGCGATGTAGCTCGACGTGGAAGCCGTGGCCAGGATCCGGCCACCAGGTGATGCCGTCAGGAACGGCCACGCAGCCTGAATGGCAAGGAAGGGACCGGTCAGCATGACTCCGAGAAGCCGCTCCCATTCTTCGGGGGGAAAGTCGACGATGGGTGACATGCGTTGCACGCCCGCATTGAGCACGAGAACGTCAATGGCGCCATGCTGACGCACGACGGCATCGACGACCCGCCGGTTGTCCTCGGCTGACGCAACGTTGGCATGAATGCAATCCGCACCCGAAAGGTCCACGCCGACAACGGTCGCGCCCTGCTCTCTGAACACCTCAACAATGGACCTGCCGAGGGCTCCGTCAGCGCCCGTGACGACCGCAACCTTCCCGGCTAGCAAGTGGGCCGCGGCCGGCAGTTGTCCGAATCCCATAGCGGGTGCTCCTCAGAGTTGTGGCAGTCCAGATGGAGAGGCGCCGTATCGTACAACAATTCAATGATTCACTATTGCATCATCGTTTACGCTTCGCTCATGGCTGATCGTGAAGGACCTCGACCGCGCCCCCTGGGTCGCGTCTCGACCGTTGAAGCGCTCGCCAAGGCGCTTCGCGAGCGGATCCTGAGCGGTGACGAAGTCCCGGGGGCGCCGTTGCGCGAAGCCGAGTTGTGCGCCATGTTCGGCGTGAGTCGCCATTCACTCCGCACGGCGATGCGCAGTTTGGTCCCCACGGGGCTCATTCGCTACGAGGCCAATTACGGCATGTATGTGTCCAAGTTGGACACGCACGACGTCGAGGACATCTATCAAATTCGGAAAGTGCTCGAGGCGGAAGCGGTCCTGCATCTGTGCTCCCATCAGGAGTTGCTGGGACCGGCGGAGCGGGCCCTGGTCACCTTGGAGAGCCTGGACGGAGCAAGCGACTGGGCCTTGGTGCGTGACGCGGATCTGGCGTTCCATCAGAGCATGGTTGATGCGCTCGGTCGACGGAGGATGAGCTCCGCCTACGCAGGCCTCATGGATGAGATGAGCCTGGCGTTCCGGCAGCTGAGGCCGGAGTTCGAAGACGTAGCAGGCATTCAGTCACAACACAGAGATATCTTCAACGCTGTTTTCCGGGGTGACGAGTCGTTGGCTCTGCGCTTGACGACGGAACATCTGACCAACGCAGAGAACGACATCACTCGTGAACTCGACCAATTTGCCCGGTGACCTCGCTAGTTCCAGGCGGTGAGACGCGAGCGGAGCTCTGCAGGGCTAGCAATCGGTCGTCCGATGCTCTCAGCGAGACCCAGTGCGATTCGAACCATCTCGGCGTTGTCCCTTGCAGGCTGGTCCCGCCGGACCCGAAGACTGTCCTCCATCCCGACCCTGCTATCCATGCCGAGAGCGAGCGCGACCGCAGCGTGGCGGAACTGCATGGGATATCCGACCGCCGCGACTCCAAGATCGCCGAGCCGGTCTCCCAGGATGTGGTGAGCGCGATCGCGCAGGACGAACAAGTCTTCGATGTCGTGCCCAGCCCCGCCAAGGATTCCCAGGACGAACTGGATCCGAACCGGACCCTGCAGCGTTCCCTCGTCGATCAGGAAACGCGCCATGTTGAGGTGACCAAGGTCGTACGCCTCAAGCTCTGGAGTTACCCCCGCGTCGCGTGCTGCAGCGGCTGCCTCACGAAGCATGGCCAACGTGTTCTTGAAGACACCATGGCCGGCGTTCGCCAGTACCTCGCGTTCCCAGTCGGACGTGACCTGAGGCCAGCGCGCCTCGACAGGGAAACCCTCGTAGTTCATCGTCCCCAGGTTGAACGTGCAGATGTCTGGCTTCACCACACCGATCGCCGCTAGGCGTTCATCCAGCGTCATGCCAGGAGCACCGCCGGTCGACATGTTGATAACCACGTCGGACTCAGCGCGGATCGCCTCGACGATCTCCTGAAAATCGTGGGGAGAAGCACTGGGTCGCCCCTCGTCGTCACGGACGTGGAGATGTACTGACGTGGCGCCGGCGCGTGCCGCGCCTATCGCAGCCGCCGCGATGCCCCTGACTCCCCTGGGGAGGAACTCGCTCTGGCTGGGGAGAACGTCACCACCGGTGACGGCGACGGTGAGCGTGGATGCGCGATAGCGGTCGTGCACGGGGCAACCTCCGATGGGAAACGGACTCAGCGGGATCTCAATGTGCCAGATATTGTCCAACAATGCAATCATTTTGATCCATCTGCTTCCTTTGACAAGGGGTCTGGAGGAAACCAAACTTGGACTCTTGTCCGAGTCGTATGACCTAATAATCGGTATCGTTGGCGGAGTCCCATCACCGATACCCGACGTCGACCACCAGTAGAGGGGTCCTCGCATGCCAGAGAAGATCACCGCCGCCGTACTCAACGCGGCACCGGGCCGACTCGAGCTGGAGACGCTCCTGATCGATGAACCGGAAACCAACGAGGTGAGGATCCGGGTCGCATACGCGGGCCTTTGCCACTCCGACCTTCATGAGATCGACGGGACCTTCGAGACCGAAGTTCCCATCCTTCTGGGTCACGAAGCGGTGGGGATCGTCGAAAAGGTAGGCGCCACGGTCGAGCAGTTCGTGCCCGGAGACAGGGTTGTCACTTGCGTGTCCGCGTTCTGCGGCTACTGCCTCTACTGCACTTCCGGTCACCTCACGTTGTGCGTGAACAGGCACGGCCTTTCGCACAACCGTGCTCGTCCTCGCCTACTGAACGCGGCGGGAGCGGCAGTCCGGCCCACTGCGGGCCTTGGCGCGTTTGCCGAGGCGATGGTCGTGCATCAGAACGCACTGGTAGCCATTCCTGCGAGCGTGCGACTCGATACGGCCAGCATCTTGGGCTGCGCGGTGACAACAGGAATCGGTGCTGTAGTTCACGGGGCCGACGTGCGTGCGGGTTCGACTGTCGCGGTGATCGGGACTGGTGGAGTGGGCATCGCCGCCATTCAAGGGGCCCGCCTCGCTGGTGCCAGTCGAGTAATTGCCGTCGATGTGGTCCCAGAGAAGTTGGATGCGGCTTTGCGATTCGGGGCGACCGACGTGGTTGATGCCCGGGAAGGCTCGCCCGTCGAACGAGTCATCGTGATGACGCAGGGTGGAGTCGACTATTCGTTCGAAGCAGTCGGGTCAGCGGCCACGGTGGAGCAGGCATTCGCGATGCTGGTGCCTCGTGGTGTTGCGACAGTCATTGGAATGGTGCCCGGGAACCAACCGATAAGGATCGGCGGAGCGGAACTGTTCCTTCAGGAGAAGCGACTGCAGGGATCTTTCATGGGCTCGAACCAGTTCAAGACGGACATTCCTCGCTACATCGCCCTCAACGATCAGGGCAGGCTGGCGCTCGACGAGATGGTCACGTCACGCGTGGACCTGGCGGACATCAACGATGGTTTCGAACGCTTGGCGAAGGGTCAGGACATCCGCATCGTGGCGAAAGTGTCGGACGAGCTGTAGGCACGCGCCAGCCAGGACGAGGCGATCATCCGGCGGTTCCGCTCGAGGGTCGCCGTGGCCGCCCCTGACGGCTGGTTTTCAGCGAGGCCCCGCCTTCGCCCACATCAAGGGCTGGTCCGACATCGCGACGCGCTACGTCAAACACGCTCGCAACGATCGCTCCGGGATCGACATCGCCCAGCCAGGGCGATGAGCCATCAGACATGCTCTAGGGACGGGTGGCCAAGTGGTCGGCGAAAACGGCTGAGAAGGCGGAGTCCTTATGACCCGCGGCCTCGGACACTGCTAGGTAGTCGACGACCGCCTGCATCATGTATGACGTGAGCCCAGCATTGGCCATGGCTCGTATGACGTCTTGGACCCCCGCCCGGTATATCTCGACGGTCGCCTCGGTCGTCGAGTGGTCATTGGCAATCATGAGCGGCTCGGAGTCGATGAGGA
>WLOY01000225.1 GCA_009699015.1 Actinomycetota bacterium | reverse complement strand
TGCCAGCCGTGGTAGCCGCAGAAGGCAACCTTGTCCTTGCCTGACGCCGCGCGGGCAATGCGCACCGCCACCGCGCATGCCTCGCCACCGCTCCGGGTGAACCGGGCCATGCCCGCCCACGGGTGGAGGGCGATGAGCGCCTCGGCGAGGTACACCTCCTCGGGGGCGTTGAGGGTCGAGAGATTGCCCGAGTCGATCGTGCGCCGGACGGCCTCGTCGACCTTCGGATGGCTGTAGCCGAGGATGTTCGTGCCGACGCCCATGAGGCCGACGTCGAGGTACGCCCGGTCGTCGAGATCCCACACCGTGCACCCTGAGGTGCGCGAGAAGTAGGCGGGCCAGCCGGCCGGGAGGTACATCTCGGCGCGCTTTGAGAGCAGCATCGAGCCGCCGGGGATGAGGGTCTTGGCCTTCTGCCAGAGCTCGCTGCCTGTGGACATGGTCCAAGGCTACGAGGTCGGAAGGTTGAATCCGAGCAGAGCGGTGCCGGTGGGGCTGAATCGAAGGATCGTGAGTGTGCAGTTGCCCACGTGCGGCATCGTGGATCGGTACCGGTCTAGATCCATTCCGGTGACAGTCGCGATGACCAGTCGTGTCAGGGTCGAGTGGCCCACCACGAGGACACGGCCCGCCGGATAGCGAAGGACAATCTCGTCAAGGGCCGGCATGGCCCGTTCGATCGCGGCCTGCCCGGACTCACCGCCGGGCAAGGGCGACGAAGCGGGATTCGCGACGAAGGACTCGTAGGCCGCGGGGAAAGCGGCGGCCATCTCGTCGCGCGTCAGGCCCTCGCCCTGCCCCCAGTCGATTTCCATGAGCCGGGCATCGACAGAGAGTTGGACGTTTGCTGCTTCCGCGGCTGCGCCAGCCGTGGTGGTGGCTCGTTGCAGCGGGGATGAGTACACGGCGTCGAGGTTGGCGTCTTTGGCCCAGGCCGCCAAAGCTCGCGCCTGCTCAAGGCCATGCTCGGTGAGCGTAATATCAGAAACACCGGCATATCGATTCTCAGCGTGCCAGACAGTCTCCCCATGCCGGGCGATGAAAATCGTGGTCACATCAGTCACCCCTGGTGCGGTGGGCACGGCCCGCAGGTCGTCTGGATGCCGATGTTAGCGAGCACCGCGTACGCGATTGATAGCCTCACCCCGTTCGAATAACAGGTGGCAGGTGTCGCGAGCACAGCCGGGCCATGTGAGGGGAATCTATGCCGAAGTCGCTGGTCGCCCGGGGGGCCTGGATCGCAGCAGCCGCTGCGGCGCTGGCGACCATCGTCGTCCTCGTCCAGATCGTCCGAAACCCCGTAGGACCAGATTCCTATCTCCCGGACCTGACCTCATCCGCACTCACCGCATCAGCGGTACTGCTCATTGCTTTTGCCCTTCCTCTCTTCATCCGCAGGCTGCAGATCAGCACGAGTCGGTGGCTTCCGTGGCTCATTGGCGCCGTATCGGCGTCGCTCTCGCTGGCTGTCTGGTTCCTCGTGGCATCGGGCCATGAATTCAAGGCGGCGGCGCTCTACGAGGGGCTGCGGATCCCGCAGCCGCCGTTCGTCGTCCAGTTCTGGGATCTCTCGCTCGTGCTGAAGAGTATCGACTGCTCGTCGTATGGCTTTGACGTCTACGAGGCCAAGAACGGCTGCATGCAGGATGCGTCGATCTACGGCCCGGGCACGCTGTGGCTGCAGCATGTTCCCTTCCGGATCTTCTCGGAGGACTCCGCCCCTGCCCTG
The DNA here is from genome assembly GCA_009699015.1 of Actinomycetota bacterium. Classification (GTDB taxonomy): domain Bacteria; phylum Actinomycetota; class Actinomycetes; order S36-B12; family S36-B12; genus WLND01. The sequence goes on along the minus strand of WLOY01000225.1, from coordinate 2,923 downwards.
GGCGTGATCGCGATCATCGTGTCGTCGCTCGCGCTGGTGTGGCTCGCGCGCTTCTCCAGCGGGCGAGGACAACTCGTCCTCCTCGTTGCCGCGATCGGTTCGCCCTGGCTTCTTCTGCTCGAACGAGGCAATTTCGATGCGTTCGTGATCTGGGCGGCCGTTGTCACCGCCATCCTCGCCCGGCGCTGGAACACGCTCTGGTCATGGCTGCTGGCAGCCGCAATCCTGTGGCTCATGGGCACCTGGAAGTACTACCCGTTTGCGATGGGGCTCATGCTCATCCCGGCGCTGCGCATCAAGCGCGGGTGGATCGTGCTCGCCTCCTTCGCGGTGGCCTCGGCCGGCTTCGTGCTCCTCACCTGGGAGAACTTCCGTTTCAGCGCATCGGCCAATAGCGGGATGGTCGACATTCGCGACTTCGTGGTGCTCGGGCGCATCCCCCTCGTCGGGCGCATGATCGACGCGGTGCCAGGTGGTCCCGCGATGCAGGCCGGTGACCACCTCGTCTTCGCGCTCGTCGGATTGGCGGTCCTCTGGGGCGTTCTCGTCGGCATGAGCCTTCGCCGCCCGAGGGTCGAGGAGGCGATGCTCGCCATCGCAGGCTCCTCCCTGTTCCTCATCAGCATTGTGATGTCCGGATTCGGGTATGCCTACAAGGCCTGTTTCCTCCTGCTCGCTGTGCCGATGCTCAGCCGGCAAGGTAATCGACGATCGCGCGCAGCGCTCTACTCGTCGCTCGTCATGCTCCTACTTGTCGGCATCTGCAGCATTGTCGTGTGGAACACGACGCTCGCAACGCTTGCCGGCGTCATCGCCGCTGCGTTCGCATTCGGTGCATCCGCGGCGATAATCATCCGTTCGCTGAGGTCGATCACCTGGGCGAAGCGCTTGCCCTGACCTGGTGCATCGCATCCCGCGCCCAGCGCCTCGACAGTGAGGACGGCCTGGGCATCCGCTGGCCTCTCAAGCGTGAGTTCGAAGGGGCTGTCGGCGTCTGGCAGCGCGGCAACCGTCACGCTCGTGCGCTGCCCATCTGCCTCGAGTGTGAGTGTCACGGGAGTCGGTCCGCACTTCGGGGCCCTGACCTTTCCTGAGACCCCCCTGACGGGAACATCAGGCGTTGTCGGAGTAAGTGTGAACATCCCCTCCCGCTGGGTCGTCCACCACCAGGCGCTCTGCAGGAGCGAGTCCCGGGTGAGAGCGGTGAATTCGTCGGGCGTGATCATCGGCTGGTGCAGGAATGCGTACGCTTCTGGGCTCAACTCGGCGTCGGGAGCCGCCCAGCCACTACCTAGGCCATAGAGCTCCCACCTCCCGTCGAATCCGGTCGCGAGTGGTGCGCCGAAACGTCCATTGAGGTCGTCCTTGATCGCTGGGAGCGCCTCCGAGACGTACCCGCGCGTATCGAGATGAATCGCGCAGAAGCCGGACTGCTTCAGCAGGGCTATCTGATTATCGTTTGGCACCTGGGGGAGCTGTGAGCTCCAGACCCCGGCATCGGTGTTCTTGACGGCGCCGTAGCTCCACCGCTTGCCCGGGTTCGCGAGCGAGGTCCAGAAGTGGTCGTAGTCGTTGATGCCGCGTTGCACGCCGAACTCCGGGTACGCCATGTAGGGAAGCTGGAGGATCCCGCACGCTTCAGGGATGGCGGCGTTGACGGCAGTCGAGTAGTCACGGGCGGCGGCGGTTATCTCTCCGGCCTCCGTCGCGCTGGTTCGGTAGGCGCCGCGGAAGGGGAGGGCTGAGTCCAGCCCGGCAATTCCGATGATTGCCACGGCCACCGGGATCGCGATAACGGCACGCTTCGTCCATGGCACCGACCTGAGCACGGTTGCCGCGCCGAGGATGAACAGCAGGAGCAGCATCGGCAGCAGCCTGTTCCAGCCCCTGATCGAGGCCGTGACGAGGTCGGCGAACAGGAAGTTCAGTCCCCAGGGGACGAAGAAGAGCAGGGTGACGACGATGAGGTAGCCGATGAGTCCGGGGGTGACGCGTGCGCCCCCTTGCAGTCGAGGCGCGCCGTGAGCGACGTCCGACTTCCGACGGGTCCTCAAAATGATCCCGGCCACGAATACGAGCAGGGCGGCGGTGGTGATCCAGGTGCCATGGTTGGTGATGACCGAGCTCTCGCCGTACGGGGCATCGGCGACTGCGGCGAGAACAGCGTCGTTGTAGCGGCCGAACCCGAGCAAGGAGCTCTGCGGGAGCGGCAGGAGGGCGATGGCGAGATCCCCGGCGAAGATCACCGATTCGTAGGGCGTCCGCTCGCCCAGTGATGCAAGTGGCGCGTCTGCTCGCAGGGTGAGCAGGGCAGGCAGGAAGCCGATCGCTGAGAGCAACCCAACGCCGGCGACGGGCACCGCATCGATGAGCAGCGCGCGACCGGAAGCGCGATGAGCAAAGCGCCAGAGCAGGGCGGCTGCGCCGAGGATCAACGTGAAGACCGCGTAGTAGATGCCCGTCCAGGCGACGGTGACCACCATGATTGCGATGACCGACAAGACGAGTGCGCGACGCCGCGGAGATCGATGCGCCATCAACTGCTCGAACTTTCCGCTGCCGATGAGCAGGACGAGAGCCAGACCGATGATCGCCGAGTAAAGGGTCGCAAGGTACGTGTGGCCCAAGGCCCGACCCCAGTGATAAGGGATGAGGGAGAAGGCGACCGCCAGGCTCACGGCGATCGGGCCACGCAGGCCGGTGATGCGGATCGTGAGATACGAGAGGGCGGCCGCGATGGGGAATGACGCGATGATGAGCAGATTGATGCCGATGAACGGCTGCCCGGTGATGTTCGTGATGATCTGCGCGAACGTGTTCTCGGTGATATCGATACCCGGGAAGTAGTTGAGGTTCATGCCGAGCGGGAAGCCGAACTGGGTCGTGACCCGGTAGCCGAAGCCGCCCCAGTTCTCGGCATTGA
>WLOY01000224.1 GCA_009699015.1 Actinomycetota bacterium | reverse complement strand
TCGCCTGCGCCGCATGTCCGCTTTGACCGTTGGAGTGTGGGGGTATGGACGAATCGGTCGACGAACCGCCGAGAAGTTCCGCGGACTCGGCTGCCGGGTGATCGCCCATGACCCCTATGCCACCGCCGGGCCTCCCGCAGAACTCGTCGGCCTCGATGAGATGCTTGCCGAAGCCGACATTCTCACCCTGCACATGCCACCCTCCCCGGATGGTCCCGCGATCACCGCGGAGATCCTGGGGCGGATGAAGCCTGACGCACTGTTGGTGAACACGGCTCGCGGTGCACTCGTGGATAACGCCGCGCTTATCGCAGCACTGGACGCCGGAGTCATCGGCGGAGCCGCCCTCGATGTCGTGGCGGGGGAACCCGAACTGCCTCCCGCGCTCGTCGCTCACCAGCGTACGATCTTGACTCCGCACGTGGCGTTCTCATCCCGCGAATCATTGGTGGAGCTGCGAAGTAGAACAGCCGAGGATGTCGTGCGTGTTCTGCGCGGGGACCAAGCTCGCAACCCTTTCCCAGGGTGAGCCGAATCCAGGGTGATCCGAACAGTTTGCCACTGCCTCGCGAACTAGGGGCAGCAGGTCGGCCCTTGAACCTGAATCGACCGATGGGTGACGTCTTGCGGCTCTGATTGAGGAGTCAAGCGCGCTCGCGTTGGTGGGTCTGCTCGTCCGACCATGATCTGTGGCGGCCGCACTCCGTGCTCTTCGCTCCAGATGAACGACTTGGATCACGCCGTGCTGGCCGCGACCCTCTCTACGGTTGCACGGTCCACCGGTTGGCCGTTCTGGAGCATGTAATTGACCACGATTTCGAAGGCCGGATCGTCAAGCCCGAGTGTGCTTGCAATCGCCTTGACATCGGCTCGATATTGGGCCTGTTCCAGCATGGTCGTGCGTGCCTGAAAGTTGAGCGGACGTCGCGAAGGCTGGCAGCGAACATCCAACGACAAGCGGACCTTGTCCGAGGTGTTTGGAAGGCCGCGATGGAGCGTGTGGCAATGGAAGATCAAGACGTCGCCAGGCTTGAAGTCGGCGGTGACCCATTCCTCCTCGATGGCGTCGATCGGCACCCCCTTTTGCTTACGTCCCTTGAGAATGTAACTCACATTCTCCGTCTCTACGTGGTCACGAAGTCCGCCCAGATGGGATCCACGCGCCACGGCCAAGCCGCCCACCGAGTCATCGATCTCCATGAGCGGGATCCAAACCGTACGGAAGTCGTCGTTCGGCCCGACGAAGAAATGGTCCTGGTGCGGTGGTGAGGCATGCAGTTCGTCCATGGGAAGGGCATATCGGATATTCGTGCTGTGATAAATCGAGACGGGCTCGTCGAACACGATGTCGAGGAGTCGTTGCAGTTCTTCAGAATTGGATAGTTGGACGTACAACGGCAGGGCGTAAAGCTCCTGCTGATCAACGACGTCGATGCCCACGCCGGTGGCGAGTGGAGTGATGGCGCCGTGTCGGACAACTCCCTGTTCGGCGAGAACGCCGCACAACTCCTGCCGAGTGCGGCCTACGAGTTCGGCATCTAGGACGCCCTCGAAAAACAGGAATCCGTCTTGTTCGTACTTTCGCCGCAGAGCTGCACTCTGGCCCAGGAGATCATTTGCCGGCGTGAATCGGGAAGCAGTCATGGGTCTCTCCTTGGCTCATTGCATCGGGAGCGCAAACGCCTATGGCAATCAAGATGGGTACTCTGCAGCATTTGCATGGGCGTTTCGCTTTTCAACTCACCATCAATTACCGACCACGTCGGTGGATTGAGGCTTGGTCAGTCCCACCGATGCCCGCTTCCGACGGCAGCCGACTGCGAATCACGGCTAGATTGAACAACGCCGATCCACGAGTTCGCTCTGCAGCCGAGGTCCGCGACGATTTCCGGCAATTGCCGCAAGGGAGTGGCACGCCGCATGCACGGATCCAGTGCAACGTTCATCGGGACACCCACCTGACAGCCGAGCTATGATTGCTGACAGTCTACATATTTACCACCCTTTCCGGTAGCATCGGATTTGCTTTCATCTCTTCCACTTCAAGGGGAGCAACGTGTCCAAGGTTTCGGATCTCGCCATAGCGCTGGTATCGACAGCGACATTCTTCGGCGATTCCACCTCCGACTACGGCCTGCCGCCCAGGTTCGCGCTGCGGCGGGTCGAACCATCCAGTGATCCCGTTGATAGAGCCCACGAATTGCGCGGTGCCTTTGCTGTCGTCGCTGGTCCTGAAACCTATGGCGAGGAATTGCTAGAGCACCTTCCCGACCTCTGTCTCATTGCGAGATCGGGGGTCGGGTACGACCAGATCGATACGGACGCCGCATCGCGACTCGGAATCCACGTCACCACGACCCCGGGAGCCAATGCCCAGGGTGTAGCCGAGCACGCCGTCTCCCTCCTGTTGAACCTCGTCCATCGCATCCCGCACTACGACCGGAGGGTCCGAGACCTCCAGTGGCGCGATGGAGAATTCTTTCCAGAAGTACAGGGGATGTCGGTCGGTATCATCGGAATGGGTCGTATCGGAACGGCACTCGCCGGCATCCTTCATGCCCTTGACGCCAAGGTTCTCGCATACGACTCAGCGCCGATCACGGATCCGCCTGACTACGTGACCGTCTGCCGGAGTCTCGACGACCTCCTCCCCCAGTGCCAGGCAATCTCACTCCATGTACCGCTCCTCGACTCGACGAGAAATCTCATCGGTCGCAGGGAATTGGCTACGTTGCCCCGTGGGTCCTACGTCATCAACACCGCTCGCGGCGGAACCGTCGACGAGGCCGCACTCGCCGATGCGCTGGAGAGCGGACACATCGCGGGAGCCGCGTTGGACGTGCTGGCGACCGAGCCCCCAACGGTTGACAATCGCCTCCTGTCCCTCGACACCTGCGTGTTCTCCCCGCACACTGCGTCGTTCGGTCACCGCACCATCGAACGCATGACAGCGATGATCGCCGGGCAACTCAAGGATGTCGGTGACGGCCGCGCACCAGAGGGTCTGGTGAACGATCCGCTACAGGCTCGTTTCCCGATCAGGGTCTGGTGACACACGCCATGCGCTTCGCCCTGAACCACAGCATCGCACCCCTGCTTCCGATCGCTGATTTCCTTGACCTCGCCAGCGACGTCGGGGTCGATGCGGTCGAATTGCGCGACGGCATGCCCCCCGGCTGGGAGTTCCCCGACACCGCAAATGTGCTGATGCTCGACCCCGTCGATCTCAGGGCCATGGCTGCGGATGCCGGCCTCGAGATCCTCACGATCAACGCTCTTCAGCGCTTCGACCAGTGGGATCGAGAGCGCACGCAGCAAGCACGCGAGATGATCGAATTCGCAGCTCAGGCTGGAATCGGCGCAATCGTGCTGTGCCCGAGCGTAGCCCCCGCTGGATCCCCTGCCCTGCCGAGCGGACTCGCGACTGCCCTTGATGCCCTTCAACCGATGCTCGCCGATTCGGGGGTGAAAGGTCTCATCGAACCCCTCGGCTTCCACACTTCGTCGATCCGCCTGAAGGCGGTCGTCGATGCCGAACTTGCTGCCCGCGGAAACCCAGCATGCCTAGGCATCGTTCATGACACCTTCCACCATGCCATTGCTCAGGATCCCACCGTGTCAGCGGCCACCTTGCTCGTTCACCTGTCCGGAGTCACCTCCTCCGGCCTAGGCCTCGATCAACTCGGGGATAGGCACCGCGTGCTCGTCGATGGACATGACACCATCGCAAATGTCGAACAAGTACGTCAACTGAGCGTCCTGTACGAAGGCCACTGGTCCCTCGAGCCCTTCGCATCTTCGGTCGGGGGCAGCACAACCTTGGCTGATGACCTTCGGGCCAGCCTCGCCTTCATCGCCGCTGGATCTAGACCAGCGAGCGCAGTAACTCTGCTGGAGTAAATCCCTTCCCGGGGCACAGCTACCAACCTCTTGGCCCTCAGCGGGTATTGGTGCAGTAGCCCGCCTGGGGAACGGACTTCAGGCTGGGAGGCCAGTTGCCGCCACCGTCGAAGTCGGCCATCTTCCAGGCCCTTGACTAGTACATAGATCGGTGAGAATGTTGGGCCACCTCCAACTTTGCAAACAGTTTTCGCGAATGCGGACGTGACCTGGCCAGATTATGTGAGACGTGGAGACGATTCGGAGGTCACCGTGGGAATTCTCTTCGGGGGCCCGGTCTTTCTGGCCGGGGACACTTCGGCCGGTCGGAGTCAGGCACACGGTTCGGCTAGCACGGACTTTGAGGCACTAGCGAGACAGCACGTAGCCAAGGGGTTCAGGGCAGGTTACGCACCGCACATCGATATCGATGACACGGCCAAAGTGCACGAAGCGCGGCGTGCTTTTGAGGAGCACGGTGTGGTCATCGCAGAGGTGCAATGCTGGAACAACCTGTTGGACTGCGATGATTCGGTGCGTAAGGAGAATAGGTCCGCCACCGTTAGGGCTGTAGCGCTCGCGGACGAACTTGCCGCTGTGTGTGCCCTCAATACTGTGGGGTCCTTTGCACCGGAGAGCCTCAACCACCACAATCCTCGAAACTTCGGCGTCGAGGCTTTCGATGCCGCCGTCGAAACCGCGCGCCACGTCATCGATGAGGCTCGTCCGACGCGAACAAAGTTTGCATTCGAGGTACTTGCGATGCATGTCACGGATGA
>WLOY01000223.1 GCA_009699015.1 Actinomycetota bacterium | reverse complement strand
GAGGAATCCACCGAGGGCTAAGGCCCATCACCCTCCGGCCGCCCTCGGCCGGTACAACCCCGAAAGGACGCCACCATGGCGAAGTTGAGCACCGATGCACTTCTCGACGCGTTCAAGGAAATGACGCTGCTCGAGCTTTCCGAGTTCGTGAAGGTCTTCGAGGAGACCTTCGATGTCACCGCCGCAGCCCCGGTTGCCATGGCGATGGCAGCCCCCGCCGGTGGCGGTGGCGAGGCCGCTGCCGAGCAGGATGAGTTCGATGTCATCCTCGAGGCCGCCGGCGACAACAAGATCCCGGTCATCAAGGAGGTGCGCGCGCTCACGAACCTCGGCCTGAAGGAGGCCAAGGATCTCGTCGAGGCCGCCCCGACCGCAGTGCTCGAGAAGGTCTCCAAGGAGGCCGCAGAGGCCGCCAAGGCGACCCTCGAGGGCGTTGGCGCCAAGGTCACCGTCAAGTAGGACAACGCGGCCACTGGCCGTGCTCGAGCGGGCGTCCCGGAAACGGGGCGCCCGCTCGTATGTCCAGCCCCGCCCCCCTCGTCATTTCATCCGGAATCCGGCGAAACTGACCTAGATATTGGTCAGATGACCGCGTTGTTGGTGATCTCGTCCCGGCCACGGTCGGCGTGGATTGGTAGGCGTGGCCCAGCCGGAGTGCTTTCGAGTTCCCTAAATCCGATCGCCCTGCGGGCGACCCGAGCAGGCAGCTGGATGGAATGACCCGATGCTGTTCGAAATGACCAGAGAAGTTGTCGTTTGAGCCGGATTCTGGATGAAATGGCCGGGGGTGGAATGGCGGGAGGTGCGGGGTGCGCGGCGCCTTTGCTTTGGGGCGAGGGTCGTCAATTTTGTGTCGGGTTGGTTACGACACGCCCATTCGGCTTGACCAACGCAGATTCTCGGGTCATTCTTTTCCTGCGTTAGCAGATCCCGAATAGGACATTCGCCCAACGAGGACGAGCCGGAGCAGGCCGACACCAGCATCGCTGTCAGGTGTCGAAGCCGCCAGGTGAGTCGAGGATGGTCGAGTGGCGACGGGGTTGGACAGCGGTTTGCCCTTGGGGTATGCTGCTGCTTTGCGCTGCCCTCACCCCTTGGTCCCCAACCCGGTCGTCGATCCTTTCGCCTCATCACGTCAGTAGCAGCATCGCCAGTGGCGGTGCCCTCGCAGCCGGCCTGGTGTCGTGAAGTTGACAGCTCGGGCTGATTGCCATGGTTCCGGGCGGCGCCTAAGCCATCAGCGCCCCTGGAAGGAACTCTCTTGGCCGCCAAGCGCACGTCGCATGTCACGCCACTCTCCCCGGACCTCGTTCGGGCCTCATTCGCAAAGATCCGCGAGCCACTCGCCGCGCCAGATCTGCTGGCATTGCAAACTGCCAGCTTCGACTGGCTGCTCGGCGGAGCCGACTGGCAGGCGCGCGTCAAGGCGGTGCTGGCCACGGGCAATACCGAGATCCCGCAGTCGTCCGGCCTCACGGAGATCTTCGAGGAGATCAGCCCGATCGAGGACTTCGCCGGCGCGATGTCGCTGTCCTTCCGCGACCACCGCTTTGAGCCCCCGAAGTACACGGTGGAGCAGTGCCGCGACAAGGACTTCACCTACTCGGCGCCGCTGTTCGTCACCGCGGAATTCATGAACAACGAGACTGGCGAGATCAAGTCCCAGACCGTGTTCATGGGTGACTTCCCGCTCATGACCAACAAGGGCACCTTCATCATCAACGGCACCGAGCGCGTCGTGGTGTCGCAGCTTGTCCGGTCGCCCGGTGCCTACTTCGAGCGGTCCATCGACAAGGTGACAGACAAGGACGTCTACGTCGCGAAGATCATCCCGAGCCGTGGTGCCTGGCTCGAGTTCGAGATCGATAAGAAGGACCTCGTAGCCGTGCGCGTCGACCGGAAGCGCAAGCAGCCGGTCACCGTTCTGCTCAAGGCACTCGGCATGACGACCGAGGAGATCACCGAGCGCTTCGGCCAGTACGAGACCTTCATGGCGACGCTCGAGAAGGACCACATCGGCAGCCAGGAGGACGCACTGCTCGATATCTACCGCAAGCTGCGTCCGGGCGAACCGCCGACCGTCGAGAACGCGCGCAATCTCCTTGACAACTTCTATTTCAACCCGAAGCGCTACGACATGGCCAAGGTCGGCCGCTACAAGGTGAACAAGAAGCTTGGCCTTGACCTGCCGCTGACCCAGAGCGTCCTCACTCGCGAGGACATCGTCCAGGCGGTCGAGTACCTCGTGCGGCTGCACGCAGGTCTCACGACCATCGAGGGCCCGCGTGGCGAGGTCCGGGTCGAGACCGACGACATCGATCACTTCGGCAATCGTCGCCTCCGCACCGTCGGCGAGCTCATTCAAAACCAGATTCGCACCGGCCTTTCCCGGATGGAGCGGGTCGTGCGCGAGCGCATGACGACCCAGGATGTCGAGGCGATCACACCGCAGACCCTCATCAACATCCGGCCCGTCGTTGCTTCGATCAAGGAGTTCTTCGGCACGTCACAGCTGTCGCAGTTCATGGATCAGACGAATCCGCTCGCGGGCCTGACCCACAAGCGTCGCCTCTCGGCCCTCGGCCCGGGCGGTCTGTCGCGTGAGCGCGCTGGCTTCGAGGTTCGCGACGTTCACCCGTCGCACTACGGCCGCATGTGCCCGATCGAGACCCCTGAAGGCCCCAATATCGGCCTGATCGGATCGCTCGCGACGTATGCGCGAATCAACGCGTTCGGTTTCGTCGAGACCCCGTACCGCAAGGTCGTCGACGGCCGGGTCACCGACGATATCGACTACCTGACCGCCGACGAGGAAGACCTCCACGTGGTCGCCCAGGCGAACACCACGATTGACGCTGAAGGCAACATGACCGATCCGCGCGTCCTCGTCCGACGCAAGGGCGGCGAGGTCGACTACATCCTCGCCAACGACGTCGACTACATGGATGTCTCGCCGCGCCAGCTCTGGTCGGTCGCGACGGCGATGATCCCCTTCCTCGAGCACGACGACGCGAATCGCGCGCTCATGGGCTCGAATATGCAGCGGCAGGCAGTTCCGCTGCTTCGCTCTGAGGCACCGCTCGTCGGCACCGGAATGGAGTTCCGCGCGGCCTACGATGCCGGCGACATCATCACGGCGAAGCAGGCGGGCGGGGTCACCGAAGTCTCAGCGGACCTCGTGACGGTGGCAAACGACGATGGCACCTACACCACGTATCGCATCGAGAAGTTCCACCGATCGAATCAGGGCACCTGCTTCAACCAGCGTCCGATCGTGTCCGAGGGCCAGCGCGTCGAGGTCGGTCAGGTGCTTGCAGACGGCCCGTCCACCGAGCTCGGCGAGATGGCGCTCGGGAAGAACCTCCTCGTGGCATTCATGTCGTGGGAGGGTCACAACTACGAGGACGCGATCATCCTCAACCAGCGGCTTGTCCAGGACGATGTCCTGTCGTCCATCCACATCGACGAGCACGAGGTCGACGCTCGCGACACCAAGCTCGGTCCCGAGGAGATCACGCGAGACATCCCCAATGTCGCGGAGGAAGTCCTCGCCGATCTTGATGACCGCGGCATCATCCGCATCGGGGCCGACGTGGTCCCGGGCGACATCCTCGTCGGCAAGGTCACGCCGAAGGGCGAGACCGAGCTGACCCCTGAGGAGCGTCTCCTGCGTGCGATCTTCGGCGAGAAGGCCCGTGAGGTGCGCGACACCTCTCTCAAGGTGCCGCACGGCGAGTCGGGCAAGGTCATCGGCGTACGCGTCTTCGACCGCGAGGAGGGCGATGAGCTGCCCCCGGGCGTGAACCTGCTCGTGCGCGTCTACATCGCGCAGAAGCGCAAGATCACCGAGGGCGACAAGCTCGCCGGTCGCCACGGCAACAAGGGCGTCATCGCGAAGATCCTGCCCGCCGAGGACATGCCGTTCCTCGAGGACGGAACGCCCGTCGACATCGTTCTCAACCCGCTCGGCGTTCCCGGCCGCATGAACATCGGGCAGATCCTCGAGACTCACCTCGGTTGGGCGGCGGCGACGGGTTGGAAGGTCGACCCGGAGGACCCGCGCGCCAAGACCCTCCCCGACATGGTGCGAGAGGCGCCGCGTCGGACCAAGGTCGCAACGCCGGTCTTCGACGGTGCGCGCGAGGACGAGCTCGCGCTCGTGCTCGAGTCAACCCTGCCGACGAATGACGGGTTGACCCTGGTCGGCGCCGACGGCAAGGCTCATCTGTTCGATGGCCGCAGTGGCGAGCCCTATCCGGGCCGCGTCACCGTCGGGTACATCTACATCCTCAAGCTGCTCCACCTGGTGGATGACAAGATCCACGCTCGCTCAACCGGCCCGTACTCGATGATCACCCAGCAGCCGCTCGGTGGTAAGGCGCAGTTCGGTGGTCAGCGGTTCGGTGAGATGGAGGTGTGGGCCCTCGAGGCGTACGGCGCGGCCTATGCGCTTCAGGAGCTCCTCACCATCAAGTCCGATGACGTGCTCGGCCGCGTGAAGGTGTACGAGGCAATCGTCAAGGGCGAGAACGTCCCCGAGCCGGGTATCCCTGAGTCATTCAAGGTGCTTGTCAAGGAAATGCAGTCGTTGTGCCTCAACGTGGAGGTGCTGTCGAGTGAGGGTGTCTCGATCGAGATGCGCGACTCAGACGAGGACGT
>WLOY01000222.1 GCA_009699015.1 Actinomycetota bacterium | reverse complement strand
GTCCAGAACTTCGTCCCCAAGGCCGATACCCTCATGCGCAATCACCCTGCCTGCTCGGTCGAGGATCTCGTCGACGCGATCAGGCTGGCCCGGTCGATCCTTCCCGCCGATGTGCACGTGCAGGCACCGCCCAATCTCGTCGACGACCCGGGCATCCTTCTCGATGCCGGCATCGACGACTTCGGCGGCATCTCGCCCGTCACGGCCGACCACGTGAACCCCGAGCGCCCCTGGCCGCACATCGAGACCCTCCGGGCCGTGGTCGAGTCGCGCGGCCGAACCCTCGCGCCCCGGCTCACCGTCTACCCCGAGTTCGCCACCAAGCCACGTCGATGGCTCGACGACAACGTCCGCTTCGCCGTCCTTGACCGAAGTGATGCCGAGGGAATGGGACGCGACGACCCGGGGGCGACGTTCCCGGAGCGCTATGAGGCGGCCGCGAACGTCGGCACGGGGGCCGAGGTGGTCCAGATCGGACGTCGATCGACGGCGTGGTACTCAGGCGCCGACCGGCATCCGCCGCTCCTCGTACCGGCCGAGCCGCATGCCGTGGGTGCCATCGCCGAGGTGCTCGAAGGGGTTCGGCAGGGCCAGGAGCCCCAGCAGGCCGAGATCGTCGCGCTCTTTGGCGCTCGCGGCGCGGAGGTCGCGGCCGTCGCCGCGCTCGCCGACGAAATGCGGATGACCGCCAACGGCGACAACGTCACGTTCGTCCGGAACCGCAACATCAACTACACGAATGTCTGCACCTTCAAGTGCTCCTTCTGCGGATTCTCCAAGGGCCCGCTCTCGCTCAACCTTCGGGGCAAGCCCTACCTCCTCACCAACGAGCAGATCGCCGACCGGGTGCGCGAGGCCGCCTCGCTAGGGGCCACCGAGGTATGCCTCCAGGGCGGCATCCACCCGGATTTCGATGGCGACTATTACCTCGAGGTGTGCCGGACCGTGAAGGCCGCCGTCCCCGAGATGCATGTCCACGGCTTCACCGCGCTCGAGGTCACCGAGGGCGCCCGGCGCCTCCGCGAGCCACTGCCGTCCTACCTGGCGCGCATGCGCGACGCGGGGCTGAAATCCCTTCCGGGCACGGCCGCCGAGATCCTCGACGACTCGATCCGAGAGGTCCTCTGCCCCGACAAGATCACGACGAGCGAATGGCTTGACTGCCACGAGATGGCCCACGAGGCGGGGCTCCGGTCGAACGTGACGATCATGTTCGGGAGCATCGAGCATCCCGAGCACTGGGCGCGCCACATGATCCGCACCCGCGACCTGCAGAAGCGAACCTTCGGCTTCACCGAGTTCGTCCCGCTGCCGTTCGTCCACATGGCTTCGCCCATCTACCTCAAGCGCCGCGCACGACGAGGGCCCACCTGGCGCGAGACCGTTCTCATGCACGCGGTCGGCCGGATCGCCTACCGGGGGTGGATCGACAACGTGCAGGCCTCCTGGGTCAAGCTCGGCGTCGCGGGTGCGCAGCAATTGCTCCAGGCCGGCGTGAATGACCTCGGAGGCACGCTCATGGACGAGAACATCTCCAGGGCTGCCGGTGCGGCGCACGGGCAGGGCATCTCACCGGACGACTTCCGCGCTGTCGTCGAGCCCATCGGCCGCACCCTCCACGAGCGAACCACCCTCTACGAGCCCGTTACGCGCCTCGTGTCGAACGAAGCAGCCAGATGATGGATTCCGCCGAATGAAGGATGCAGTCGCATGAAGATCAGAAGTGCCGTCACCACCACCCAGCAGACGTTCTCGGAGGCGGGTGCCGACCTCCCGTCCGCCACGGTCGTCGTCGTGGCTGCCGCCGTCGTCGAGAATCCATTGGCCGGCCGGGGTCGCGTCGAGGACCTCGAGGAGCTCGAGGTGCTTGGCAACGAGGCGGCCGGCTTCCTCGTCCGCCAGGCACTGGGCGCACTCGGTGCACTCGGCATCGAGCCGTCTGACGTCAGGGGCTACGGCAAGGGGGCCATCGTCGGGATCAACGGGGACCGGGAGCACACCGCGGCCGTCCTCCACCCCCGCTTCGGCGCGCCGGTGCGCGCGGCGATCGGCGGGGGAGCCGACATCATTCCCGGAACGAAGAAGGTCGGCGGCGTCGGTTCATCGATCACGATGCCCCTGGGCAACAAGGATGACCGCTGGGTATTCGACGACATGGATGCGACCGAACTCGCCATCGTCGATGCACCGCGGCCTGACGAGATGGTCATCGCCCTCGTCCTCAGCGCCGGCGGCCGCCCCGGCGCCCGCGTCAAGAAGCCTGTCTAGGAGGCACCCGTGTTCAAGGCAGTCATTCTCCTCACCCGTAGCGCCGACATCACCCATGAGCAGTTCGCCGAATGGTGGCTCGTCGAGCATGCGCCGCTCGCCGCCCAGCTCCCCGGAGTTCGTCGCCTCTGCTTCAACCTCGTTGCCCCCGGTGATGACGGGGCGCCCGACGGGGTGTCCGAGTTGTGGTTCGACTCCAAGGACGACTTCGAGGCTGCCTACGCGACCGACATAGGCAAGTCGGTCGCGGCGGACTCCCTGGCGCATCTGGCCAGCCGGGTCCGAATGTTCGTCACGGAGCACGAGGTGGTCAGCGAACGGTGAGCGTTGCCGAGGTAGTCCTCACGGTGAGGCAGCGACTGCTGCCCCGTCGCAGCGACTACTCCGGACTCGCCAGCTCCTACCGTCGCGACATCCTCGCCGGCATCACCGTCGGCGTGGTTGCCCTCCCGCTCGCACTTGCGTTCGGCGTTGCGTCGGGAGTGGGGGCCGCCGCTGGCCTCGTCACCGCCATTGTCGCGGGCTTCGTCGGTGCAGTCTTCGGCGGATCGAACTTCCAGGTCTCGGGCCCGACCGGGGCGATGACCGTGGTACTGCTCCCGATCGTCGCACGGTTCGGGGCATCGGCCGTGATTCCCGTTGCGATCATGGCGGGCGGCCTAGTCCTTGCGATGGGGCTGTTCGGCCTCGGACGCGCGGTGTCGTACATCCCCTGGCCCGTCGTCGAGGGCTTCACCATCGGCATCGCGATCATCATCTTCCTGCAGCAGGTGCCACTTGCGATCGACGTTCCCCGTCCGGAGGGTGACAACACGGCAGTCGTCGCCTGGCGGGCGCTGCAGCAAGCCGATTGGGAAGCGGCCGCGCAGCCGCTCGCGATCGTCGTCATCGTCGCCGCAGTCCTCGTCGTCATGCCGAGACTGAACCGAGCCGTCCCCTGGTCGATTCTCGCCATCGGGATGGCCACCGTCATCGTTGTCCTGTCGGGCTGGCAGATGAGCCGCATCGGCCCGCTGCCGACCGGACTGCCACTTCCGAGCATTCCCGTTCTCGACACGGCGACGACGAGCGCCCTGTTCTCCGCCGCGCTCGCCGTCGCAGCGCTCGCGGCGATCGAGAGCCTGCTCTCGGCGCGGGTAGCAGACGGCATGGCGTCATCGAGCCGGTATGACCCGGACCGAGAGCTCGTCGGCCAGGGCCTCGCGAACATCGCCTCCGGCGCGTTCGGCGGGATGCCGGCGACCGGCGCGATCGCCCGGACCGCGGTCAACGTCCGCGCCGGGGCCCGCACGAGGGTCTCGGCGATCGTCCACTCAGTTGTCCTCCTCGCGGTCGTCCTCGTCGGCGGCAGCCTCGTGGCCGTCATTCCCCTGGCGGCGCTCGCCGGGGTGCTCATGGTCACGGCCGTCCGAATGATCGACCGTAGGGCCGCGCTGTCGGTGCTCCGGTCAACCCGTGCCGACGCTGTCGTCATGATCACGACCGCAACGGCCACCGTCGTGCTCGACCTCATCCTGGCAGTGGAGATCGGCATTGCGATCGCGGCAGGACTGGCGCTGCGTGCACTCTCGCGGGCGAGCACCCTGGGCCGTGAGGAGGTCGGCGAGTCCGCGGCGGCGGACGATTCACCGGCTGCATCGGAACGTGAACTCCTCCACGAGCACATCGCTGTCTACCGCTTCGATGGCGCGCTGTTCTTCGGCGCGTCGCAGCGATTCCTCGACGAGTTGGTGGCCGTCGCGGATGTCCGGGTGGTCGTGCTGCGGCTCGGGGGCATCGGCATGATGGACGCGAGCGGGGCCCATGCGCTGGAGGAGATCATCGTCGACCTGCAGTCTCGGGGCATCGCTGTTGTCCTGCAGGGCATCCGGCCGGAACATGTCCCGACCCTGGTGGCCGTCGGTGCTTTCGAGGCCCTCGGAAGCGAGCGCCACTGTGTTGAGACGATGGCCGAGGCCATCGAGCATGCGCGAATGCACGTGCGCAGGGCGCTGGGAGCCCGTGAATGACGACCCGATCAGGTGCCTTCGGCTCGTTCATGGGCACGCCAGCGACAGCACCCGGCCCGACGGGGCCCCACATGCTCAAGGCCTTCGGCGCGATCCGCGGCAACCCGCTCGGGTACCTTGACCGGGTCTGGCGCGAGCATGGCGATGTCGTCCAGTTTCCGATCCCCCGGCCGCCGAGCTACCTCGTCAATGATCCCGAGGCGGTTCGCCGGGTTCTCGTCGAGCAGGCCCGAGGCTTTGGGAAGTCGACGATCCAGTACCGGGCCCTGTCGCTCGTGACGGGGGAGGGCCTCCTCACATCCGACGCAGACGTGTGGCGCCGGCAGCGTCGCATGGTGCAGCCGGCCTTCCACCATGAGACCCTCGCGCAGCTCGCCGATCACGTGGAGCGGTCATCG
>WLOY01000221.1 GCA_009699015.1 Actinomycetota bacterium | reverse complement strand
GGGGATCTCTTTAGCGCTCGCACCGGTCCACAGTTTGTTGATCGCGGTATTGGTCTCGGCGATCACCGCTGCCGGCGCGAGCCCGTGGGCGGCCGCACTGCCGTAATTGCGGTTGTTGAGCGCGAGCAGCCAGGCAGGCGTCTTGGCGAGGTAACTGGCCCCCCAGGTGGTTCCGGTGACCATATCGGAGCTGGAGTCCCCATTCTGTTTCAGATCTGACCACGGTCGCCCGTTGAACTGGATGTTCAATTTGGCGTTGTTGCCCATTGCCTCGTTGCGTATCGCGAGTGTCTTCGCAACCGAGAAGCCGGCCCGGCTGAAGTCCACGGTCCTCAAGATCGTCAATGGAAGAGCCAGAACTACACGGTCGGCTACCACATCAGTCTTGGTGGCTCCGCTGGTGAAAGTCAGCGTGTAGGTCTTGTCAGTGTTGAGGCGAATCGCCGACAGCTGCTGACCAAGACGAACCGTGCCAACCGGCAGGTGCGCGGCGAGAGAGGTTGCGAGAGTGTCGTTTCCACCCGGAACCGCATAGCGCTCGTCATAGCCCGACTCCGCTCCCCAGAAGTTTCCCTCCTCGAGAATCCCGTGCAGAGAACTCGTCAGTTCAGCGGGGCCGCCGTACTCCTGCCCGAACATCGCCTTGAGATAGCTGCGGGCATTTCGATCTGAGGTCGCCGCGTCGATATATGCCGCCAGCGACTGCGCGTCCTTGGTCTTGGCCCAAGCATTGGAAGCCGCATACGTCGGGATCGCCTTGCCGATCTTGGCCCAGTCGGTGGCGCATTGATTGTTGAACGCGGACACCGGCGCGGCCAAGGATTTCCAGAGCACCTTCGTTCCACCAAAGGAGTACAACTCGTCGGCCGTCGTTGAGTTCAGGAAGGTGTCGATCAGGGCTCCGAGACCGAGTTCACCCACCAGGTTCTTGATCGTGGGCTCATTTGAGCTGATACCGGAAGGGCCGGCCTCGGTGTATTGACCGGCAGAACCAGTGCGGATCGTCCGGGCGCGGCCACCGACGCGGGTCTGGGCCTCATACACCGCAGGCACCCAGCCTTTGAGCCTGTAGATCCGATATGCGGCGGTCAGTCCGGCGAACCCGGCCCCCACAACTACCACCCGCGGAGCCGTGGCGGCGTTCGCGGGCGGGGTGAGAGCACCGATCCCCGTCGCCACCCCGGCCGCGGCCGCTCCGAAAAGGGCGCTGCACCTCAGGAAGTCACGGCGGTCCATACCCGTCGTCAGCATCGCGGTGATCTGTCGGCGTTGGTCCTCGTACTGCGCGGACATCTCGAGGGAGCGAGCGAGTCGCCGTACTCGCTGGTCCTCGCGCCGTTCAAAGACTTCGGCGGCGGGGATGCCGGTTTCCTGTGCCTCGCGGTCGGCGGCGCGAAGTCGCGACGTCCACAGTCTGAGCCTGTCAACGGCCACAGTCGTTCACCTTCCGCCAGGCAGCGTGAACTGATCATGACCCTATTGGCTGGGTCACCCGGGCAGGACACGCTGTGCTGACGCCGGCGCGGGGCACCGTGCCAATCAGCGCTTGTGGCACACCGTGCCGATTGGGCGCTATCGCCCACTCAGCAATACCGGACTATCCACAATTTCCACAGGCCTATGCACAGCTCGAAAAACCGCGATACCGTCATCGAACAGCCGATATGCGACTGTTGTTTGATCATCCCTGTGGATAACTCTGCTCTGTTCAGTGCACTGATCAACAGGCTAGTGAGCGACGAGCGAAGTGTGTTGGTTGGCTAATGGACGCGACCCGCAGAGCGACTCGCCGTACGACACGCCGTCCCAAAAATCGGCCGGGTGTGCGGGCACACCGCCGTGCCAGGGCGGCCCGGGACCATGGTTCTGTGACAGGCTCTTTGACAGGCTCTTTGACAGGCTCTTTGAAACATGTCCGACGACGGGCTATGATCGCGTTCTCGTCCGCCACTGTGACAAATTTCACTAGGTTCTCAGGGAGAATGGTTGTTGAACACGCAGGTCAGGTCGCTCTGATGGCATCGCAGCCGCTCGAATCCTCCGCTGCCCGGGTTTCCCCGTGGTCGGGGAGCTCGTCGACGTGCAACCGCTCCTACCTGGTTGCTGGCATGCGTGCCGGCATCATCGCCCTTGTGCTGCTGGGAATCCTGGCTCTAGTCGTACTTTTCTGAATCCGATTAGTCCCTGTTGCCCTGCCGGCAGTCCGAGGCGGCGACTGCGGTTGCGTGACCCTTCTTGCGGTGCGCGCAGTCATAGAGCAATGTGATGGTTCCAGTGGATCGTTGACCGCTGATGACAAATATCTAGGAAGGAACTTCGTGGCTGACTACACCTTGCCCGAGTTGGACTGGGACTACGGCGCACTGGAGCCCCACATCTCAGGCCAGATCAACGAGTTACACCACAGCAAGCACCACGCCGCTTACGTCGCGGGCGCGAATGCCGCCGTCGCCAAACTCGAAGAGGCGCGCGCCAATGACGATCACGCCGCCATCTTCCTCAATGAGAAGAACCTCGCCTTCCATCTCGGCGGTCATGTCAACCACTCAATCTGGTGGAAGAACCTTTCCCCCAACGGGGGCGACAAACCGACCGGCGATCTTGCCGCAGCCATCGACGACGCATTCGGGTCGTTCGACAAGTTTCGGGCTCAGTTCACCGCAGCGGCCAACGGCCTGCAGGGTTCGGGTTGGGCGGTGTTCGGCTACGACAGCCTGGGCGATCGTCTGCTCACTTTCCAGCTCTACGACCAGCAGGCGAACGTACCGCTGGGCATCATTCCGCTTCTGCAGGTGGACATGTGGGAGCACGCCTTCTACCTCCAGTACAAGAACGTCAAAGCTGACTACGTCAAAGCATTCTGGAACGTGGTGAACTGGGCGGACGTCCAAAAGCGCTACGCGGCAGCGACGACGAAGACTAAAGGCCTCATCTTCGGCTGACGGGTCTTCACGGCAGAGGGGCGTCGCGCGTAGCGCGGCGTCCTTTCGCTATTTCTGATTGCCTACCGCCGGGCAGCCGTGTCCTGTTGTGTGCGGGCATCTTGTGGCTCATGCTGATGCGATCGACCCGCTGTCGTGTCGCGCTGGATGTGCTGGATGTACTGAGGTATCCGGGAGGCGAGATGGAAAGCAGCTCTGGACGTGCGGTGGAAATCGCGCCCTTCCATTCCCACGGTTGCCTGAAAGGGTTCGTGGTCTCGGGCCGCTGGCCGAACTCCACCAAGGAGTGGGCTCAGCTTCTGATGGTGGCGGTCCGTGTTGCCTCGATGCCGGGATTGCTCTCGACCACAACCATCTTCGGTGCGCGCGAGGAACTGCCGGAGCACCCGCAGCCCGGCACTGTTGGGCTGGTGATGGCCGAGGGCACTGTCGTCGGCGAGGCGGCGATTCCACCCGGGCACTTCGCCGATAGGCAGCCACCAGCACTGATCATGTTGCATCCGCCATCTGAGACGACACCGTCCCTGCCGGAGTGCTCTGGCGCCGCATCCGGTTGCCTGCTGCTGCCCGGACTGCCCCATCTCGGCCTGGAGCATCGAGCCGCCTGGGTGGAGGCCGAAGCCGACGGAACAGTGACCGGAATGGTCAGCCGGGTCGGAGTGGACCCGATCAGCCATCCGGATACCGCAATTCTTGCCATGCTGCTCGCGGCCTAGAGCGTCCGCCCGGATCAACCGTCGCTATGCCGGCCGCCACTTGCTGAGTGCAGGCTTAAGGTTCACTGAAATTTCCCAGCAAATACCTCCGGGGGTCAAGTTTGCTGGGAACACAGTTGCCAGTCGGCTTCCGTTGGCGCTACCCGGGCGCCGCTAATTCCGGTGCCGCGCTACCTCTCACGGCATGGCCGATGGTGGTATTTTCTCAGCTTTAACACAGTTTTCGCAGTTCAAGCCGGGGTTGCCCGCTATGCAGATCTGTTTGCCTGAGCCCCGCGTCTGCGACAACATTTCTGCGATTGGGGAGTTTGCGCTTGGTGTTTTGTCAACTACCCGCTACATTAAGCAGCAAACACATTGAGGGTCATAATCGCTCTTTGTTCGCACTCGGAGGTTTATTCGATGAGCACAACGTTCTCGGCGCGGCTTAATCGCCTATTCGACACGGTTTACCCCCCGGGTCGCGGGCCTCATACCTCCGCTGAAGTGATCGCCGCGCTCAAGGCCGAGGGCGTCACCATGTCGGCGCCGTATCTGTCGCAGCTGAGGTCGGGCAATCGCACGAACCCCTCGTCGACGACCATGATCGCGCTTGCCAACTTCTTCCGCATCAAGCCCGAGTACTTCACCGACGACGCGTACTACGAGAAGTTGGACGCCGAACTCACGTTCCTCGCCGGCATGCGCGACGACGGTGTTCGTCGAATCGCGGCCCGCACGGTCGGTTTGTCCCCGGAAGCCCAGCGCGACATCGTGGAGAAGGTCGACGAACTGCGACGCCGCGAACACCTGGACGCGTAGCTCGTCAATCCCCCGCGATGTCGCGGTACTGGCGCGCAATTTCGAGAATCCATTCCCGGTCCGAATAACTCGCAGGCTGACGTAGCCAGCCGCGACCGGGAAAGCTATCGCTCACCCGTTGCCGCCCCGCGTTAATCCAACGCGCAACAGCGACTGCCTGTTCAGGACCGCTGACATCGACCGGTACGCTCGATACCACCGCGGAGGTACCGCTCTCTGCCTGCTGCGCCGAGGCCGCCTCTAGATAGAGCGAGTCCGAGATCAGCGAAAGTTGTTCGGCCACACGGAAAACCAGCGGCCCGCGGGGCC
>WLOY01000220.1 GCA_009699015.1 Actinomycetota bacterium | reverse complement strand
TCCACGAGCATCTCGAACCTCGGCATGTTCGGCACGGAGGAGTTCGCGGCCATCATCAATCCGCCGCAGGCCTCGATCCTCGCCGTCGGTGCCACTCGGGCAGAGGCGATCGTGGTCGATGGTGCGGTCGTGCCCGGCACCGTCGTGACGGTCACCCTGAGTGTCGACCACCGGCCTGTCGACGGAGTCGATGCCGCACTCTGGATGCGCGCCTTCATCACGGTGCTGGAGCGCCCAGCCCAGATCCTCGCGTGAGGCCTCGCCTGGGTTCGACGACTTTGGTTGATATCGATCGATCACCGGAGAGATTAAGCGACTGGACAGCACCCGCATTCTGAGCATCACGCCTGCAGCTGGTGCTGACAACGGGTGAGGGGCGGCACGAAGCGGCCCCTCACCCGTTGTCTCCGAGGTCTCAGGCGGAGCGCAGAAGGACGCCGCCGTTGACGTCGAATGTGCCGCCGGTTATGTATGACGCTTTGTCGCTGAAAAGGAACGCCATGCAGTCGGCGATGGCACTGGGCGGACCTGCAATGCCTAGGGGCACCTTTGCCCATTCGATCTCGCGCATTTCCTCGAAGGTTATGCCCCGCTTGCTGGCCTCGGACTCAAGGGCGTCGGTGTGCATGCTCGTGTTCATGTTGCCAGGGGCAACGTTATTTACGCGGATACCGTTCGGGGCCAACTCGTCGGCCATGCTCTGTGTTAGCGACTTGAGCGCTGCCTTGGATGCGCAGTAGGCAGAGAAGTACGCCTTGCCGCTGTAGCTCCACCAAGAGGTGGTCGTGACGATGCTGCCCCCTCCGTTCGCGCGAAGCTGGGGAACGATCGCGTTGGCGCAGCGAACGACACCTTTCACATTGATATCAAAGACCTTGTCCCACATTTCCATTGCGAATTCGGCAATAGGTGTGGCTTCGTGATTGAACCCGGTGACGTACGCAAGGCCCGTTAGCGGACCCAGCTTGGCATTGGCCTCGGCCACCGCCGCGTTCACCGAGGCTTGATCAGTAACGTCGCATATGAGGGACAGGGAAGCATTGGTTCCTTCCGCCAGTCGCACGTCCGTGGCGATGACCTCGGCTCCTTCTGCTGCGAGGCCGTTGACAACCTCGCGGCCGATGCCTCCCGCTGCGCCAGTCACGAATATGCGTTGTCCGTTCAGCATTCCACTCATATGAGTACCTTTCCTCCGTCGATCATGATGGTTTGGCCCGTCAGGTAATCGGAATCGGACGACGCCAAATACAGCGCCGTTCCAACTAGTTCCTCGGGGGCGGCCGGGTGCCCCAGGAGAATGTCGGCCGAGAATGCGTTGATTGATTCCCCAGGCATGGTTGCCGAACCAATGTCGATCAGGTCCTGATCCAAGGTGATCCATAGCGGGGTGGTGACGACTCCAGGGGAGAAGGAGTTCACCGTGATCTTGTGCTGCGCGAGGTCACGGGCGCCGGCCTGGGTCAGCGCGTTTACAGCGAACTTGCTGGCACAGTATGGGGCAAAGTCCGGGAAGCCCTGTCGACCTGCGACAGACGACGTATTAATGATCTTGCCACCCGTGCCTTGCCGGATCATGATCCTGGCCGCCTCTTGAATTCCAATCAGGACGCCGAGCCCGTTGACATCCATAATCGAATGCCAGTTGTCTTCGGTCACTTCGAGAAAAGGCATTGGCTTATTGAAGCCGGCGTTGTTGAAAACGACGTCCAGACCCCCGCCCCATTGCTCGGCATCAATTAGGGCGGCCCTCATCATGGCCCGGCTCGTCACGTCGGCGGTAAAAGCTAGTGAACGCCCGCCACGTTCGACGATTGAGGACGCGACCTTTTCAGCGGCGTCGGAATCGCGATCCAAGACCGCGACCTTGGCGCCTTCGGCCGCTAAGCCAAGACTGAATGCGGCGCCGATTCCGCTGCCGCCGCCGGTAACAACGATGGTCTTCCCATCCACTCGGCCCATGAGGCAACTCCTAGTTGTGTGAAGGACTCATTGCGAGACCGAACGAGGGGATCCCGGCTTTCGTCCGACTGTGAGGGTGCGCGACCTGAGCGGTCACACTCCATTCATTAAAGCAACGGCCTCTCCTAGAGTCAAGCAACAATTAACAGTAGCTAACGGACGTTCTGCATGGCTTTATGAATCCGTTATAAACTAAATGACGAAAACATCTTGTGAACACTCTCTCGACATATGTACAGTGCTCATGAACAGGCAACCGCCTGCTGGGATGTCAGACGTTAGGCGTCCAACCAGAAATCGTGTCTCGCTGAACGGCGAACGCGAGCGTCAATTGTCAGAGGGTCCCGGACCCATTAAGGAGAACGATGAAGCATTCGAAGAGCTATGTCTCTGCGGTAGTGCTCACTGTGGGGGCGATGGCCCTCGCAGCGTGCAGCAGTGGTTCCAGCGGCACCGCGTCCACGTCGGCTGCGCCCGCTACCTCGGAAGCGCCAGCAGCATCGGCGGCCGCTTCGGCTGCCGGGGCTGCATACACGCCGACGGGACCGGTCCTGGTTGATGCCGATGTCACCGCCGGTAAGGTCGATCTGAAGGGTCAGAAGGTTGTTGCGCTCTTCACGAGCCTCAACAACGACTATTACGCCGGTTGGGCACGAGGTGCGGAAGCTGCCGTCAAGGCCTTCAATGGCGAGTACGTCGGTCAGGTGAACGAGGGTGACGCTGCTACCCAGATCTCGCAGTTTGAGCAGGCGATTGACCAAGGCGCCAAGATCATCTTCATCACGGCACCGGATCCGGCGAACATCCCAACGATGGCGAAGCTGGCCACGGAGAAGGGCGTCTGTCTCGCGAACACGTGGGAAGAGCCGCCGTGGACGTCACCGTTCGACTACGGCGATGGATACGCGGCGTATCTCACGAATAGCTCGGTTGCGGCCGGGTATGACGTGGCAAAGGCCCTTTTCGACAAGATGGGTGGCAAGGGCAACGTCGTTCACCTGACAGGACATCCGGGCAGCACGCCCGACACTCAGCGTACGGAGGGCTTTGACCTCGCGCTGAAGGAATACCCGGACATCAAGCTTGTCGCCCGCGAGGCCGGCGAGTGGAACCGTGACGACGCACGAAAGGTCATGGCGGGCATTCTCTCGAAGACGGACGGCGACGTGCAGGGTGTCTTCGGCCAGAACGACGACGTCGGCGTCGGAGCGATGAATGCGCTGCAGGAGGCGGGCATCACTGGTGTTCCGATCACCGGCATCGATGGCAACGCAGGCACGATGGACCTGATCAAGGCGGGCACCTACTACGGTGCCTTCACCACGTTCCCCTTCTGGAACTCGGGCTTCAGTATGGTCCAGGCCATGGACTGGTGCCTTGGTGTTCGCACCAGCCCGCTCAACCGACAGCTGTGGACCGGTGGGCAACTGATCACCGCTGACACGGTCGACAAGTACCAGGCGACCTTCCTTGGTGACAGCCTTCCGTACGACTGGCAGTTGATGAGCCGGGCGGCACATCCCACTGATTGGGATCCGCAGGGTGGTGTCTCCGCACTGGAGATGGACAAGATGTGGAGCTCCGTTCCCCAGCCAGACGGCTACACCTTGCCCAAGGAGTACTCGGATGCGCTTCCGGATCTCCCGGTCGTCAACGCCGAGTGGGCCGATCACTGGAAGATTAACTACATGCAGTAACGACGGACACGCGCTTGGGCCCCGGTTTCACCGGGGCCCAAGCCTGCCCACATAATTCGCCCGGCACCATGGTCGAGACACCCCGCATTGCATTACGTCAGAGAGAGGAAACGCCGATGTCGTCCGAGTCCGCGGTAGCAAGCCGCGTGAAGACCTTGGGAAATTCCCTGAAAGGGGTGGCGCTTCCAATCGGCGGCATCCTGCTGCTGGTCGTGGTCTTCTCGATCCTCGCTCCAACCTTTTGGCAGTCATCGACCTTGTTCACAATCTTCAGAGAGTCGTCAGTGTTGTTAGTCGTTGGCATCGGGGTCACCTTCGTGATCCTCATGGGCAGCATTGACCTATCGGTGGGCGCGACCTTGACGCTTGCAGGACTCGCTTCGGCGATGGTAGCTAAGGACGGCAACTGGCTTGTTGCGGTACTCGTCGGCGTACTCGTTGGCGTGCTCGTGGGAGCGCTCAATGGTGTGCTGTTCGCCTATTTCAAAGTTCCCAGCTTCTTGACGACATTGGGCGTGGGTCTTGTCGCGGGAGGCGTCGGACTCTGGCTGGTCGGCGGTCGCCCCGTCCAACTCTTCAACGAGTCCTTTCTCAACATCAGCCAGGCGAAGGTGGTCGGTCAATACACCACGCTTGCTCTCTGGTCGATCCTGCTTTGGGCCGCTTTCTCGTGGATCGGTGTTCGAACCCGTTTTGGCCGCTACACCTACGCAATCGGTGGGGCGGAGGCGGTCAGCGGCCTCGCAGGTATTCCGATCCAGAGAATCAAGTTTTATGCCATGGTGCTGTCTGGGGCGCTGGCAGGCGTGGCAGGCATCCTCCTGACGGCTCGTATCGGAGCCGCGACACCAGATATGGGTAGCCGGCTAACTCTGGATGCCATCGCGGCGGTCGTCATCGGCGGCACGGCGCTCACGGGCGGCGTCGGGGGGGTTCACCGTACGATTCTCGGAGTTCTGCTTGTTACAACTCTGGGGGTCGGACTGAATACGGTCGGCATCACTCCATACCTGCAGGACATCATCCAAGGTGCGGTGGTAGTCCTCGCAGTAGCGCTGACCCTCGACCGATCAAAGCTCTCGATCCTCAAGTGACTGGAGGACGGAAATGAGCACAGACAAACTTCAACCGCAAGTGCTGGTCCCTTCGGCACTCGAAACAAAGGGAATCTCGAAGCACTTCGGCGCCGTGAAGGCAGTTGAATC
>WLOY01000022.1 GCA_009699015.1 Actinomycetota bacterium | reverse complement strand
GACGAGCAGGTCCAGCGTCCGATTCGGGATGTCGATCCGGATCCGGTCACCATCCCGCACCAGCCCGATCGGCCCCCCATCGACCGCCTCCGGCGCCACATGGCCGATGCACAGCCCCGTCGTGCCACCCGAGAACCGTCCATCCGTGATGAGCATGACCTCCTTGCCCAGCCCCGCACCCTTGATCGCCCCGGTGATCATGAGCATCTCCCGCATCCCCGGGCCACCCTTCGGACCCTCATACCTGATGACGATCACATCGCCCGCCTGAATGGTGTTGTCCTCAAGCGCCGCCATCGCCGACTCCTCCCGCTCGAAGACCCGGGTGATGCCCTCAAACACCTCGACCGGCACACCGGCGTTCTTCACGACGGCCCCCTCTGGAGCCAGCGAACCGGAGAGGATCGTGATGCCGCCATTGGCCGCCAGCGGATTGCGCACCGGGCGCAGGACCTTGCCATCCGGCTCCGGAGGATCGATACTCGCGAGATTCTCGGCGACGGTGCGGCCGGTGACCGTCAGGCAGTCCCCGTGGATCAGGCCCTCGTCGAGGAGCACCTTCATCACGACCGGGATGCCCCCGACTCGGTCCACGTCGAACATCACGTACTCACCGAAGGGCTTGAGGTCGGCGAGCAGGGGCACCTTGGAGCCGATGCGATGGAAGTCGTCGAGCTCGAGCTCGAAGCCGCATTCGTGGGCGATCGCCGGAAGGTGGAGCACGGCGTTCGTCGACCCGCCGAGGGCCATGACGACGGCGATCGCATTCTCGAGCGACTGCATGGTGATGATGTCGCGCGTCGTGGTGCCCTGGCGCAGCAGTTCGACGACGGCCTCCCCCGCCTGGCGCCCGAGAAGCGCGCGACGGCTGTCGACTGCAGGGGGCGCGGATGAACCCGGCAGCGCGATCCCCATGGCCTCGGCCGCGCTGGCCATCGTGTTGGCGGTGTACATGCCGCCGCAGGTTCCGGCGCTCGGGCAGACCGCTCGCTCGATGATGTCGAGATCCGCGTCGCTCATGAGACCGCGAGCGCAGGCCCCGACCGCCTCGAATGCCGTGACGATGTTCACGTTCATCTCGGTTCCGTCGGTGAGCCGCACATGTCCGGGGAGCAGGGAGCCCGCATACATGAGCACGCTCGCGACGTCGATGCGGGCGGCGGCCATGATCATCGCGGGGATGCTCTTGTCGCATCCGGCGAGGGTCACCATTCCATCGAGCCGCTCCGCCTGCATGACCGTCTCGACCGAGTCGGCGATCACCTCGCGGCTCACGAGGGAGAAGTGCATGCCCTCATGGCCCATGGAGATCACATCCGACACGGTGATGGTGCCGAACTCCATCGGGAAGCCGCCCGCGGCGTGTACCCCTTGGCCGACGGCGGTCGCGACATCTCTGAGCGACATGTTGCACGGCGTGATGGTGTTGTAGGACGAGGCGATCCCGATCTGGGGCTTGCGGAAGTCCGCGTCGGTCATCCCGAGTGCCCGCAGCATTCCCCGTGCCGGCGCCCGGTCGCGTCCGTCGGTGACTTCATAACTCCTCGGCTTCATGGTCATAGGGCGAGCGTAGGATCACCGCTTAGGCCCAGTATCGGAAGGCTCCCCATGACGTTCACGACGCTCATCTCCACCGACGAACTCGACCAGCGCCTGCGCGACCCGCAACTCGTCCTGCTCGACGCCCGATTCTCACTCGATGACGAGGACTGGGGCACGAGCGCCTACGACGACTCGCACATCCCGGGCGCACTGCGCGCCGACCTCAGCGCGCACCTGTCCGGCCCGGTCATCGAAGGCGTGACGGGCCGCCGCCCCTTCCCTGAGCCGGAGACGTTCGCGCGCCAGCTCTCCGCCTGGGGCATCGACTCGACGACGCAGGTCGTCATCTACGACGCCGATCGCGGGCTCATGGCCGCCGCGCGCGTCTGGGTCATGCTGCGCTGGCTGGGCCATGACGCTGTCGCGGTGCTCGACGGCGGGCTGACCGCATGGCTGGCCGAGGGCCGGCCGATGACAGCCGATGCCGAGCACGCAACCCCGGGCGCCTTCGTCCCGCGCATTCGCGACGGACTCCTCGCCTCGATCGATGAGGTTGACGTCGCGCGCGTCCACCCGGTCTGCCGGGTCTTCGACTCCCGGTCGGAGGAGGGCTATCACGGCCTCGGCAAGTACTACGACCCCGTGAAGGGTCACATCGCCGGCGCCGGACTCGCGGAGCGAACCCAAGTCCTCGCCGACGACGGACGATTCCTCCCGCCCGCCGATCTCAGGGCCCACTTCGACAGCCTCATCGGCCAGACTCCACCCGACCAGGTCATCTTCTACTGCGGCTCCGGCGTCACCGCCGCCGAGAACCTGCTCGCCATGGCCCACGCTGGGCTCGACGATGCGCGCATGTACGTCGGCTCCTGGAGCGAATGGATCCTGGACCCGGCACGGGCCATCGAGCTGTGACCCAGCCGTACCGCTTCGCCCTCATCGGCTGCGGTTTCTTCGCGCAGAACCATCTTCACGCCTGGTCCGAGATCCCCGAGGTCGAGCTGGTCGCCGTATGCGACATCGACCCCAAGCGGGCTGCGGCAGCCTCCGCGAAATTCGGCGGTCGGGTCTACACGGACGCCGCTGACCTTTTCCGAAGCGAGGATCTCGACTTCGTCGACATCGCCACGACGGCACCCACCCACCGCATGATGGTCGAACTCGCCGCGGAGCACGGGGTTGCCACGATCTGCCAGAAGCCCCTCGCCTGGGACATGGACGACGCGAAGGCCATGGTGTCGGCATGCGCCGCGAAGGGCCTGCCCTTCATGGTCCACGAGAACTTCCGGTTCCAGTACCCGATGCGCCGGATCAAGGAACTCCTCGACTCCGGGGCGATCGGCCGGCCCTTCTTCGGCCGGGTGTCCTTCCGCACTGCGCACGACGTCTACTCGGCCCAACCCTGGCTCGTCGACAACGAGCGCATGATCATCATCGATGTCGCCGTGCACCTCTTCGACCTCGCCCGGTGCTTCTTCGGCGAGCCGCAGACACTCTTCACCGACGCGCTTCGGGTCAACCCCATCATCTCCGGCGAGGACGTCGCGACCGTCCTCATGCACATGGACAACGCAACCTGCATCGTCGATGCGAGCTATGAGACCAGGTCCGACCACAACACCTACCCCCAGACCTTCGTGACCCTCGAGGGGACCGAGGGCACCATCACCCTTGGCGCCGATTACCACCTGCAGGTCGTGAGCCGCGGAATCGTCACCGACGAGGACCTCGTCATACCCGAGCACCCATGGGCAACGCTGCCCTGGAACGGGATTCAGGACTCCGTCTACAACATCCAGCGGCACTGGGTCAATTGCCTCGCGTCTGGCACCACCCCCGAGACCTCGGGTCTTGACACCCTCACCCTCCTCGACATCACCCTCGGTGCCTACGAATCCCTCGCGACCGGGTCGCGCTACACCGTCGGGAGCCTGTCCTGAACTGGGCAACCTGGCACGGTACGCCGGATCCCCCTCCTGCACGAATCATGCTGCGTGCAGGCCCGCTTTCCGTCGCATACTCCGAAGGGGAACTGCGCGGGATTCGGCTCGGGTCCACCGAGATCCTCCGGCGCATCTACCTCGTCTTCCAGGACCGCAACTGGACCGCGCGTCCGTGGGTCATCACCGCGCAGGACATCACCGACGGCACCGACCGCTTCACGATCGCGCTCACCGGACGCGGAACATTCGATGCCGAGCCGTTCACGTGGGGCGCCACCATCACCGGCGAGCCCGACGGAACGATCACCTACGCAATGTCCGGCCGGGCGAGCGCACCATTCATCCGCAACCGCCTCGGCCTTTGCGTGCTCCATCCGATCGATGGGATAGGCGGCCGCGCATGCACGGTCGAGGACGTGTCGGGCCAGGTTCAGCAATCCTCCTTCCCGCTCGAGATCACGCCCCACCAGCCCTTCCTGAACATGCGGTCGCTCACGCACGAGGTCGTGCCAGGGGTAACAGCATCCGTTCGGCTCACGGGCGAGACCTTCGAGTCCGAGGACCACCGCAATTGGAGCGACGCCTCGTTCAAGACCTACTGCACGCCGATCAGCCGGCCGTTCCCTGTCACCGTGCAGACCGGCGATTCCATCGAGCAGGCACTCACCCTTCGCCTGTCCGGACAGGTGATCCCCCCGGCGCCAGAACAGCCGCGACCTGCAACGATCACCTTAGGCGCACCGTCGTCACGGCAGCCGCTCCCGCGGATCGGCTTCCAGATCGACACTGACGGCCATGCCCCCTCTGAAACTGAGATCGAGCAGTTGCGCGCACTCAAGCCCGCCCACCTGCGGATCGATATCGACGCGGCCAGCCCCGGCGCCCTCGACCGGCTCGAGGACGGCCTGCGGCAGGCCAGGGCGATCGGCACCTGCCTGGTGCCAGCGGTCTTTGCCGCCGACCCTGCTGATCTCGCTCGGTTCCGCGGCCACGCCGACGCGTCCGACATCGACCACTGGCTCGTCTTCGACCCGAACGCGAAGGTCACGCCCACAGAGCTCATCACCGCCGCCCGGGCCAGCCTCGGACCCCGCGCCGTCATCGGTGCCGGCACGAACCTGTACTTCACCGAACTCAATCGCGGCCGACCCGACCCCGATGAGGTCGACGTCCTCAATTTCTCGATCAACCCCCAGGTTCACGCATCGGACGACGAGACCATCGTGCAGAACCTACGGACTCAGGCAGCTATCGCCGCCGGTGCCCGCGACATCTGCGGCTCCACGCGCATCTGCGTCGGTCCGGTCACCCTGCGTCCACGATTCAATCCGAATGCCACCGCACCCGACCTCGACTTCAGCAACACCCCGCTGCCGAGCTCAGTCGATGCCCGCCAGTCCTCGGGGCTTGGCGCAGCATGGACCGCCATCTCCATCAAGTACCTCGCCGAGCCGGGCGCCATCGACGCAATCACGTACTACGAGCTCACCGGATGGCGCGGCCTGCTCGAGCGCGAGAAGCCCGTTCAGCCGGCAGATTTCCGGTCCGTCGCAGGCGAGCCGTTTCCGCTCATGTCCGTGTTCGCCGGACTCGTCGGGTTCACGCATGTTCGCCCGTGCGAATCGAGCGACCCGGCGCGATTCGACGCCCTGCTCCTCGAGTCGCAAGAGGCCCTACGACTCATGGTCGCCAACTTCACCGCCGAGATGATCCTCGTCGAGGTCACGGGCCCGGCTGCCGCCGCGGAGCCAGCCGGCGGGAGCGCGGCGCCCGGCGGACGTGCGGAGGCCGGCGGGAGCGCGGCGCCCGGCGCAAGCGCGCCGTTCGTCATCGAAGCCGCCCCATACGCCGTCACGACCCACGACTACCCGACCGTCCGCCACGACCCGACGTCCGACAACAACCGAAGGGCACCAGCATGACCACCCCGACTCCACAGGGCACCGAGATGTTCTCCCTCGCAGGCAAGACCGTGCTCCTCACCGGAGCCGGTGGCGCAATCGGCAGCGTCCTCGCACGCTCCCTCGCCGCCTGCGGCGCCACTCTGGGCCTTCAGGACCTCGAGGAGCCGAAGGTCTCCGGCCTCGCGGACGAGATCAGGGCCGCCGGTGGCAGGGCGTTCACCTTCGGGGCAGACCTGTCAGGCACTGACGCCTGCGCCGCGCTCGTCACCGACGCCCACTCCGCCATGGGCGCTATCAACGTGCTCATCAACTGCGCCGGCATCAACCGCCGCAAGGCGATCGACGACGTCACGCCCGATGACTTCGATGCCATCGTCGCCGTGAACATGCGCGCCGTCTACTTCCTGAGCCAGGCAGTGCACCCGATCATGAAGGCCCAGGGCGGTGGCGCCATCGTGAACATCAGCTCGCTCAGCGCGCGCTACAGCTTCAACACGATCTCCGTGTACGCCGCGACCAAGGCAGCCGTCACCTCCATGACACGGTCGTTCGCGCGCGAATGGGTGGCAGACGGGATCCGGGTGAACTGCATCGAGCCCGCGGTCGTGCAGACCGAGTTCACCGCTCCCCTGTGGGACGACCCCAAGCGGAGCGTCTGGTTCAAGGAGTTCACCCCCATGGGCCGACTCGCCCAGCCCCAGGAACTCGTCGGCGCGGTCATTTACCTCGCGAGCGAGGCGTCAAGCTACGTCACCGGCCAGTCCATCACCATCGAGGGCGGCATCCTCTCCGGCGCCGATTGGGACGCGAACCAGGACGACTGAAACGCGTCAGTTTCAGACGACCCAGTTTCAGACGACTCAGTTTCAGACGACCCAGTTTCAGACAAATCAGTCGCAGACGGCTCCGTGCGACGCCGAGCCCACGAGTTTCGCGTACTTTGCGAGGACCCCACGCGTGTAACGCGGCGGCAGCGGCTCGAAGGCCGCACGGCGCAGGGCCATCTCATCCTCGCCGACGAGCAGGTCCAGCGTCCGATTCGGGATGTCGATCCGGATCCGGTCACCATCCCGCACCAGCCCGATCGGCCCCCCATCGACCGCCTCCGGCGCCACATGGCCGATGCACAGCCCCGTCGTGCCACCAGAGAACCGTCCATCCGTGATGAGCATGACCTCCTTGCCCAGCCCCGCACCCTTGATCGCCCCGGTGATCATGAGCATCTCCCGCATCCCCGGGCCACCCTTCGGACCCTCGTACCGGATGACGATCACATCGCCCGCCTGAATCGTGTTGTCCTCCAGCGCGGCCATGGCCGACTGCTCCCGCTCGAAAACGCGTGCAACGCCTTCGAAGGAGTCGACGGCGACGCCCGCGTTCTTCACCACGGCACCCTCGGGAGCCATGGACCCCGAGAGGATTGTTATGCCGCCTGTCTTCGCGAGCGCGTTCTTCGATGCGTAGAGGATGTCGCCGTCCGGATCCGGCGGGTTGATGCTCGCAAGGTTCTCGGCCATGGTTTTGCCGGTGACCGTCAGGCAGTCGCCATTCATCAGCCCGGCGTCTAGGAGTGCCCGCATGATGACCGGAACTCCACCCACCCGGTCGATGTCGCTCATCACGAAGCGTCCGAAGGGCTTCACGTCCGCGAGCAGCGGCACCTTCGAGCCGATCCGGTGGAAATCGTGCATCTCAAGGTCCACGCGCGCCTCGTGCGCAATCGCCAGCAGGTGCAGCACGGCGTTCGTCGAGCCACCGAACGCCATCACGACCGCGATCGCATTCTCGAGCGACTCCTTGGTGATGATGTCCTTCGTCGTGATGCCCTGGCGGATCAGCGCGACGACCGCCTCGCCGGACTTCCGGGCGAAACCATCACGACGCCGGTCGACTGCCGGCGGTGCTGCGGATCCCGGCAGGGACATTCCCATCGCCTCGGCCGCGCTCGCCATCGTGTTCGCGGTGTACATGCCGCCGCACGCGCCTTCTCCCGGGCAGATCGCCCGCTCGATCGTGTCGACGTCCTCACGGGACATCAGGCCCCGAGCGCAGGCACCTACTGCCTCGAAGGCATCGATGATCGTGACGTCCTTCTCCGTGCCGTCTGAGAGTTTGACGTGCCCGGGAAGGATTGAACCGGCGTACACGAATACCGACGCGACGTCGATCCGTGCCGCGGCCATAAGCATCCCCGGCAACGACTTGTCGCAACCGGCGAACGTCACCATGCCGTCAAGTCGCTCAGCCTGCATGACGGCCTCGACCGAGTCGGCGATGATCTCGCGGGACACCAGCGAGAAATGCATGCCTTCGTGACCCATCGAGATGCCGTCTGACACTGAGATCGTGCCGAACTGCATCGGGAAACCGCCGGCAGCGTGCACGCCCTCCTTCGCCCCGATTGCGAGCCTCGCGAGCGACAGATTGCAGGGCGTGATCTCGTTCCATGAGGAAGCGATGCCGATCTGCGGCTTGGGGAAATCCTCATCGGTCATGCCGACCGCACGCAGCATCCCGCGAGCAGCCGCCCGCTCGAGGCCATCGGTGACGTCCTTGCTCCGGGGCTTCATGTCAGTCATGTGCAAATCGTAACGACGCCCAGAACTCGTCCGCACAGCCCATGACTCGCTCTCGTCCGCGAAGCCCGTGCCTCGCAACCGTCCGCGAAGCCCATGTCCGGCTGGTCATGTCCTCCCCCGGCCCGCTGCCTATCAGCCCCGGCCTGAGATCACACCGGGAGTCGTCCGTCGAGCTGGGCTGACAGCACGCGCCGAAGCCCGACCGCCATCACCGCGGCCGCCGTGCATCCGGCGACCAGAACGAGGATCCACGCCACCTCGAGCCCCGCTCCCAGCATGAGCCCGGCGATGCCCGGGCCGATGATGCTCGACAGCGACCACACCAGGCTCATCGACGAGTTGTAGCGTCCCCGAAGATGCTCGGGCGCGAGGTCGTTCACGAGCGACGGCGCGACCGGAGCCCACAGGGTCTCGCCGAGAGCGAATACCCCGGACGCGACGAGCACGAGGGTGAGCGCCAGGGTCGGCCCCGCGAGCAGGCTCGATCCCATGAGGATCCACGACATGGCCCAGGTCAATGCGACCGCGAGCATGAGGTAGCTACGCGACCGGCCCTTGATGAGGCGCAGGACGAGCAGTTGAGCCGCGACGATGGTGAACGTGTTCACGGCGAAGCTCACCCCGACCCATGACACATCAAATCCATTGATGACCGTGATGAAGACTGGAATACCGACCTCGAGCGCCCCGTAGCCGCTCATGAGGAGCACCACGGCGAGGAGGAGGACTCGGCGCAGGATCCGGTCGGCGAGCACCTCGCGCATGCCCGCCCGCCTCGGGTCCGACCCGCCGCCCTCCTCGAGCGGAGCCTCCGCAACCCGGCCCACGCCGACACCTGGGAGGGTGAGGAGGACCGCGAAGTAGGCGAGGTAGGCGGTCGCGTCAGCGAGGTAGAGCCAGACGAAGGTCTGCGGGTCCGTCTCGGACACCACGAGCGCCGAGACGATCCCGCCGACGCCGAGTCCGAGATTGAGGAGCATGAACTGGATGCCGAATACCCGCTGCCGATTCTCCTGCGTCGTCACCCGGCCGAGGAGCGCTGACTGCGCTGGCCACGCCATCGCACTGCCCAGCGCAACAATCGTGCCGACGAGAAAGGCGGACGGCGCACTCGCCACCGCGCCGAGGAGCGCCACACCGACTGCCTCCACCAACAGGCCCGCCATCAGCACCGGCTTGGGACCCTGCCGATCACTTGCCCATCCCACGACCGGAAACACCACCAGTGACACGACGGCCATGTAGGCGACCACGAGTCCGCCGATGGTCAGCCCCAGACCGCGGATCTCACCGAGATAGACAATGAGGAGCGGCATCGTGAGCCCGCTGCCGATGGCGGAAAGGCCGTTGCCCAGCAAGATTCTGCGCGCCAGCGGTGGCACTCGCGGCGAAGTGGCCATGCCCGCAGCCTAGGTCGGACCTCCTGCGACGACATGTAGCGCCGGCTCGCCCGCCCGCCACCTGCCGAATTGCTCGATGATGAGGCTGATCGCACGCGGCGGAAAGGACGTCGCATTTGCGCCGAGGTGCCCCGTGATGAGCACGTTCGGGCAGCGCCACAGCGGGTGGTCGCTCGGCAGCGGCTCAGGATCCGTCACGTCGAGCGCCGCCCGGATACGTCCGGACACCAACGCCGAGACAAGGTCTTCGGTCCTGACCACTGGCCCCCGAGCGACGTTGACGAGGAGGGCGCCATCAGTAATCTGATTCAGGAATTCAGCATCAACCAAGCCGGTCGTCTCGTTCGTCAGCGGGACGGCAAGGACCACGATGTCTGCCTTAGGCAGGAGCTCTGGAAGCTCGCTGATGCCGGCAATGACACCGGCTGCGCCGGAACTGCGCCGCTTTCGACCAACGAGGGTCACCTCGGCCTCGAAGCCCTCGAGCCGGCAGGCCAGCGCGGAGCCCACTCCTCCAGCACCAAGGATGACCACGTTGCGGTCGGCGAGCGACACATCATGACCGTGGGTCCAGGTCGCGGTGGTCATGGCACCCGCTGCGGTATCGATGCCCCGCAGGGTCGCGAGGATGAGCCCGACGGCAAGCTCTGAGGTCGCGGCATCATGCACGCCCACCGCGTTGCTGAGGACCACGCCCACCGCATTGCTGAGGACCACGCCCGCCGGGAGCGACGCAATCGCAGCCTCGAACCCAGCCGTCAGGAGCTGTGTTCGCTCCAGCAACGGCATTCGCGCCATGAGGTGCGAGCTCGGATCAGGCCCAAGATAGTGCGGCACGAAGAATCCGCACTGCTCCAGGAGCTCATCGGATGGCTCGGCAAGCTCGTCGTATCCGATGACGTCAGGCGCAGTGGGTGCGACGAATCTCGGGATGAGCGCAATCGGCAGCGCTCAGGCTTCCGTGACTCCGAGTCGGTCCAGGAGCAGCGCCCGCACCTTCGCCGCATCCGCCTGTCCGCGGGTGGACTTCATCACGGCTCCCACGATCGCACCGGCGGCCTGCACCTTTCCCGATCGGATCTTGTCCGCCACGTCAGGCTGCGCAAGCAGCGCCTCGTCGATGGCAGCGAGCAGGGACGTATCGTCGCTCACCACCGCAAGGCCCCGGCTTGCGATGACCTCATCAACGTCGCCCTCACCCGCGATGATGCCCTCGAAGACCTGACGCGCAAGCTTGTCGTTGAGGGATCCGTCGGCGACAAGAGCCTCGACCCGAGCGATCTGCGCCGGCGTCACCGGGAGGTCAGCGAGTTCGATGCCCTGATCATTTGCAGTTCGCAGCAGCTCCCCCGTCCACCACTTGCGCGCGGCCGCAGACTCGACTCCGGCCGCGATGGTCTCCTCCACGAGATCGAGGGCACCCGCGTTCACGACCGTCGCAAGTTCGAAGGGCGTGATTCCCCACTTCGCCTCAAGGCGGGAACGCTTGGCCGACGGCAACTCCGGAAGGGTGGCCCGCAGCTCGTCGATCCATGCAGGCGATGGGGCGATCGGCACGAGGTCCGGCTCCGGGAAGTACCGGTAGTCCTCCGCCTGCTCCTTCGAGCGGCCCGACGTGCTGCGTCCGATGTCCTCATGGAAATGGCGGGTCTCCTGAACCACCCGACCGCCGGCCGTCAGGAGAGCAGACTGACGCTCCACCTCCGATCGCACCGCGCGCTCCACCGAACGCAGCGAGTTCACGTTCTTCGTCTCGCTACGTGTCCCCATCGGGGAACCCGGCTTGTTGAGCGAAAGATTGACGTCGCAGCGCAGCGACCCCTCCTCCATACGCACATCGGAGACTTCGAGTGCGCGCATGAGATCCCGCAGTTCAGCAACGTACGCCTTGGCGACATCAGCCACGAGGTGACCCGCACCTGCCACCGGCTTCGTGACGATCTCGATGAGCGGGATTCCGGCACGGTTGTAGTCGACGAGCGAGTAGTCAGCGCCATGGATACGGCCCGTCGCACCGCCCGTGTGCGTGAGCTTGCCGGTGTCCTCCTCCATGTGCACCCGCTCGATTTCAACGCGCACGACCTTCGGGCCTTCGGCTGTCGCGACTGTCACGTCGAGGTAGCCGTTCGAGCACAGCGGCTCGTCGTACTGGCTGATCTGGTAGTCCTTCGGCATGTCGGGATAGAAGTAGTTCTTCCGGGCGAAGCGACACCACTCGGCGATCGTGCAGTTGAGCGCCAGACCGATTCGGATCGTGGATTCGACCGCGGTTCGGTTGACCACGGGCATGGAACCGGGCAGCCCGAGGCAGACGGGGCAGACCTGAGTGTTCGGCTCCCCGCCGAATGCCGTCGGGCACGGGCAGAACATTTTCGAGTTCGTCCCCATCTCGACGTGGACCTCGAGGCCGAACACCGGCTCGAAGAGGTTCAGCGCCTCGTCGTAGGGAATCGTCTCGGGCATGGCAGTGCTCATAGGGCCGGAACCTCCTCGATCAGCAGATGTCCCCATTTGTCATGAAGCGCCGACTCCAGCGCAGCGCCCACGAGATACAGGCGGTCGTCGGCCATGGGCGGCGCCATGATCTGGAATCCCACCGGGAGTCCGTCCTCCGGAGCGAGCCCCACCGGCAGCGACATCGCCGCGTTGCCGGCGAGATTGACGGGGATCGTCGCAATGTCATTGAGGTACATCGCAAGTGGGTCGTCAACCTTCTCGCCGATCTTGAATGCCGTCGTCGGTGCCGTGGGAGAGACGAGGACATCGACGGACTCGAATGCGCTCGCGAAGTCGCGCATGATGAGGGTGCGAACCTTCTGCGCCGAGCCGTAGTAGGCGTCGTAGTACCCACTCGACAGCGCGTAGGTCCCGAGCATGATGCGCCGCTTCACCTCTGCCCCGAATCCGGCCTCGCGGGTCAGGCTCATCACCTGCTCCACCGAGTGGGTGCCGTCGTCACCGACGCGCAACCCGTACCGCATGCCATCAAACCGAGCGAGGTTGCTCGACGCCTCGGACGGCAGGATCAGGTAATAGGCCCCGAGTGCATACTCAAAACTCGGGCAGCCGACCTCCACGATCTCGGCCCCGAGGTGCTCGAGAATCGCAAGCGACTCCCGGAACCGCTGCGCCACCCCGGCCTGGTAGCCCTCGCCATTCAACTCGGTAACGATGCCGATGCGCATGCCGCGCACATCGGCCTTGCCGGCCGCCGCGACCACATCGGGCACCGGAGCATTGATCGACGTGGAATCGCGCGGGTCATACCCAGCGATGACCGAGTGGAGAAGCGCGGTGTCCATGACCGTCCGGGCGCAGGGGCCCGCCTGGTCCAGTGACGACGCCAGCGCCACCAGACCGTAGCGCGGAACACCGCCGTAGGTCGGCTTCACGCCGACGGTGCCGGTCACTGCAGCCGGCTGCCGGATCGAACCCCCCGTGTCGGTGCCGATCGCGAGCGGTGCCTCGAAGGCCGCCAGTGCAGCCGCCGACCCGCCGCCTGACCCACCCGGGATCCGCTCGAGGTCCCAGGGATTGCGGGTCGGACCGTAAGCAGAATGCTCGGTCGACGAGCCCATCGCAAACTCATCCATGTTCGTCTTGCCGAGGATGACGATGTCAGCCGCTCGCAGACGCTCGACCACGCTTGAGTCATACGGCGGGCGCCAGTTCTCCAGCATGCGCGAGCCGCAAGTGGTCGGCACACCGCGCATCGTCAGGATGTCCTTCAATGCGAGCGGCACCCCAGCGAGGGGGCCGAGCGCCTCGCCAGCCGACCGCTTCGCATCCACGTTTCGTGCGGCATCGAGGGCTGCTTCGGTATCAACGTGGAGGAATGCGTGCACGCGTTCGTCAACACTGTCGATGCGATCGAGGTGCGCCTGCGTGACCCCAACAGCGGTTGCCTCACCAGTTCGGATGGCTTCTGCGAGGACCACAGCGGTCTGCCGCGTGAGATCAGCACCCATGACTGCCATTAGTGCTCCTCATCCAGAATGCGCGGCACCTTGAATCGGTCGTCTTCGTGAGCAGGAGCCGCGGCGAGAACCTCGGAGCGATCCAGGCACGGCAGGGCAACGTCATCACGGAAGACATTCTCAAGGGGCAGCGGATGAGAGGTCGCCGGTATGTCCGCCGTCGCGATCTCCGACACCCTCGCCACCGACTGCAGAATGACGTCCAACTGCTGCGCGTAGTGATCGAGTTCTGTCTCGGTGAGGTCCAATCGCGCGAGTGTGGCGAGGTGAGCGACTTCTGCTCGGGTGATTGCCGTCATTGCGTCAGTCTATTGAGGCCCCCTGACAGTGGGTTTCAGCGCAGGACGAGCCAACTCTCCGCTGAATGTCAGTGGTTGGGGATAGATTCGTACACATGTTCGAATTTCGTTCGCTCCCGGACCTCGCTTCCGAGGTCGCGCTCGAGGTTGCGCTCGAAGTTGCGCTCGAGGTTGCCCTCGACCTGCCTGTCGACGTTGGGCTCGAGGTTGTGCTCGAAGTTGCGCTCGAAGTTGCGCTCGACGCCCCGGCCGAGCTCAAGGCGAATGCTCCTGCGGACGTGTCAGCGAACGTTCCGCGTTCTGCCAGCGAGCGCATCGCAGACCTAGCCGCCTGCTCCCCCGCGTCCTCTTTCATGAGCGAACTCGCACTGATCGACCCATCCATGCTCAGCAGCGAGGATGCGATCACCTGGCTTCAGGCACACGAACGAATGAGCGCCTGGTGGGCGTCCCTCCAGGCACCGGCCATCGTGCGCGCTGCCGGGCCGGATCGCTACGCCAGCAAGGTCGTGATCGGCACGGACGTACTCGGTGACAGTGCAGCGGGCCCGGTCACGATCGCCGATGCGATTCGCGAGGAGTTGGCCGCTGCACTGCGACTGTCACCCGCAACGGCACAGGCGCGAATCGATAGCGCTCGACTGTTGTGCGGGCCGCTGTCGGCGACGCATGCAGCGCAATCTGCGGGCAGCATCACGGCAAGCCATGCCGCCATCATCGTCTCAGCCGCTTCCCGGCTCCACGGAATCTGGCAGCAAGACGAAGCCTCCCGTCAAGCCTTTTCCCGTCACTGCGATCTCCTCCAGCGGCGCGTCCTACCGGTGGCGATCCGCTCCACGCTGTCCCTGACTCGGCGTGCGGCCAAGCACGCGGTCATCGCAGTGGACCCTGCTGACGCCCTGCGTCGTCGCCAGCAGTCACTCGCAGCCCGCGACGTCTACGTGATCGATGACCTCGATGGCGTCTCGACGCTCATCGCACGCATGGCGACCGAACATGCACACGCCTGCCTGTCAGTGATCAACCACCTTGCGGGCCGATGCGCGGGCGCAGGAACGCAGGCGGTAGCGAGAGCAGGAGCTGCCGTGGGCAACAGTTCCGCGGAAGGGCAGTCGACATTGGGCGCTGGCGAAAAGCGCTCGTTGGCCCTCGCCTCGCTGCTCCTCAACGGCAACCCGCAGGATCCATCCGGACACACGGACACGCAGGATCAAGCCCGGGCCCCATTCCCTCGGCCGCGAGCCCACATCAACCTGATAATCGACCTGCCCACACTCCTTGCCCTGCGCGATGGTGCGGCGGAGCTCATCGGCGCTGGGGCACTCCCCGCCGAAGTCGCTCGCGAACTCCTCGCTGACGCAACCTTCAGGCGCATCATCACGGACCCTGCCACCGGCGAACTCCTCGACTACGGCCGGCGGACATACGCCGTCCCACAGCGCCTTCGCCAGTACATCGCCGCTCGAGATCAGACGTGCCGCTTTCCGGGGTGCGGCACGGCCGCGAGCCGCTGCGAAATCGATCACGCGATCCCCTGGAGTCGCGGCGGTGCAACCGATCGCGGAAATCTCGGGGCCCTCTGCACCCGCCATCACCAGATGAAGACGCACGGCGGATGGCAGCTCACCGACAGTAACCACGAAGGTGGCTGCACTTGGATCTCACCGCAGGGCAGGGAATATGAACATCGGCCCAGACCCGTCCTAGAGCAGGAATCCGTTTCGACGGCTAGCCCTCGCGACAGTCATCCTAAGCGTCTTGAGCCTTCGCGTCTTGAGCCTTCGCGCGCTGACGCCTATCGACCCCTCTCCCAGGCTCGTGGCACTCCGCCGCCATTCTGATCACGGGCGGCAGGCTCACCGAAGCCCGTGGTTCACATCTCATGCCGGGCTACTCTGCTTCTTGCGCGGCCGAGCCGAGCGCGGCACTCGGCCCGTCCGACAGCAGGCTTCGGAACCCCCCAGCGTCAAGCACCCGGATGCCGAGGGCTTCAGCCTTCTTGAGCTTGGAGCTGGGCTTTCCTCCGGCGTCCCCTTGGATCAGCGCGGTCGTGCTCTTGGACACCGAGCCGGTGACCTTGCCGCCGAGGTCAGTGACGGCTTCCGCCGCCGTCTCCCGGGTGAAGCCTTCGACCGCGCCCGTGATCACGAATGTGAGTCCCTCGAGCAGCCCGGCCGGACGATCGACGATGGCTTCATCTGCAAGGCTCACTCCACCGCGGCGCCACTTGTCGATCACATCACGATGCCACTCCTCTGCGAACCATTCGCGGATCGACTCCGCGATCACCATGCCGACACCCTCGGCGCTGGCAAGCTCCTCCGCCGAAGCCACACTGATCGCATCCACGCTCCCGAACGCTCGAGCGAGTTCCTTGGCCGTCGGCGGGCCGACATGGCGCATCGACAGCGCGACCAGGACCCGCCAGAGCGGGCGCCGACGCGCAACGTCCAACTCGGCCAGCACGGTCTTGGCGTTCTCCGTCAACTGCGGTCCCGATTCACCCCGCCCTGCCTCGCGGGTGAAGAACGGGCTGCGCCGGAGGTCGTCCTCGCACACCAGGAATAGGTCCCCTTCGTCCGCGAGCACGCCGGTCTCGAGCAGCGCGCGGGCGGCCTTATCGCCCAGGCCCTCGATATCCAGCGCCGAACGGGACGCCACGTGAGCGAGGCGCTCGCGCAGTTGCGCGGGACACGATCGCGCATTCGGGCATCTGACGTCCTTATCCCCTTCCTTCTCCGGACGGAGCAGCGTGCTGCAGTCGGGGCAGGTGTCCGGCATGACGAACACCCGCTCACTGCCGTCGCGCACTTCGACGACCGGCCCGAGCACCTCGGGAATCACGTCTCCGGCCTTGCGGAGAAACACCATGTCCCCGATGAGCACACCCTTGCGCTCAACCTCAAAGGCGTTGTGCAGGGTCGCCATGGCAACGGTGGAACCGGCTACGCGCACCGGCTCCATCACGGCATACGGGGTGACCCTTCCGGTCCGCCCGACATTCACGCGAATGTCGAGCAGCCTGGTGCGGACCACTTCCGGCGGATACTTGTACGCGATGGCCCACCGCGGGGCTCGGGAGGTTTCGCCGAGACGGGACTGGAGAGCGATGTCGTTCACCTTGACGACGACGCCGTCGATCTCGTGCTCCACGTCGTGGCGATGCTCGCCGAAATGCTCGATGAATGCCCTGACGCCCGCGGGCTCCGCAACCACCTTCGCCTGCGCGCTGACGGGCAATCCAAGGTCCGCAAGCAAGGCGTAGCCCTCGCTCAGGGTGCCGATCGCGACGCCTTCCACTTGTCCGATGCCGTGCACCGTGAACCGCAGACCCGACAGCCGCACGATCGCTCGGTCAAGGTCGGACTGCAGACGGGCGATCCTCGGCGAAGTCGCCTGTCCCGGTCCTGATCCCGATCCAGGTCCCTGGCCTGCTGGCGACGGCTGCTGGGCCGCCGCGAGATCCTGCTCGCGACGATCGACCCGTTGCCGGAGCGACCCGGCCGCCGCGTTCCTGGGATTCGCAAAGGGCGTCGACTTCAGTGCCAACTGCTCCTCGTTCAGCCGCTCGAAGAACGCGTTCGTGAAGAACACCTCACCTCGGGCTTCCAGAAGTTCAGGGACTTCCCGTCCGTTCGCTGGCCGGAGTACCGCAGGGACGTCATCAATGAAAGACGCGTTGTAAGTGACGTCTTCCCCGGTCGTTCCGTCACCTCTCGTCGCAAGGGAGACCAGACGACCGGCGCGATACACCGCATCGACGGCCAGCCCGTCGATCTTCAACTCGCACAGGAACTCAGGCGGCGAATCGAGCCCCTTCTCGACGCGCTGCAGCCACTCCGTCAGTTCCTCCTGGCTGAAGACGTTGTCGAGCGAGAACATGCGCTGCAGGTGCTGAACTTGCGTAAACATTTCCGCTACTTCACCACCGACGGAGACCGTCGGCGAGTCCCCCGACTGCAATTCGGGCCAGGACGACTCCAGCTCTACAAGTTCACGAAAGAGTTGGTCGTACTCGTCATCGGCAATGGTGGGCTCGTCGCGCTGGTAGTAGGCCGCGCGCGCCTCGTCGATGGCCGAGGCCAGGACGATCCAGCGTTCCCTGGCCGCCGCAGCCGAAGTGGCATCAAGCGACTTCGCGTCACTCACGGTTCGACCGGCTCATGTCGCGACCGGCTCATTGCGCGACCGGCTCATTGCGCGATCCTCGACGTCCTCCCCAAACCCCTCGCGAAGGACTCGTCCTGCCTTGACGCACGCGGTGTATGCCATCCGCACCCAATCCGGCGACGCGCCCGCGAGGCCACAGGTCGGAGTGACCACGACCCCCGCCATGAAGGCGATGTCGTTCAGGCCCAGACGAGCGGCGATAGCTCGAACCGGCCCGCTCGCTCGGGTATCGCTGACCATCGAAGTACCGACTCCCGGCACGCTC
Organism: Actinomycetota bacterium; assembly: GCA_009699015.1. Lineage (GTDB taxonomy): Bacteria > Actinomycetota > Actinomycetes > S36-B12 > S36-B12 > WLND01. Next base: position 13,573 of record WLOY01000022.1, on the reverse strand, counting down.
CCCGCCAGGATGCCGACCCCGGCCTCCCAAATCTCGCCGAGTTCATCCTCGTCAACCTGGCCGTCGAGCAAATCGATGCTGACGAACTTCGCGCCCGACGAACGGAACAGACCGATCGGCGGGCGCGTCGCGCAGCAGTGGATTCCTGCCATGGCCTGCGCATCCGTGGTGGCACCGAGCACCGTTCGCAGGTGCGACTCGGCCTTCTGCACTTCGATCGCCGAGTATCGCGATATACCGCTCGCCGTGCCGATGGACCCCTCTAGGACCGCTGTGATCGCCGGCTCGTCCCACTGGACGATCATCTCGGATCGTGGGAATCGTCGTCTGAGGTCGCCAAGGTGGATTCGGGCTGCCTCGGCCAGCGCGTCTGCGAGGTCACGGCAGGCACCGGGATCCTTGAGCATCCGCTCCCCAAAGGGCAGTTCGACCGACGCGGCCATCGTCCAAGGGCCGACCAACTGCGCCTTGACCGGACCCGAGTAGCCGTCGCTCGTCTCCTCGAGAGCATCAAGGTCCTCGGACAACCACGAAATGGCACGCCGAAGCGTTCGCCCCCTGCCCGCGGTGATGCGCCACCCAGCAGGCGTCGTCTCAAACCCGAAGTCGTCGCTTACCGCGGCGAGGAGTGCCGCCGTGCGGCCGATCATGTCCGCACCGGGTCCTCGAGCGGGGAGTTCAGGGCAGTGCAGGAACTCCGGCAACTCCCCGACGATGATGCGCGCCGCCTCGCGGGCGTCCGTGCCCGGGAGAGAGCCGATGCCAGTAGCGCTGGCAGCGTTCCAGGGGAATTGCAGCGTCGTCATTCCGACCCGCTCACGGCCGAGTTGGCAAATTCGCGCGGGGGGGAGGCCAGCGAGGACGGATCGCGCGTGGTGGCATCGCGCGAGGTGGCATCAACTGTCGCCGAGCCCAGCACGCGCGTGCCGTCGTACAGCACGACCGCCTGCCCTCGAGCCAGGCCCCGAATGGGTTCTCCGAGATCGACGATCAGGCGCTCGCCCTGCACCCACGCACGAGCGGGGACCGGATTGCCGTGGGCCCTGACTTGCGCCGTGACTGGGACCGGAGTCTCACCGAGAGGCTCCCCTGCCCAGATGGGCCTGATTCCCTCGATTCCGCGGATGTCGAGCAATTCCGGGGGCCCAACGGTCACCTGACGGGTCGTGATGTCGATATCGACAACGTAACGCGGGGCGCCATCGGCGGCTGGATTCGAGACTCGAAGGCCCCGTCGCTGGCCGATGGTGAAGGCGAATGTGCCGTTGTGTTCGGCGAGGACCGCGCCGGTCGTGACGTCGACGATTTCACCAGGCAATCGACCGAGTCGCCCTTCGAGGAAACCTGCAGTGTCGCCGTCCGGAATGAAGCAGATGTCGTGACTGTCGGGCTTGCGAGCGACCAGCAGGCCCCGCTCCTCTGCCTCGGTGCGAACCGCCGGCTTGAGGTCGTCGCCCAGCGGGAAAATCGCGTGCTCGAGCTGATCTGCACGCAGGACGCCGAGCACGTATGACTGATCCTTGTCGCTGTCGACGGCGCGATGAAGCTCAGCGCCACCGGATCCACGCTCGATCCGCGCATAGTGGCCGGTGGCCACCGCATCGAAGTCCATGGCGAGGGCCCGATCGAGGACTGCGCTGAACTTGATCTTCTCGTTGCAGCGCAGGCAGGGGTTCGGTGTTCGGCCCTGCTCGTATTCGGAGACAAAATCCTCGATCACGTCGGCGGCGAATCTCTCGGAGAAGTCCCACACGTAGAAGGGGATTTTCAGCATATCGGCGACTCTTCTGGCATCACGAGCGTCATCAAGGGTGCAGCATCCCCGGGACCCGGCGGTGTCGGCGTGCGATTTCCGAGACAGGGCAAGGTGGACGCCCACGACCTCGTGCCCGGCGTCGATGACCCGTGCTGCAGCGACTGCCGAGTCGACACCCCCGGACATGGCGGCGATGACCTTCACGTTCGGCACCTCATCACGGCGTCACTAGCAATCAGTGCGACGTCGTCACTAGCAATCAATACAACGTTGTCACTAGCAATCAGTGCGACGTCAAAATCGATCCTTGCGACGTCACTGACAATCATTGCGACCCATCATTGCGACCAGTCATTGCGACGTCACTCATCGCAGAACGCTCCTGAGAGGGCTCTCATGATCGCGCTCGCGCAGTCAGTTTGCCCGCTCGGGCAGCGCGCTCGACGGCGGCTGGCAGCGCCCGCACGACCGCTTCGACATCATCTTGCGTCGTTGAGCGGCCCAGGCTGAATCGGAGAGAGGCTCGCGCGGTCGGCTCATCGACACCCATGGCCAGCAGCACGTGACTGGGCTCTGGGATTCCGGCCGTGCAGGCGGAACCGGTCGAGCAGTCGATGCCCGCCGCGTCAAGGAGCATGAGGAGTGCATCGCCCTCGCATCCGGGGAACGAGAAGTGCGCGTTGCCCGGCAGTCGTAGGTCCGCGTCAGGTCCTTCACCAGTCGCAGGGCTCGCGCCACTCGCAGCGCTCGCGCCACTCGCAGGGCTCACGCCACTCGCAGGGCTCACGCCACTCGCAGGCGCCGGGCCGTTGAGGATTGCCCCCGGCACCGACTCGAGGATGGCCGACACCAACCGGTCGCGCAACTCGCGGACGTGCGCCGCGTGCGCGGGCTGCTCGATGACCGCATGGTGGACGGCGACGGCAAACGAGGCGATCGCGGCAGCATCGAACGTGCCGGATCGGATGTCACGTTCCTGACCGCCGCCATGCAGGATCGGAGTGAGGGTGAGCGCCGGGTCGAGTATCAGGGCCCCAACTCCGAAGGGCCCGCCGATCTTGTGGCTGCTGATCGTGACCGCGTGTGCACCGACCTCGGCTACGTTCACCGGGACCTGGCCCACCGCCTGCACCGCGTCGGTGTGGAAGGGAACTCCCGCCTCCCTGCAAAGCTCTGCGATCCGACGCACCGGCTCGATGGTGCCGACCTCGTTGTTCGCCCACATCACCGTGCAGAGCGCGACATCGCCAGTTCGGAGCGCCTCCGCGACCTGATCGAGGCTGACCCGGCCCTGGGCATCGACTCCCAGCCATTCGACTTTGGCGCCCTCGTGAGACGCGAGCCATTCGACCGGATCTAGGACGGCGTGATGTTCGATCGACGACGCGAGGACCCTCGCAGGCGTCTCGAGACGCGGCTGACGCTGCCAGAACAGGCCCTTGACCGCGAGGTTGTCGGACTCTGTCCCTCCGGAGGTGAAGATAATGGCGCTGGGCCGGGACCCGAGGTCAGCGGCGATGCTCTCCCGAGCCTCCTCGACCACCTGGCGAACGGAACGTCCCGCAGTGTGGAGCGACGAGGGGTTCCCCACGAACTCGGACACCTGCAACCAGCGCGACCGGGCCGCAGGGAGCATCGGCGTCGTCGCGGCATGGTCCAGATAGGCCCGATGCTTCACGAGACCCAATGGTAGCGGGAGAGCGTGACTTCGGACGGACCGAGCACGGGGCAGCCGACGTGGGGCATTTCGGGTCCAGCGCTTTCGCTACGCCGAGCGCTTACCTATCTCCTGGGTCAACTGCGGAACGACAGCGAACAGGTCACCGACCACGCCGTAGTCAGCGAGCTCGAAGATCGGGGCCTCGGCATCCTTGTTCACGACGATGATGGTCTTGGAGGTCTGCATGCCCGCCCGGTGCTGGATGGCGCCGGAGATGCCGTTGGCGATGTACAACTGCGGCGAGACGGTCTTTCCGGTCTGGCCCACCTGGTACTGATGCGGGTACCACCCTGCATCGGTTGCGGCCCGGGATGCGCCGACCGCACCATGCAGGCTGTCAGCGAGCGCCTCGATGACGGCAAATCCCTCCGGCGAGCCGACGCCCCGACCGCCGGACACGACGATCGCGGCCTCAGCGAGTTCCGGACGCCCGCCCTTGACCGCGACGGTGGAGCCGGTAACCGATGCCTTCCTCGCCGCGTCAGAGAGGGTGATGCTGATGTCGCTTCTCACGGCGGCCCCGTTCGATGCCACAGGCGGGGTCGAATTGGGCCGCACCGTGAAGATCGGGGTGCCCGAGGTAACTCGGGAGTGGACGACCGTCGAACCCCCGAAAACCGACTGGGTCGCGACCAGTTCAGGGGAGACGGCGACCGCGTCCGTGATGACACCGGAGTCGATGCGGACGGCTAGGCGGCCTGCGGCCTCCTTGCCATCGGCGGTCGAGGCGACGAGGACCGCTGCCGGTGACTTCTCGGAGACGAGGTGCGCGAGTACCTCGGCCTTCGGGGCGACGGGGTGTGCCGCGAGCTCAGGGCTCTCAGCGACGTAGACCACGGCTGCACCGAATTCGGCGAGGGTCGCCTCGGCTGCGGTTGAGTAGCCGGGGCCAACCCAGACCGCGCTGGGCTCGCCGAGACTGCAGGCCAGCGTGAGCAACTCGGTCGTGACCTTCTTCACGACGCCGTCAGCCTGCTCGACGAGAACGAGGACTTCACCCATGATCAACAACTCCTTCGACGGTGTGCGGTAATCCGGGTCGCGCGAACGCGGCGGGCCGGACAGGACTCAGATGAACTTCTGACCGGTGAGGAAGTCGGCGATCTTCACGCCGCCGTCGCCCTCATCGGTGACGACGGTGCCCGCAGCCTTCGGTGGGCGCGCGGCGAAGTCGACCACGGCACTCCACGAGGCGCTCGCTCCGACTCGCGCCATATCGAGGCCCGCATCGGCGACTGTGAGCGTCTCGACCGGCTTCTTCTTCGCGGCCATGATCCCCTTGAAGGACGGGTATCGGGGCTCGTTGATCTTCTCGACGACGCTCAGGACCACGGGCAGTGACGCCTTGACCGTGTCGTAGCCGGAATCCGTGACCCGCTCGATGGTGACGTCCGAGCCGGCGATTTCGACCTTCTGTGCGAATGTCAATTGAGCGACGCCGAGTCGCTCGGCAACCATCGCCGGTACGACGCTCATGCGAGCATCAGTGGACTCTGATCCGAAGATGATCAGGTCGAAGCCTCGGCCGTTGAGGATGGTCGCCAGCGCGTAGGAGGTCGCGAGGGCGTCAGAACCGTGCAGGCCGTCGTCTACGAGGTGGATTCCGGCATCGGCTCCCATGCTGAGCGCCTTGCGGATGGTCTCGCCGGCTCGCTCTGGGCCCATCGTCACGATGGTGACCTCAGCACCGTGCGCCTCACCGAGTTGCAGTGCCTCCTCGACGGCGTACTCGTCGAGTTCGTTCATCACTCCATCGGCGGCCTCGCGGTCGAGGGTCGAGTCATCAGAGCGAAGCTTCTTCTCGGCCCAGGTGTCTGGAACCTGCTTCACGCACACGGCGATCTTCACGCGAACCCCTTGTCAGGAATCGATCATCATCTGGAATGTGGAACAGGTCGTCAGGTTAGGGCGTCGAGCGTTGGCTTACTTGCGTTGGCTTACTTGCGTTTGCTTGCTTGGGCCGAGTCGTCGGACTCGACAATCATTGCGGAACAGAAATGTACGGCCAACTGACCATATTCTGGGGGGCGTAACGACGCCTGTCAAGAATTCAGGCTGATGGGAATACTGCTCACCCCTTGACACCGCCATGAAATGACCGTACAAATGCGTCATTGTCATTCATTTCGGTGCCCGCGCTGCGCGACGGATGGCGCTGACAGTGAGATCAGCAAGCGAACGGCAAACGACGAACAAGGGGTAGGTAAGGCATCGCCAGGCACCTCTGGCGCAACTGAAGCGTGCGCAACGCAAATGCGTGCGATGCAAATACGCGCGATGCAATCGCGCGCCAAGTGGATGCGCGCCCGGCAAATGCGCGCAAGGGAAACGCGATGGGAAGGGAGGTCGAGTCGATGGCGAGGAATCGAGGCACCGCGTATCAGACGCTGGCATCAGACCTTCGCACCTCGATCCTCCAGGGCAAGTACGCCGACGGCAGCGCGCTTCCAACCGAGGCCGAACTCTCCGCCCAGCATCACCTGAGCCGGCAGACCGTACGCCGGGCCTTCCAGGAACTCGTCGCAGAGGACCTCGTCTATCGGGTCGCGGGGCGCGGCACCTTCGTCGCGCCGGCGGATCGCCAGTACCTCCGACAGCACGGCTCCATCGAGGAACTCATGGGGCTCTCACTCGACACCGAGCTCGAGCTCATCGATCCGATCGGCGCGCGGGTCGATGTCGCGGCCGCGGGGCGCCTGCGAACGACGGGCGACGTCATCAGCACCGTTCGGTTCCGCCGGTTGCACGACGGCAAGCCGTTCTGCATCACCGATACCTTCTTCCCCCTCGAGGTCGGCCAGCAGCTCGGCGACCTTGTCGAGCTGACGGTGCAGGGCACCGTGAGCCAGATCACCGTCATCGGGGTCCTCGACAAGCGCCTGGAGAGTCCCATCACCGAGGCCGACCAGAGCATCACCGCGGTCGCAGCGCCAGCCGACATCGCCGATGCGCTCGGCTGCGACCCCGGGGCACCCCTGCTGCGCATCGATCGCGTGTACCGAGACGGTGACGGCCGGGCCGTCGAACTCGCAGTCAGTCACTTCCTACCCGAGCTCTACTCATACCGAGTCCAACTACGAAGGAACACGCCATGAAGCACATCCTCGATGCCGTGCAAAGCGAGGCCAGCGAGCAGGAGTTCGAAGCCCTGACGCTGCCTGCGACCTACCGCGGCATCACCGTGCACAAGGCCGACGAGGCCATGTTCGAGGGGCTTTCGACCCGCGACAAGGACCCGCGGCGATCCCTCCACCTCGATGACGTCCCGCTCCCCGAGCTCGCTCCCGGCGAGGCGCTCATCGCGGTCATGGCGTCGAGCATCAACTACAACACCGTGTGGACGAGCATCTTCGAGCCCGTCTCGACCTTCGGCTTCCTCGACCGCTACGCCAAGTCACGCGCAGACGGCAAGCGCCACGACCTGCCCTATCACGTCATCGGATCGGACGCGGCTGGGGTCGTGCTGCGTACCGGCCCGGGCGTGCAGGCCTGGAAGCCGGGCGATCGCGTCGTCGCGCACTGCCTGAGCGTGGAGCTCGAGTCGCCCCTCGGGCACAACGACACGATGCTCGACCCGGAGCAGCGCATCTGGGGATTCGAGACGAACTTCGGCGGCCTCGCCGAGCTCGCGATCGTGAAGAGCAATCAGCTCATGCCCAAGCCGGCGCACCTCACCTGGGAGGAGGCGGCTTCCCCCGGCCTCGTCAACTCAACCGCGTACCGCCAGCTCGTCTCACGCAACGGAGCCGGGATGAAGCAGGGCGATGTCGTCCTCATCTGGGGGGCCTCCGGGGGTCTGGGCTCCTACGCGACCCAGTACGCCGTGAACGGCGGCGCCATCCCGGTGTGCGTCGTATCGAGCCCGGAGAAGGCCGACCTCTGCCGGGCGATGGGGGCCGAACACGTCATCGACCGCAGCGCGGAGGGCTACAAGTTCTGGAAGGACGAGCACACCCAGGACCCGAAGGAATGGCAGCGCCTCGGCAAGCGGATCCGCGAGCTCACCGGTGGCGACGACGCCGACATCGTCTTCGAGCACCCGGGTCGCGAGACGTTCGGTGCGAGTGTCTATGTCACGCGTAGGGGAGGAACCATAGCTACCTGCGCCTCGACGAGCGGCTACATGCATGAATACGACAACAGGTACCTGTGGATGAGCCTCAAGCGGATCATCGGCAGCCACTTCGCGAACTACCGCGAGGCCCACGAGTCGAACCGGCTCATCGCGAAGGGCATGGTGCACCCGACGGTCTCGAAGGTGTTCCCGCTCGAGCAGGCGGGCCAGGCCGCATACGAGGTGCACTGCAATGCCCATCAGGGCAAGGTCGGCGTGCTCGCGCTCGCCCCGAGCGAGGGCCTCGGCGTAACCGATCCGCAGCTTCGGGCCAAGCACCTCACCGCGATCAATCGATTCCGAGTGGATTCGAGTGCGGTTTCGGCAGGATCGAATGCGGTTTCGCCTGATCCGCGTGCGGTCTCGTCGGATCCAAGTGAGCACGTGGCAAACCCGAATGAATGACGGCGCGGCGGGCGCCGCCGACAAGCCCTGGGTCATGCGCACGTACGCGGGGCACTCCTCCCCCCGCGAGTCCAACGCCCTCTACCTCCGGAATCTGGGCAAGGGCCAGACCGGGCTCTCGATCGCCTTCGACCTGCCGACCCAGACCGGCTACGACCCGGATTCGCCGATGGCGCGGGGCGAGGTCGGCAAGGTCGGCGTTCCGGTCGCGCATCTGGGCGACATGCGCGCGCTGCTCGATCAGATACCGCTCGATCGCATGAACACCTCGATGACGATCAACGCTCCTGCGATGTGGCTGCTCGCCCTATACGTGACCCTCGCCGAGGAGCAGGGCGTCGACCTTCGCCAGCTGACCGGCACGACGCAGAACGACATCGTCAAGGAGTACCTGTCCCGGGGCACCTACATCTTTCCCCCGGCACCGTCGCTACGCCTCATCACCGACATGATCGCGTGGAGCGTCGAGAACACCCCGAAGTGGAACCCGATCAACATCTGCTCCTACCACCTCCAGGAGGCCGGAGCGACCCCCGTTCAGGAGATCGCCTTCGCCCTGTCGACCGCGATCGCGGTCCTCGACTCGGTGCGCGACTCCGGCCAGGTGGCCACCGAGCACCTGCCGGCCGTGGTCGAGCGGATGTCCTTCTTCGTCAATGCCGGGATTCGCTTCGTGGAAGAGGTGTGCAAGATGCGCGCCTTCACGGCCCTCTGGGACGAGATCACCCGCGATCGGTACGGCGTCACCGACCCCGCCAAGCGGCGGCTGCGCTACGGGGTGCAGGTCAACTCCCTGGGGCTCACCGAGGCCCAGCCCGAGAACAACGTCCAGCGCATCGTCCTGGAAATGCTCGGCGTGACGCTCTCCAAGCAGGCGCGCGCCCGCGCAGTCCAGCTTCCCGCGTGGAATGAGGCGCTCGGACTCCCCAGGCCCTGGGACCAGCAGTGGTCACTGCGCATGCAGCAGGTCCTCGCCTACGAGACCGACCTGCTCGAGTACGACGACATCTTCGATGGATCCCACGTCATCGAGGCGAAGGTCGCGAGCCTCGTTGCCGATGCCCGGGAGGAACTCGACCGGATCGAGGCCATGGGCGGTGCCATCAACGCGGTCGAGTCCGGCTATATGAAGGGTGAGCTCGTCTCATCGCACTCCGACCGGAGACGGCGGATGGAGTCGGGCGACCAGCGCATCGTCGGCGTCAACATCCTCACCGAGCATGAGCCGAGCCCGCTCACCGAGAACCTCGGGGAGGCGATCATGCGCGTGAACCCCGCGGTGGAGCAGCAGGCGATCGATTCCCTAGGGGCGTGGCGGGAGGGTCGCGACGCCGACTCGGTCGAGGAGTCGCTGGCCCGGCTCGCAGACGATGCAGCGACCGACCGCAACCTCATGGAGGCATCGCTCGCCTGCGCCCGCGCAGGCGTCACGACGGGCGAATGGGCACAGGCCCTTCGCAGCGTCTTCGGCGAGTACCGCGCACCAACAGGGGTCACCGGCACGGTCGGCGCCGGGCACCGCGCCGCCCTCGAACCGGTGAGGCTCGCAGTGGAGGAGACCTCCCGGGAGCTCGGCACCCGGCTTCGGCTGCTCGTCGCAAAGCCCGGTCTCGACGGTCATTCGAACGGCGCCGAGCAGGTTGCCGTCGCCGCGCGGGATGCCGGCTTCGAGGTCATCTACCAGGGCATCCGCCTGACGCCGCAGGACATCGTGAGCGCAGCAGCACAGGAGGACGTCCACTGCATCGGGCTGTCGATCCTCTCGGGGTCGCACCTTCAACTCGTCCCCGAGATCATCGACGGGCTCAGGTCCGCCGGCATGGCCGACGTTCCCGTCGTGCTCGGCGGCATCATCCCCGACGACGACGCCCAGGCGCTCATCGAACTCGGTGTCGCCGCCGTCTTCACCCCAAAGGACTTCGACCTCACCGAGATCATGGCCGAGATCGTCGGCATCATCCGCGCACGTCAACTGGCAGGCACGGCTCAGCTACTAGGCACATCCCAGATACCAGGCACACCCCAGATACCAGCGAACAGGAGCACAACGGCATGACCGATCGCATGAGACCCCGCCGCTCGAACCTGGCGGTGCCGGGCAGCAGCACGAAGATGCTCGAGAAGGCAAAGGGCCTGCAGGCCGACCAGATCTTCATGGATATCGAGGATGCCGTCGCGCCGCTGGCGAAGCCGGATGCGCGCAAGAACATCGTCGCGGCCCTCAATGAGGGCGGGTACGAGGACAAGATCCGCACCGTTCGGGTGAATGACTGGACGACGCAGTGGACGTACGCGGACGTCGTTGAGGTCGTCGGCGGTGCGGGCGCGAACCTCGACTGCATCATGCTTCCGAAGGCCCAGACTGCCGATCAGGTCGTAGCGCTCGACCTCCTCATGACGCAGGTCGAGAAGTCAAACGGCCTCGAGGTCGGCAGGATTGGCATCGAGGTCCAGATTGAGAATGCTCTCGGCCTCATCAATATCGACGCCATAGCGGCGGCGAGCCCGCGCGTCGAGGCCATCATCTTCGGCCCGGCCGATTTCATGGCGAGCATCAACATGAAGTCGCTCGTGGTGGGCGAGCAGCCGCCCGGCTACGACGTGGGCGATGCCTACCACTACATCCTCATGCGGATCCTCATGGCCGCCCGGGCCTACGACAAGCAGGCAATCGACGGCCCGTACCTCGCGATCAAGGACGTCGAGGGCTACCGCCGGGTCGCCGGCCGGTCTGCCGCGCTCGGCTTCGACGGCAAGTGGGTGCTGCACCCGGGTCAGCTCGACGCGGCAAATGAGGTCTTCAGCCCACGTCAGGACGACTACGACCAGGCCGAGCTCATCCTCGACGCATATGACTACGCGACGTCGGCGGCCGGCGGTGCGAAGGGTGCGGTCATGCTCGGCGACGAGATGATCGACGAGGCCTCGCGCAAGATGGCACTCGTCGTCGTGGCGAAGGGAAGGGCTGCGGGCATGGCCCGAACCAAGGCGTTCACGGCCCCCGCTTCCAGCGACGCAGCCACCTCCGCTCCTGCCCCGGCAGGTGCCTGATGGCTACGCATGAAGCCCAGCTCGGCCGATTCTTCGATGATTTTGTCGTCGGCGACGTCTACCAGCACCCATTCGGCCGGACGATCAGCGAGACCGACTCGACCTGGTTCACGCAGCTCACCTGCAACACGAACCAGAACCACTTCAACGCCCACCTCGCGGCGTCCAATCCGATCACGGGCGGACGCATCATCGTGAACTCCGGGCTGACGGTCGCGCTGGTCCTCGGCCTTTCGGTTATCGACATGAGCCAGAACGCCGTGGCGAACCTCGGCTGGACCGACATAAAGCTCACGCACCCGGTCTACATCGGCGACACGATCTACGCCGAGTCGGTGTGCACCGACAAGCGGGAGAGCTCGTCTCGGCCCACCATGGGCATCATCACGATGAACACCCGCGGGCTCAATCAGGACGGCGACCAGATCGTCTCCTGGACCCGCTCGGTCATGGTGCCCAAGCGCGAGAGCGGCATCGGCCAGAACTACTTCCCCGCCGCCAAGAACGGCCCACTCACAGCACCGGAGGCAACAGCATGACAAGGCTCGCCCAGACCGAAGGCCTGACAGACGTCCAGTCGGAGATTCTCGACGCGGTCAGGTCCTTCGTCGACAAGGAGATCCTCCCCGTCGCGACCGAGCTCGAGCATCGCGACGAGTACCCCCAGGCCATCGTCGACGGGCTCAAGGAGCTCGGTGTCTTCGGCCTCATGATCCCCGAGGAGTTCGGCGGCCTCGGTGAGTCGCTCCTCACCTACGCCCTTGTGGTCGAGGAGATCGCCCGTGGATGGATGAGCGTCAGCGGCGTCATCAACACCCACTTCATCGTCGCCTACATGCTCATGCATCACGGGACTGACGAGCAGAAGGCCCGCTACCTGCCGCGCATGGCAACCGGCGAGGTCCGCGGTGCCTTCTCGATGAGCGAGCCGGGCTGCGGCTCCGATGTCTCAGCCATCACTTCCAAGGCGGTTCGTGACGGCGATTGCTGGTCGCTCACCGGCCAGAAGATGTGGCTGACGAACGGTGGCTCGTCCACGCTCGTCGCGGTTCTCGTCCGCACCGATGAGGGCGCGCCCGAGGGTGCGTCCGTCTACAAGCGGATGTCGACCTTCCTCATCGAGAAGCCGAGCGGCTTCGGCGAGGTCAGGCCGGGGCTCACCATCCCCGGCAAAATCGAGAAGATGGGCTACAAGGGCGTCGATACCACCGAGCTCGTGATGGATGGCCTGAAGCTCGATGACGCAGACCTCCTCGGCGGCGAGACAGGCAAGGGCTTCTACCAGATGATGGACGGTGTCGAGGTCGGACGCGTCAACGTCGCTGCCCGCGCCTGCGGATTGAGCATCCGGGCCTTCGAGCTCGGGATCGCCTACGCCCAGCAGCGGGTCACCTTCGGCAAGCCGATCGCCGAGCACCAGGCCGTCTCCTTCCGGCTCGCCGACATGGCGACGAAGGTCGAGGCCGCCCACCAGATGATGGTCATGGCGGCCCGCAAGAAGGACTCCGGTGAGCGAAACGACCTCGAGTCGGGCATGGCCAAGTACCTCGCAAGCGAGTACTGCAAGGAGGTCGTCGAGGATTCCTACCGGATCCACGGCGGCTACGGCTACAGCAAGGAGTACGAGATCGAGCGCCTCTACCGCGAGGCGCCGATGCTCCTCATCGGCGAGGGCACGGCCGATATCCAGCGGATGATCATCGGTCGCCGTTTGCTCGAGGAATACAAGGCCCGGACGTAACTGTCGGCCGATGACGGCCGCGTGCAGGCACAATCTCCCGTCCTGAAGGGCACATCGCACGAACAGATGCCGGCCCGCTGCTCAACAGCAGCGGGCCGGCATCGCAGTTCGAGTTCACGCTGAGTGCTACGCCGCGATCGTCGCCGGCTGTGTTCCTCTCGCCCCTCTGCCACCTCGACCGCCGTCCTGACCCTGCTGGCCCTGCTGGCCCTGCTGACCAGCATGTCCTCGCTGACCAACCTGGCCCCGTCCACCGAACCGGTCTTGCAGGCTCGTGCCCGTCCATGCCTCGAAGATGTCGGCATGCAGCGTCGAGGCCGCTCCGCTCGACAGGGTCACGCCTGCGCCGCCGGTGGCTGCCCCCGGGTACCGCACCTCGAGGACAACCTTGGGGACCTGTACCGGATGGTCTGCCGGGCAGATAGGCGCCTGACCAGCCATCTCGGTTGCGAAAGCAAGATGCGAGATGTGGTTCGCAGTGTCAAGGCTCGATCCATCCCAGCACTGCGGAAAGGTGATCTGCGCGACGAGCTGCGCGGCCCCAGAGCACACCGGCACCGTGGCCACGCTCGAACTGAGCACCGGACGCTGGCCGGCGGTCGCGCAGCCCCATGCTGCTGTTTGATCGGTTCTGCCGGACACCGCCATGAAGCCCGTCGGGAACGCGGTCACGCCACCGCCCCGTCCCTCGTAGCGCACCCGCACGCCGACCGGTGCAACCCGCACCCCGTTCTGGAAGAGCGCAGGTACCCAGTAGGCCGAGAGGTCCTGACGGTCATCGCAGGT
>WLOY01000219.1 GCA_009699015.1 Actinomycetota bacterium | reverse complement strand
TGGCGAAGAAAATCTAGGTTCGCCCCGGAGTTGCAGCCGATGTCAAGCACGCTTGACTCTGGAGGGGTGCATTCCAAGAGTCGCAGAATAAGACCCCCGTGCTCCTGGATGGCGTAAGTCGATGGTGGGTACCAAGCGCCCTCGCCAGCAGTCGCCCAGGGCTCGGCATCGCCGATGAAGGGCCAGAACCAGGGTCGAAGTCGATTGCGAACCTTTCTGAGCGAGCTCGGCGTCAGTCGGGAGCCGGGCGCTCCGGCCTGCGGCTCAAGAGCAGTGAGAACCTTTGCGTAATCCTTATCCGAAATTGCTGCCGTGAATAGCCACTCGGGGCCCATGAGGTAGGTGTTGCGAAATACCTTGGCCCTCAGGCGTATATCCGCCACGTGTTCTAGTCACCTCATTCGTTCGGTGCGCCGGTGCGCGTCTCTAGTCTAGCGACGACCTTCGGGAGCGAACCACAGGTCGTAGGGCAGCGACGATGAGGGCACTGAGGGCCGCAAGTGCGGGTACCCCGATCGTCAACCAAGGCCGCCCCGGGCTCAACTCCGCGTACATGACTGACGCGTAGATGGCCAGCGATCCAAGTGCCAGACCGCCGAGCGCAATGAACCGTTCCAGATCTTCACGCGCCGAGGCTGAGTAGTCGCTCAGTTCCTTGTCGACCTGTCTGACCATGTCCGTGAGACCGTGCATCTCGTCGAACTTCGACCACGTGAGCGCCACGAGTGAGTGATTTGAGGGCCGAGCCCACCACCATTTCGAACGAAAGGCGTAGAACTGCCGGCGGATGCGTGACTCGCGGAGTCGGAATGCCCTTGGAATCAGGCGTGACCATCCAGGGTCGCTCTCATGAAGAACACCGATTTCACTCCGGAACCCGCTGATGGATACCAGTTGCGCCAGAGCAACCGCGACAGCATCGACCATGTAAACCCTCAGGCGGACGAGCATCTGATCCGTGAGGGTTGCAGTTCGACTGGGAGCAAGCAGAATCACCCTTGGACTGAAGATCGCGATGAGATCGGACGACACCTCGACTATCGCCTCGGCTGTCTTGGGGACTGACGCTGGTGACAGTCGGTTCATCCAGAGACGAAGCGCCGACGGCGAGTCGAACTGCGAAACCGACGCCGAGCCTGAGTCCGGCACGAAAAACGCAAGGGCAACGCTGGCCCCGTCCTCAGAGGGGTTCGATGACGATCTCCCTCGATTGAATTGTTTGCGCAAGCTTTCAACGTCGCTCGCACGCTGCTTTACGACGTCCTTCCCGAGAACCAGCGTGCAGGGGTCGGAGACAAGCAGGTGGATCGCAAGGGCATGTTGAGCAAATTGAACATGCTCGCGGCCGATCTGGAGCCATCCCAGCGACCCCGTGACAAACGATTGCCCCGAAATTTCGGGCTCGCTGTGGCGGACAGCGATCAGCGCATCCATGATTGTGGGGCACCAGCCGGCATACGATTTCGTGTATTGAATCGTGGGCAGAATCCCTCGCATAGCCGACGGCTGAAGGGGCGGTAGGCGTGTGTAGCCGGGCTCGGCCCCTCGTTCCGTCGGGTTGTCTTCGGGCCTGATAACCCAAACGATGATCCGGCCCAGAACTCGCGACATGCCAACTCACTTGGAGATAGTCACTTAATCGCATCTTCAGGCAACTCAGTAGTCTCTGTCGGAGGCTAGTTCATTCAAGGCGCAGGGGGAACGCGCCCACCAGAAGCGGGGTTTGGCATGGGTCTTGACCCTGAGGTCGCTCTCGAGTCGAGCCTTGGGTGGCGCGAGTGGGGCCGTCATCCGATCATCAATTGCTACGCATCGGCTAGGACGCAGCTGATCGATGCGAAGTTCACGTACCGACTGGGAATCCACACGACGCCGATAGGGCGGGCACTCAAGTACCCGGCCATCGGTCTCGAGCGTGTGTCCCGCAGATTACGAAGTGCCTACCAAGACCTACTCTTTCGTCGCTACACGGCCCTGCATGGGCTGCATTACGGGCCTACGGGTCGTGGGTACCAGACGATCGCCGGTGGCTCGCATGTTGACCACCTAGCCCGCTATCATGGCCAGATCCCGAGACTCGCGGTCTTCGCATACGAGTACGCGGACATCCTTCGGTACGAAGACGGCGACACGTTCGTCGATCTTGGATGCGGCTCGGGCCAGAACATCCGATTCCTGGCCGAGCGGTACCCGGCCTCCTTGGTCATCGGCACCGACATGAACGCCGATGCGGTGGCCCTCGTGAGGGGGTGTGAGCCGTCTGCGAGCGTGCAACTCAGTGTTGGCGATATGCGGGATGCTGAGTTCCTCTCCCTGCTAATGTCTGACCGCGTCGACCACGTCGTTCTGTCGCACGTGTTCTCTCTCATCTTCGCACCGTCTGCTCGTGAGACGCGCGAACTCCGCCAGGGCTTCATTGATCGCGTCGTGG
The DNA here is from genome assembly GCA_009699015.1 of Actinomycetota bacterium. Lineage (GTDB taxonomy): Bacteria > Actinomycetota > Actinomycetes > S36-B12 > S36-B12 > WLND01. The sequence goes on along the minus strand of WLOY01000219.1, from coordinate 2,459 downwards.
AGGGAAGTCGCAAGAGCGTCATCATTATTGACAACTTTGGAAAGCGAGGTGAACTCTCCATAGCGATCGAACAGAAGCAGCGTGCACACGTTACCGACGACGTCATGTCGTACTTCTCAAAGCATGTTGAGGGCCGGGCGTTCATGGTCGAGTCTGAGAGTTCACAAGCGATCATCTTCAGCCGCAAGAACTAACAAGAGCCGATTGGGAGAACTACCATGACACGAAGCTTCAAGCGGGTGGCCGTCATCGGGGGCGACGGCGTCTTCGGTGTCCACATGCTCAAATTCCTGCTGGAACAGCCGCATATCGAGCGCGTGGTGAGCATCGGCCGAAACCAACGCAAGCCGCCGGTCTACTCACTCGACGTCGGTCAGGGTGATCCAAGGTTTGCCTACTACCAAGCCCACATGGTGCACGAGCACGACATCCTCATGCGCATCTTCGACCAGGAGCAGCCGGACTGCATCATCAACTTCGCGGCCTTGGCCTATGCCACATCGTGGGTTGATTCTTACCGCTACTACGACACGAACGTTGTTGCTCTCGCCCGAATCACGGAAGCGATCCGAGAGCGAGACTATTTCACGCATTGGATGCAGATTGGGTCGTCGGAGGTGTACGGACCAGCCGTTGACGGACCCTGCAGTGAAACCTCGCCAGCCAATCCAACCAGCCCGTACGCCGTGTCGAAGCTCGCAGGCGACATGCACCTGAAGACCTACTTTGACAGCATCGACTTCCCAATGAACGTCATTCGGCCATCCAACGCCTACGGCCCGGGCCAGCAGTTGTATCGCCTCATGCCTCGTGCAGCATTCTGCGCACTCACTGGGCAGACCTTCCCCCTCGAAGGGGGAGGCGTGGCAGAGAAGTCCTTTATCCACGCGACCGACCTCGCGGCCGCCGTCCACATCATCATGACCGAGGGCAGCCTCGGCGAAACGTACAACGCAGGTACCGAAGCCGCAGTGTCCATCAGGCACATCGTCGAGATGACGGCCGCCGCGGCAGGCGTTGACTTCGAGGGTTTCGTGACGATTGCCCCGGGCCGGGCGACAGAGGACAGCAGGTACTGGCTCGACAGCACCAAGATGCATGATGAACTCGGCTGGCGGCCGCAGATCTCCCTTGAAACGGGTGTCGTGGAGATGGTCGAGTGGGCACGGGCGAACCTCGATGCCCTGAAACTCCAGACCCAGCAATTCTCGTTGCGTTCGTAGGGCTTGTGCACTGATGATCACTATCCACTGCGGGCTGCACAAGACGGGCAGCAGTTCCATCCAACTGGCATTGGAACTATGTTCCAAGAGAGGACGCAAGATCGTCACGCCAAATCAGGGTAACGATCGATCGCAGCATGGGTGGCGAGAGCGCCTCAGCAAAGTAGCCATTGCGCAGGATGTCATCTTCAGTGATGAGAATCTTCTCGGATCTCCCTACGAGGCTTACCAGTTGGCCCCCGAGCGAGTTGCCATGCTTCGCGAGGTTCTTCGGGGCAGAACCTACCAGATCGTGGTCTATCTCCGACCCCATGTTGACTGGCTCCCGAGCGTCTACCTCCAAGGCGTTCAGGAGGGGAGGACGATTGGCCCGGAGGACTTCTGGACCTCAATCAAGGACGAGCCCTACCTGCGGTGGGTGAACCTGATGGAACTCCTGCAAGGGGAGAGCGGTGCCGTACGGGTGATCGCGAGAGCTCACACCCGTTCACGGGACGCGGTGGCTGACTTTTTCGAAGTGGTCGGGCTCGGAAAGCCGCCACGAACAGGTAAGACTATGATTCGAGAGAACGTGTCGATCGGAGCTGCTCAAGCCCCGCTACTCAGGGAACTCAACTCGCGAAAAGATGTTGGTGATTACGAACGCTCTATGTTTCGGGCCATGTTCCAGCGACAGTTGGCAGGGGGAGCACTCGAGGGACTGTCGCCATTTCCCTTGTCGGTGCAGTCGGAAATATCAAGCAGTTACGAGGGAGATTGGTTCGATTGTGCTGCACGGTATGTTCCTGACGAGGAGTCGAGCGTCTTTCACGCCGAGGCAAACCGCTATGACACCGGCGCAGAACCCTACGCAGGCGGTTCAATCCAAGACGCGTTAGTCGAGGAAGAAGCTCTTCGTTCACTTCAGGTGCTGGCCCTGAGCCAACAAGGGCACGCCACATCGAAGCTATCCCGACTCGCCGCGAAGTTGCGAGATGACCCTCAGGGACTCTCATTTTCTTTGATCCGCCGCATTCGCCGCCCGTGTTGTTGAGGGTGCGGCTCTTCCCGTTGGCTCGCCCGCCTGTGTCGGCCCTGTAATGCCGAGTTCGACTTCACATATCGGCATCGACCCGGTCCCAGAGGATTGAGGTTCCCCGCGAAGAGTAGACACGGGACTATGCGATCTTCTTGTCTTGCGTTGCCAACGCTATCTCGTAGTTGATCGGGCTGATCTGCCCGATCTTGGAGTAGCGC
>WLOY01000218.1 GCA_009699015.1 Actinomycetota bacterium | reverse complement strand
TGCAGTTCGCGAAGGCCGCGATCTCGACCGGCTGGCAGCTGCTGCTCGAGGAGTTCGGCGCCCAGCCGGAGGATCTCCAGCAGGTGCTCCTCGCCGGATCCTTCGGCACCTATCTGTCGGCGAAGAACGCGATCAGGATCGGCCTGGTGCCGCGACTGCCCGTGCTGCGCATCGTGAGCGCCGGAAACGTCGCGGGCGAGGGCGCGAAGATGGTGCTCCTTTCCGGGCCCGAGCGGCATGGCGCATCGGCGCTCCTGCGCGAGATGGAGTACCTCGAGCTCTCCGATCGCACCGACTTCAACGACCGGTTCGTCGATGAGCTCGCCTTCCCCGGCTAGCGACCGCGTCGCGCTCATCGGCTGCGGCGCCCTGAGCAGCGACATCACCGCCATTTGCGAGCAGCGCGGCTGGGACGTCGACCTTCATCCCCTGCCCCCGCTCCTGCATAACCAGCCGCGGCTCATCGCGCCCTGCGTCGAGGAGCTCATCATCGAGCTCCGGAAGACCTACGAGCGCATCGCGATCGCCTATGCCGACTGCGGCACGTACGGGGCACTCGACGAGGTCTGCGCCCGCCACGGCGTCGAGCGACTCGCCGGCGACCACTGCTACGACCTCTATGCGGGCGCCGAGGCCATTGCGGAGCTGTCGGCTCAGGAGCCCGGCACCTATTTCCTCACCGACTTCCTCGTCACCGGATTCGACCGGCTCGTCTGGCGCGAGCTCGGCCTGGACCGGCACCCTGACCTCCGAGACGACTACTTCCGCCACTACCGGCGGGTGATCTGGCTCGCCGGCCGCGAAACCCCCGACATGCGGCGTGCGGCCGAGCGGGCCGCCGGGCGACTGGGCCTGCCCCTCGAGGTCCGCGAGATCACGCTGGCGGGTCCGGGCCACGCCGGTTCGCTGACGACGGCACTCGCTGCAGTGCTCGACGTGCCGTGACCCGCGGGGCGGTCGCGGGCTGCTCATCCATGGCCATTCGATCCCGTGGCGAAGGTTATTGGGGCGGTGGCTCGTTGCGCCGCTTGTGCTTGCTTGCCAAATACTCCCGTACCCAGGTCGCCGAGCTCAGCCAAGTGCCGTTTGGTGACTTCTGGGCGCGAAGTCGGCCACGCTCGATCGCGGCGCGGAGGGATACAGCCGTTGGCCCGGTCTTCTCGTTGGCCAGGCTTGCCAGCGGCACGAGCCGAGCTGGGCCCGCAACAGCGGGTACGACAAACTTGTAGAGGTTGCTCGTCACTGCCCGTGCGACGAGCTCCCCGAGCGGGCCGAAGTCGCCCTTGTCGGCCTTGCGCATCGCGCTGAGGTACTTCGCGCGTTCGTTCTTGAACACGATTGCCGGCGGGTATCCCAGCCGCACCAGCATCATGTTCAGCACCAGCCTTCCGCTGCGGCCGTTGCCGTCCAGGAACGGATGGACCTTCTCGAAGCCGTTGTGGAGCTTCGCCAGTCGCTCTGCGAGCGGTCGTGGACTCGATCCGCGAAGGGTATTGGCATCATCGACCCAGTCACTGATGAGGTGGGGGATCTCGGTGAAGGACGGTGGGGTCATTCCCTCGGGAAAGGGGTGGATCTCGTGTTGCCGCCAGTTTCCGGGGGACTCCGCCGGAGTGGCATCGGGGTGGGGAGCCACATTCCAAACGGGAGTCATGGCCCTGTGGTGCAGAGTGCGGATCTCCTGGATGCTCACCAGGTCTCCCGTCGTCCAGTCACCGGGGGCGAGCGCCTGCTCGTATGCCCACCTGGCGGCATCTGCGTAACCTAGGACCTCCATGTATTCCTTGAGTTCCTTGTCGCCCACAGCCCGCCCCTCGACGAGGAGCTGACGCACTTCGTCGAGGATGAGGGTGTTGCCCTCAAGCGCAGTGGAGTGGTGCGCTTCCTGATGCCACAGCTCAGCCCAGATGTGGTCGGCTTCCTCGGGCCTGGGCAGCCCACCCATGCGAGTACGTAGGTCCTCGACAGCATCGTCAAGGTGCCGGTAGATCGCTTGGCGCGAAGGCCTCCCCGCTCCTGCCATGCCTCCCCCTCTGGGACCGCCGAGCGAAGTTGTCGCGAACTCGCTAGATTAATTAGACCACAACAATTGCAGTTTGTTGATAGTTCGGTGAGTAGACCAGAACGCGACAACCTGCATCGTCGTGACGACGAAGCCGAGGACACGAGGATCGACAGGCCGCGGCCAGTGCACCTGCCGGCGTCAACGAAACGTACATCTGCCCTGCGGCCTCAGTGCTCCCTGCCTCGGAACTCAGCAGCGATGCGTTCGAACTCCGCGATGAGCTCGGGACGGTCCACCGACTCCACCTTCAGTGCATCAACGGCCGAAACCCCCTGCATGATCCGCTTGATCGGGACCTCGAGCTTCTTTCCGGTACGCGTGCGCGGGATCCCCGTGACGGCGATGATCTCGTCGGGGACGTGCCTGGGCGAGGCATGCGATCGGATGCTGTCGCGTACTGAATTGCGCAGTTCGTCGTCGAGGTCCTGGCCCTCCGAGAGGACGATGAACAGCGGCATCCAATAGGAGCCGTCAGGCTGCTCGGCACCGATGACCAGGGAGTCGTCGACGCCGGGCAGGATCTCGACGGCAGCGTAGATGTCGGCGCTGCCCATGCGCACGCCGTGACGGTTCAGGGTCGAGTCGGACCGTCCGGTGATGGTGAGCGACCCCCGGTCGCTGATCGACAACCAGTCGCCCTGACGCCAGGTGCCGGGATAGGTGTCGAAGTAGGCGCTGCGGTAGCGCGACCCATCGCGGTCATCCCAGAAGTGGATCGGCATGCTCGGCATCGGAAGGCGGATGACGAGCTCGCCGAGCTCGCCCTCCACCGGGTTGCCGTCCGCGTCCCATGCTTCAACCGCGCACCCCAGGCAACGCACCGAGATCTCCCCCGCCCAGACGGGCACCAGCGGCGAGCCGCCGACGAACGCAGTCGCGACGTCGGTGCCACCGCTGATCGACCAGAGCGGGACATCGCCAAGGGCCTCCCTCGCCCACTCGTGCAGCGCCGCCGACAGCGGGGAGCCGGTGCTGCCCATGGCGCGGACATGGGAGAGATCGAACTGCTGGCTCGGGACGACTGCCTCGGCGCTGGTCACCTGGAGGTAGCCGGGGCTCAGCCCGACGAAGGTCGCCTGCGTCGACTCGGCCACCGACCACAGGGCCTGAGCCTGCGGGAAGGTGGGCGAGCCGTCGTAGCAGATGATGCTGCCGCCGGAGACCAGGGTCCCGACCTGCAGGTTCCACATGACCCAACTCGGCGACGTGAACCAGAAGACCCGGTCGTCGGCCGAGAGGTTCCAGTGCAGGACGAACTGCTTCACAGACTCCAGGATGATGCCGCCGTGCCCGTGGACCAGGCCCTTCGGCCGGCCGGTCGTGCCCGAGGAGAACAGAACCCACAGCGGATGGTCGAAGGACACCTCATCGGCCACGTACTCGCAGTCGTTGCCGACGATGTCCTGCCAGGGCGTCCAGCCCGCAGAAAGGTCGGGGCCGGCCGTCCGCGGAACGATGATGGCATGGTCCAGGCTCGGGAGCCCATCGCGGATCACGTCGAGCTCGGTGCGCCGATCGATGTCCCTGCCCGCGAATCGGTACCCGTCCGCCGCGATCAGCACCTTCGGCTCGAGCTGGGCAAAACGGTCGATGACGGCGGGGGCGGCGTAGTCCATGCCAACTCCGGCCCAGATCGCGCCCACCGAGGCCGTCGCAAGGAAGGCGATGACAGCCTCACCTGCATTCGGGAGGTAGCCGACGACGACGTCGCCGTGGACGATGCCCCGCTCCCGAAGGTGCTGCGCCACCGACGCGACCTGACTGCGCAACTCCAGCCATGTGGTCGTGCGAAGCACGCCGCTCTCGTCCGTGGACACGATCGCGGGGCTTGCCGCGTCGCCGCGGCCAAGGAGGAACGACGCAAAGTTCACGCGCGCTCCGGGGAACCAGCGGGCGCCGGGCATCACCCTGTCGACGAGCACCGTCTCGTAGTCGCCCGCATCGCCGAGGCCGAAGAACTCCCAGACCGCTGCCCAGAAGTCCTCGAGCTCGCGCACCGACCAGGACCAGAGGTCGTCGTAGGTCTCGAGGTCCAGGCCGCGCGTGCGTCCGACGAAGTCCATGAACGCCCGCATGTGAGACCCCTCGCGGGTCGCCTCGTCAGGCTGCCAGAGCAGTCGTCCGGCTGCAGAATCCGTCACTGGGTTCCCTTCCATGGTGGGCGTGCAGCCAATCCTGACACTGAAACGTGCATCACCTGAGTCAGGTGCACCCCGAAGATCAGCGCTTCCTTAGCCCACGGTGAGCGTGCCGCCCTTCAGTGACGACGCGACACGGGCCAGTCCTGTCGTTGCGGGGCCAAGTTCAAGCGCTCCTGCCGCCGTGAATTCAGATCCGTGGGCAGGGCACACCCAACCGGACTTGTCACGCCTGACTGGGACCCCTTGGTGCCGGCATCGGAGAGACATTGCCCGGTAGCCCCCGGCCGCCCTGACGACCCCGACCGGTATCCCCTTCACGGTGAAGTTTGCAGGATCAACTCGCCTCCCCTCGGTCATTTCATCCGGATTCTGGGCGGGCCTAACGAATGTCCGGGAGTCGAGCCCGGAATCGTTCAGGCGGCCCGGAATCTGGATGAAATGACTGGGAGGGTGGGTATGTCGTGTTCGGATTGGTTGGGTTTGGACAAACCGTGTACCAGTCCCCTGCACACTGATATATCTTTGCCCGGTGAGCGAGTCCCTCTCCGAGCAGGCCTACCGGCGCATTCGCCGGCTGATCTGCACGGCTGAGCTCGCCCCGGGCTCGGTTATCAGCGAGGCCGAACTCGGTCAGCAGCTCTCCCTCGGACGCACGCCCGTGCGCGAGGCCCCGCGCACCCTGGCCGCCGA
>WLOY01000217.1 GCA_009699015.1 Actinomycetota bacterium | reverse complement strand
GCCGCGTACGGATCCGCGTCGCCCAGGAACCTGGAGATCGACGACACCAGCCGTCGCAGGCCATCGGTGTCCAGCCCGTCCTCGCGGCCCAAGCCCCGCAGCACACGCGCCCGCGTCTGCCCACCGATGCGCTCGTTATGCGCCAGCGCCACGTAGCGCACCACCGAGCCATCGGCGTTCGTCCGGCTCGTCACCCGCAGGTACATGCCCACCAGCATGCCCGTGGACCATTGCCGTCGCACGCAAAACAACGCAACGTCGTGTGTCCACGTTTCCGAACCCCTCAGCGGCGAAAAGCGCCGTCCCGCCTCAAGAATCCGGCCCCATCAACCCCCCGAATGTCCACGAACTGCGGAACTCGGGAGTCAGACGGTTCAAGAAACACAACGAGGAGCTACATCAGCACGCCTGGCGTTGACGGACGCCCCACAGCAGACACTCCTCTCCAATCACCAAGGATTCAGAAAGGGTGTCGCAGTCCACTTACCGTGCAGACCGTAATGGCTGGGCGGCGATGCCTTCAGTAAGGTCCGGTAAAGGCGCGTTGTGGCCAGTCCAATGGCTTCCCCAAGTCAGGATCTTCAAGGAGAGGAGCATTGGCGCCCATTACCTGACTAGAGATCCCCCTCGCAATGTCAATTGCTCGAGGATAGTAGACGTCGGACAGGGACGCTGTCGTTGGCGTAGGCGCATTTGGCAATCCGTACCGCAAAGGGCGCGATAGCAAGTTGATTCCTGCTTCTGCGACTCTCGCCAGAATTTCCCCCGATATTCCAAACCACGTATGCCCCGTATCAGCCACGACGAGTCGGCGTGTGTGTTCCACCGAACCAAGAATCGTGGTCATGTCGAGTGGAGACACGGTGCGTAGGTCTACCACGCTTGCAGACACCCCGATGGTGGCGAGCAGTCTGGCTGCCTCAAGGCACTCTAGCGTCATATATGAGCAAGAGACCAAGGTGACATCGGTGCCTTCCGCCATCAGTCGCGACACACCGAGTTGTTCGCCGGTTGATTGCGCCGCAACGGGCCCAACGGTGTCGTAGAGCCATCGATGTTCAAGCACGATCACCGGTGCCGGGTCGTTCACAGCCGCAATCAGAAGTTGCTTGGCATCAGACGGAGTCGTAGGCATGACAACTTTGAGACCGGGCACATGAGCGAACCAAGCCTGCAGCGATTGTGAATGTTGTGGACCCTGCCCCCAGCCCCTCCCGATGATTAGTCGCACCGTCAACGGGCACGACACCTGACCTCCGTATGTATAAAACCATTTGGCCGCTTGATTCACGATGGGCTCCATAGCGAGTACCGCGAAGTCCACCCGGTTGTGCACCATGATGGGCCGCATCCCGGCAATTGCGGCTCCAACCCCCATGCCAGTCATGCCATTCTCGGACGCGGGCATGTCAAGGACCCGATCCGGGCCGAATTTCTTCACAAGGCCAACGGTTGTCCCAAACACGCCGGCATTCGTTGGCACGCCAAGCCCGATGACAAACACAGATGGATCGTTGGCAAGCAAATATTCTTGCGCCTCAAGAATTGCTGAGGCGAACGAAAGTTTCCTCACGACGGCACCACATCAAGGGCTACTTCCGCTGCATCTGGGTATGGACTCTCAATGGCGAACCGAAATGCTGACTCGATCTCTAATGTGATCGAATCCTCCATCTGATCTGACAGCTCTTTCCATGCAGCTGTTGGCAAACCGAGTCTTCGCATTTCTTGGACGAGAGGATCCTTCCGTTCCCAGTGGTCCAATTCGTCTTGCGTTCGATACCCCAAATTCAAGTCGACCTCAGGCCCCACATGACCCACTATCCGGTAGGTATTGAAGACCAAGAAGGACGGCCCGGCACCGTTCCTTGCTCGATTAACCGCAGTTGAAGCAAGCATGGATACCTCCGCCACATCATTTCCGTCACCTTCAAAACTCGGTACCCGATGCCCAGTAGCCAATTCGGCGATGGGCCGGTCCGGTTGCCTTGACTCCATGGGTGAATGCACAGAGTAGAGATTGTTTTCGCACACGTAGATGATCGGGAGTGAATGCAGCGATGCAAATGCGAGAGACTCGTGAAACACACCCTCCTCGCATGCCGCATCACCAAAATAGGTGACCACGACCTCGCCCGGGTTAAACTTAGCAAGCTTGAATGCAATACCGGTCGCAATCGAAATCGTACTCCCAAGAATTGGAGCAGCGCCTGCGAAACCGACCGAAGTGTCGATTAGGTGTTGGCTCCCCCCTCGACCTTTGCAGCAGCCCGTCGAGCGTCCGTAGAGTTCCGCAATCATCCTCCCGAGATCGCCACCCTTCGCCAGGTAGTGAGCGTGATTTCTGTGTGCACTCATCACCTGATCTGCCAGAGTCAGATGCATTGAGACACCAACCGCCGGCGCCTCTTGCCCTATGCAAAAGTGCACCGGGGTCCGCATCTGCTGGTCCGAATAGCGGCGGGCTATGGCCTCCTCAACCCTCCGTATCCGGAGCATTTCAAAGTATGGGGCCAGTTCGTGTGGCCAACCATTTGTCATGTCGTGAGGGACCATGTAGAGAGCATAGGGGCAGCATTGATTGCCGCGAGCAACACCAGCAATCGGGTGCTCATAGGGGTCATGCTGCGACCGTATTGGTTCAATCTGATGCGCGAACGAACCCCATTTCCGCCACTCGAGCTCCCTCTGAGTGCGGTGTTCATGCCAAAGGAGTCAAGATCCTAGAGAGGGTGCCCGACGTGAGTCTTGAGGCAAAACGGTAACTCTGAACGACGTCGTGCTTGTTCGTCGAGGCGCCGGCGATCGGGTCTTCGAGGAAGGCTCGATACTGTGCCTGGAATTCCGGTTCGCGCGGATGCACCTCATTCCTCGGAAACTCTTGCTCCAGCGCAACCAAAAAGTTGCGCAAGGCCCGAGTCAAATCGTCAGACGCGTTCTCACCTGCGAGGCTGCGCTCTTCGATGGAATCCGATCGACACACCAGATCCAGGGGATCTATGGAATTCCCCGTGACCAAATTGTGAAAGATCTTGAACATTCCGCGGTGGTTCACAAGAAATGGCAATGCAAAGTTCGGATCGTACATATTGACAATGAGGCATGGCCGTTCGTAAAGCAATGCGGTGTCCTGGAGTCCAGACTGCATGCCAATAAAGAATCGGCAATGCTTCATCAAATACGCGTCCGTGACCGCAGACTTCAAGGGGCCAACCGCGTAGTCGTGGATATTCCACAGGTCAGGCAGCGGTGTCATAGTCCGGTCCCCCATGCGAACCACGTGGCCTCCTGCCGAAACGATTTCCTTCAGCATGGGGATATACGAATGAATGTCCGCATTACGCGGAGAATTGTGATCGCCCCAGAATCCGCCTTCTCTCACGTGAACGCAGGCGAACCACGAACCTTCGGGTACGCCCATACCTATCAGAGCATCGCTCCCTGATTGACACGTACGTGCTGAAAGCCTCACGTTTAGCGGCCTCGCAAACTGCTCCTCCCAGTTCAACTCGTCAACGGCGTCCCATGAGAAAGCGCGGGATCCCGACTCCGGGAGCCAGATCCGATCCTGTCCGGCGTTCGGCCAAGTCCTTTCTGTTGAGAGACCCTGCAATCCCAGTCGACTTACTCGAACTTCAGATATCAACCGCCAAATTCCAAAGTAGATCGTGACGATCCACCTCAATGGCAGAAGCAACGGGTTGAGCGGGCGACAGACCATGAACTCCGATTGCACATCAACAATTGAGAAGTCCAGCAATGGGAGCCTCAAGACGCCGCGCAACTGCAGAGGTGCCAAAACGAGCAGTCGCTTTCCCGTCCGTCTCGCAGTGAGGAGACCGAAGTACACCTCTTCAGAAGCGTTCCCGACCGAGAATGGATGTGGAAGAAGAATCAAAATACTGAGAAATCTAAACGCAATGGACCTGAGAAACGTTGAACCTTGCCGTTGTTGCACTTGTTCCACACTCCAATCCAGGACTGTCACGACACCGAACGGGATCAAGGTGGGGAGCCTGACGACCACTGCAGATCTGCTGTCCGGCAACCCGCCAGCAACACACGCTCAACTCTTGATAGATCCGCGATTTTGGCTGTTCGGGTATGGAGCTGGGATCTTGGTGAACCTCCTGCGACCCGACGAGGTCCCCTGAATCAATCAATCCTTGAGAAGCGCAAATCTTGTCTGGTAGATGTGCCGTATCAGCCGCCTAATCAACGACATGAAGCGATCGTTAAGTCATAATTGCATTCTAGACGAGAGCACTCTCTGCAGTACAAGAACTCGGCGTGCCTCAGCTACTTTGAGCGCGTGCCTGGGGTTGGTGCCTCACACACTTTGAGCGCGTATCCCGCCTGATGGCGGAGGCTTGCCTGATGGAAGGCAAGATTGACTTGAGTGCGAGAAGGCAGGTCACGAACAAGCTTCGTGACACGTATGGCAAGGCGTCCAAGACCGACAAGGCCCGAATCCTTGACGAGGCTCAGGCAGCCACCGGGGTCGCGCGTTCGACGGCGAGAAGGCTGCTGTCGGGGCCGCGCCTCCCGGATCCGGCGGAGCAGGTCGACAGGCGGCGGCTGCGGCCTCGCGCGTATGGGGACTCGGCGCTTGAGCTCCTGGCTCACGTGTGGAAGCTGATGGGGATGCCGTGCGGGAAGTACTTCGTGGTGATGCTCCCGGGGTGGCTTCCGCTGCTCCTGGAGGCCGGGGATCTCGACCACCCGTTCGCGACCCCTGAGGCGATTCATGAGGTTCGGCGGATGAGCGCGGCAACGGTCGACCGGTACCTCGCTCCGGCTCGCGCTGCATTCGATTTGAAGGGCAGGAGCGCGACCCGACCTGGGCTGCTGCTTCGCAACTCGATCACCATCCGCAAGGCCGGCGACGAGCTCGAGGATGTCCCCGGAATGCTGGAGTGCGACACCGTCGCGCACTGCGGGCCGACGCTGCAGGGCGAGTTCGCTCGTACCCTCACGATGAACGAGATGCGAG
>WLOY01000216.1 GCA_009699015.1 Actinomycetota bacterium | reverse complement strand
GATGGCGGGAGGGTGGGTCGGATGGCGGGAGGGTGGGTCGGATGGCGGGAGGGTGGGTCGGATGGCGGGAGGGTGGGTCGGATGGCGGGAGGGTGGGCCGGATGGCGGGAGGGTGGGCCGGTTGGACGTGATGGGTTAGGCGGGCTCGTCTTCGTGGACGACGTGCGGGGCGCGGGCTCGCTGGGCCAGGAGGTTCACCGCATCGCGAATGCCGCCGACGAGGTCCCCGGCCTCGAAGGAGGACTTCATCGCGAGCACCGCGAGTTCGCAGGACCGGTCATCGAGGGCGCGCACGGCATGGCTGCCGGTCACGATCTCGATAGCACGGTCAGCGGGATCCACGGCGACGAGAACCGCGGCGGGGGCGTCATTCAACTGGGCATGTCTGGCCACGGCAGACTCGCGGCCGCCCGGCAGGTCGCCGACGTAGATGCCGAAGGACAGCCCGCTGATCTGACGGCCGATATCGATGACCCGCTGCAGTTCACTTACCTGCCCCCCGGAGAAGCTACGACCAGGTGCCATGTGCTCCACCCCCTGCTACTGATGACGAGGTTGCGCCGATCTCTCGCGGAAGGCGGGACGGATCCGGCAGCGCGCCTGATGTCTGGATGAACAGTGGTCCGTCGGGCGCACCGGACTCGGACACAGCCGGGGCGCGCCCGGATCGGGTCCATGAGTTGGCGTAGACGAGGAGGGCGACAAACACGGCGAACGTCACCGGAATGCCGAGGAAGATAAGGAGAGCCTGGCCTGAAGTCACGTCACAAGCCTAGGGGCTTGGCCCGCCTGACCGGCGGCCGGACGGTCGAGGCGAGGTGCTCGACTCGCTCGGGCGCAGCGAGGAAATCGTCAAGGAGGACTGGCCGGCCGCTGGAGTCGGTCATCGGGACCCGCCAGTTCGGGTACTCCTGGTCGGTGCCGGGCTGGTTCTGCGCCCTGCGGTCGCCGAAGGCGTCGGGCAGCGAAATGCCGAGCAGCCTGGCTGGCGAGGCGGCGAGTGCGCGATGCAGGGCCACCACCATGGCCGCCAGACCATCGTCGGTCGCAAGGTCAGCCGAGGGGTCGAGCCAGCCTTCGGAGACGAGCAGCCCCGCCCACTCCCGGCGCTCGCGATCGGCGTCAGCACGCTCGACCTCGACCGGTCGGGCGAGGAGCCCGAGTTCGGCTCGGATGCGCACGTGCTCATCGCGCAGGTAGCCCGCGGTCGGCGGAAGATCGTGGACGGTGACGCTCGCGAGCACCTCGCGACGCCACGTGGCCGGCGGCTTGACGGCCCCGGAATCCTGCTTCTCGAACCACAGGATGCTCGTGCCGAGGATCCCGCGGTCGGCGAGTGCCTCCTGCACCCAGGACTCGACGGTGCCGAGATCCTCCCCGACGATGACGGCCCCGGCCCGCTGCGCCTCCAGGCACAAGATCCCGAGCATGGCGTCGTGATCGAGCCTCACGAAGGTGCCCTCGGACGCCGGGAGGCCGCGCGGAACCCACCACAGGCGAAAGAGCCCCAGGACGTGGTCGATGCGCATGCCCCCGGCATTGCGAAGGACGGTGCGCAGCATGTCGCGGTACGGCAGGTATCCGGCCTCGGCGAGCGCATCCGGCCGCCATGGCGGCTGCGACCAGTCCTGCCCGATCTGGTTGTACATGTCCGGTGGGGCCCCGACGCTCACCCCGCGGGCCAGCACGTCCTGCAGGGCCCAGGCGTCCGAGCCGGCCGGATGGACCCCCACCGCGAGATCGTGCATGATCCCGATCGCCATCCCGGCCTCGCGCGCTGCCCGCTGGGCGCGGCCGAGTTGGGTCTCGAGTTGCCACTGCATCCAGCGGTGGAAGTCGACGGCCGCGGCGTTCGCGGCACGAAACGCCTCGACAGCCGGGCTTCGAGGGTGACTGAGCTCGGCGGGCCAGGCGGTCGGGTCATCGCCGAACATGTCGCTCATGACGCACCAGGTGGCGAAGTCCACGAGCCCGATGCCCTCGCGCAGGCAGTAGTCGCGGAACTGCGCCGCGCGTTCGGGTGAGAGCGGGAGCGCCGCGACCCTCTCGAGCACCGACCGCTTGGCCTCCCAGCAGGTGTCGCGGTCGAGGAGGGCACCGGTGAGGTTCAGTCGCTGCAGGGCCACCGCCAGTTCCTCCGCGCGCCCGTGATCCGCCGGCGGCAGGGACACGAACTCCGGGATGTCCTCGACGCGGAGGTAGAGCGGATTGGCGAACCGCCTGGTGACCGGCAGGTAGGGGGACGGCGCCATGGGGGCGCTCGGGGCTGCCGCATGCAGGGGGTTGATGAGCAGGAAGCCGGCGCCGAGGCGCCGGCCGCTCCACGACGCGAGGTCCGCGCAGTCGCGGAGGTCGCCGATACCCCAAGAGCGGCGGGAGCGCGTGGCATAGATCTGCGCCATGAATCCCCACTGCCGCTCGCCGATGATGCGCTCAGGGTCGAGCCGGCTCGGTGTCATAACGAGGGTGGACGAGACCTGGGACTCGGCGGTCTGGGCGATGACCGTGTGCCACCCGAGGCTGAGGTCGCCCGGCACCGAGAAACTCGCCTCCCCCATGAGGATGCCATCGACGAGCACCGGGTCGACCCAGTAGTCCATCTGGTCGAGCTGCCGCCTTGAGCCGTCCTCGAGTTCGACGCGCACGACCACCTTCGTACCGTGCGGAACGTGCACGGCAAGGCGGCGATCCTCGTCAGCACGGCCGATGAAGGTGGCCGGCAGGGTGCGCCGCCAGTCGGTCAGCCGAATGCGATCGAGGCCGGCCGCGATCTGCTCCTCGCTCGCGCTCTCGACCTCGAGCGCCTCGAGCACCGCCCGCACAGTGCGGGCGCTCACCCGCTCTAGGCGGCCCGACTGATCCCAGTACTCGGTCGCAACCCCGTGGGCATGCGCGAGCCGCGCCAGGGATTCGCCGACCTCGGCAAACGGCTGGTCGCCGACGCTTGCTCCGTCGTCGAACTCACTCACCGTGCCTCCGGTTTTCGCTGGTCCGCGCGCTCGCAGCGTGCCTGAACGCCACTCACCTTATGGTGGGGGGGTGACCGAACACGACGCACCCAAGGCGCCAGACGCAGCCGCTCGCCCCGGCTACCCCGACGCGCACCGCGCCGACCACGTCGACGTGCTCCACGGCACCGCCGTCCCGGACCCGTATCGATGGCTTGAGACCGCCGACGACACGCGCACGACTGAATGGGCGACGACTCAGCGGCACCTCACCCGGGCTGAGCGCGATGCCTGGACCACCCGCGATGCCTTCGCGGAGCAGGTCGAGCGCCTGCTCGGGGCGGGCACGGTATCGCCCCCCTACTGGCGGGGCCAGCGCCGTTTCATCACCCGGCGCGAGCCGGGCCAGCAGTTCTCCGTCCTGTACGTCATCGACGCCGCCGGCATCGAGCGCGTCCTCATCGACCCGATGGTCCTCGATCCGACGGGCCTCACCACGCTCGACAGCTGGCAGCCCTCGAAGGAGGGCGACCGCCTCGCCTACCAGCTCTCCGTCGGCGGGACCGAGGAGTCCGAGGTCCACGTGTTGGACGTCGAGACCGGTGAGGCGCTCGACGGCCCGATCGACCGGTGCCGCTTCTCGCCCATCGCCTGGCTCGTCGGCGGCGAGGCCTTCTACTACGTGCGGCGCATCGCTCCCGAGCTGCTGCCCGACGCGGAGCGCAACTTCCATCGCCGCGTGTACCTGCACGTCGTGGGCACCCCGGCCGATGAGGATGACGAGGTATTCGGCGCGGGCATGACGATGACGAACTACTACGGGGTGTCGGTCAGCCGCGACGGGCGCTGGCTGCAGGTCTCGAGCTCGGAGGGAACAGAGCCCCGCAATGACCTGTGGGTCGCCGACCTCGAGGAGGGCGACCCCCGCTCACCCGGGTTCGTGCTCGTCCAGGGCGAGGTCGATGCGCAGACCTCCCTGTCATTCGCCCGCGATGGCCGTGTCTTCGTCAGCACTGATCGCGATGCGCCGATGGGCCGCATCGCCGTGACCCGGCCGGGCGAGTGGGCCGCCGAGCACTGGATCGATCTCATCGCCGAGGATCCCGATTCTGTCCTGGACGACGCCGCGGTGCTCGACGATGACGAGCTCGAGGAGGACCTGCTGCTCGTCGTGCGGACGAGGCACGGGGTGAGCGAGCTTTCGGTGCACCGGTCGGATGACGGGGCGTTCCTTCGGTCGGTCGACCTTCCCGGAGTCGGCACCCTCGCCGGCCCGGTCGAGCATCCCGAGGGCGGCCCGCTCGCCTGGTTCGTCTACACCGACCACACCACGGTGCCGCAGATCTACCAGTTCGATGCCCGCACGGGGGCCTTCGAGCACTTCGCGAGCCCGCCGGGATCCGTCGACGTCCCACGGGTTCATTCGCGCGTGGTGACGTATCCGAGCAAGGACGGCACGATCGTCCGGATGTTCATCGTGTCGCCGGACGAGACCCCGGCCGCTCCCCGTCCGAGCGTCCTGTACGGCTACGGCGGCTTCGGCATCCCCATGTCCCCCGGCTATTCAGCGGCCATCCTCGCCTGGGTGGCAGCGGGCGGAGTGTGGGCGATCGCGAACCTGCGCGGCGGCGGCGAGGAGGGCGAGGAGTGGCACCGCGACGGCATGCTCGCCAATAAGCAGAACGTGTTCGACGACTTCCACGCGGCCGCCGAGTACCTCGTCGATGAGGGTTGGACGACCCCGGGTCAGCTCGGCATCTACGGCGGATCCAATGGCGGCCTTCTCGTCGGTGCGGCGATGACGCAGCGACCGGAGCTGTTCAACGCCGTCGTGTGCGTCGCCCCGCTCCTGGACATGATCCGCTACACGACCTCAGAGCTCGGGCCGACCTGGACCGTCGAGTACGGCGATCCGGAGGTCGCCGAGGAGTTCGGCTGGCTCATCGACTACTCGCCTTACCACCGGGTGGTCGAGGGGACCGACTACCCGGCGACGATGATCGCCGTGTTCGACAATGACACCCGCACCGATCCGATGCACGGACGTAAGATG
>WLOY01000215.1 GCA_009699015.1 Actinomycetota bacterium | reverse complement strand
GGGATGCTGGACCTGCTACTTGACGTCGATGAGGAAGTTGATCCAGTCGTCGTCGGCTTGGCGGGTGACGGTGATCGACATTCCGCAGTCGTTGTAGGTGCGCTCCTGGCCAATCTCGAAATGGTCATCGACCCAGTTGCCCTCGGATACGCAGTCAACACCGAAACTGGGACTAGCCCCGAAGGCATTGTGCGCCTGGAAGAAGATGACCTTGTCTGTGCCTTCGACACTCGCACTTCCTTCGACGTCACGCTTGGGAGTGAAGGAGGAGTGGGAGCCCTCGGCGCACAGTTGCACGCCGCCAGCGACCACGCCGTTGCCACCCGCAGTGTCGTACTGGGACCACTGAACACCGATCTCGCCAGTTCTGGAGTTGAGTACGCATACGTGGGTGCTCCTGAGGCCAAGTGATGCCTCACGATCGATGTCGGTGGGTGCCGACGCGGTCGTGGCCGATGAAACAGTTTCTGTTGAGCCTGAGCAGGCGGAGAGAGTTGCGATCAACGCGAGAGCGCCAACCGCGATCGAAGCGGATTTGACTGTCATATGCATGGGGAACTCATCTCTTGGGTGGGGTCAGGTGCTGCCGGGATACCGATTGCTAACTGACAGTCACCATACTACTGATGCAGTATCTGGTTCGATGGTGGGCCCGCACAACGAAAGAACACGAAGGAAGTGATCATTGCCATGACTCAACTGACCGACGGTTCCGGTGATCGCTACCCGAGCGGACGGCGCAAGCAGCCACTGGGCATCCGCACGGGTGGGGCTGCGTGGAATCAGGTTCATCAGGAATTGGCAGTGGTCGCCTTGCACTTTCTGACGGAACGCGGCTACGGCGGGATGGCGATGGATGACGTCGCGGAGGGGGCCGGAGTGGCCAAGCGCACCATCTACCGTCACTATCCGGCCAAGATCGAGCTCGGCGTAGCCGCTGTTCGGCAGATGCCGACCTACGGGGAGTTTGAACCTGCCGAGGGACCCATGGAACAGCAACTGCGTGCCTACATCGGGTGGACGTACGCGATTGAGGCCTCACTGCCCCTGGTGCTGGCCACGGCCATCGCGCACAGTGGCTCGGACCCGCAGTTGCTGGCAGCAGTGAGGGAGCATGTGCTGATCCCGCGTGAGGCGGCCTTCGCGGCTCACCTGAAAAGAGGGCAGGATACGGGTGAGATCAAAGCCGACATCAAGCCGGCGGCCGTCTCAGCGCTCAGTACGGGAATGCAGTTCGATCACTTCACCGGGCTCCATCCGTGGTCGAGCGATGAGAGTGGAACCGACTACGCCATGAGCATTATCTGGCCGATGCTCCGGCCCTAGGGCGTGATCGGCCGGCTCGCTTCTCTGCCCAGCCAATCCTTGTCATTCGACCGAGCCACCTGTGAGAGCGGCGACCGTCACATTCCAGTCAATCTCGCCCTCGGCATCCGCCCCGGCCTGGAGAGCGATCGGGACCGTATCCCACGTCACGTCCTGGCCGATCACACGCCACCCTCACCCGGTCCGAAGGCGTTGGCAGCGATGGCGCACCCTAGTCGGGCAGGTCCGTCCACCGGTCATTCGGCCGGTGGACGCTACCAGTCGAGCAGGGCCGCGATCCGTCCCCGATGGAAGGCTGCATCGCCGAGGAAGGCCGCATCGAACCGTGCCCGCCTGAAGTAGAGGTGGGCGTCGTGCTCCCACGTGAAGCCGACTCCACCATGGAGTTGCACCGTTTCGGCGACGACGGCGTTGTAGGCATCCGAGCACCAGGCCTTGTTGACAGCAGCGTCGACGGAGAACTGCTCACTGGGCTTCCAGGTGACGCGTTCAAGGCCGGATCGCGCCATCTCGACGAGCATGAGGGCATCGGCCATTCGGTGCTTGATGGCTTGGAAGCTGCCGATCTCCCGATTGAACTGACGACGGAACTTGATGTACTCCAAGGTCATGTCGAAGCAGCGCTGAGCCCCGCCGAGCTGGTCGGCGGCAGTTGCGAGCAGTGCGATGTCGAGACCGTGCCCCAATGCCGTGGCACCTGCTCCGCCGAACGTGAGCCGGACACCGGGGGAAGCGGCGAATGACACGGTGGCAGAGGGCCGGGTGAAGTCAAGGGAGGCGAGTGACCGGGCGCTCGAGTCGGCGGCCTCGACCACGAAGATGTCGGTGCCCTCGGCGGTGATCGCCGAGACGACGTGGAAGGCAGACGAGGCCCCGTAGGCGACGAACCGAACGACTCCGGAGACACCGGAGTCATCGGCGGTGCAGGCGACGTCGCCAACCCGGCCGAAGACGTCGGTGATTGCCGCCGCTGCGATCTCGCCGGCCGCTATCCGCTCGAGATAGGGACGGCCTGCGTCGCCGCAGGCGGCCAGGATCTGCCCGGCGAGAACGGTGCTCGTGAGGAACGGGACCGGTGCCAGCGTGGCGCCGAGTTCCTCGGCGACGGCGAGGATCTCGGCGAGCCCGCCGAGTCCGCCGCAGGATTCGGGAAGCCCCACCCCTGCGATGCCAATGTCCTCGGAGAGCAGTCGCCATAGGTCGGGATCGAGGCCGGGATTCTCGCCCTGGAACTCAAGCGCCCGTGCGCCCGCAGGATAGCCCGACTCGCTGACCGCCGCCCGGACCGTGTTTCGTAGCTCGGCGAGATCCCCCGGATCGAGGCTGCTGAGGGCGAGATCGCCGGTCATGGGGCTCCGTGTGGTCGAAGTTGTTCTGGACGTGTTGTCGTGCGTGCTCACATGCATGCTCACGTGCGTGGACACATGCGTATGAACAGGGAAGAGCGACGTTAACGGCTTCACCGACCGGTGTTTCGCTACGACGTCGTAAGTAAGTCTACTCACGCCACTGCGGTCCGCAGATGAGCAGACATCGCATGGGCCGGAATTGATCTTGGGCGGGACCGGCCCATATTGGTAGGACGTGCATGTATCGTAAGTGCGTCACTTCCCTGTCGAGGCTCCCGTTCCGGAAGAGAGATCCATGCGCAAGCCATTCCTCACACTCGCACTCGTCGCATCCGCGTCGCTACTGATGGCCTCGTGCGCGATGCCGGCCGACGACCCGAATTTCGGCAAGGTGACGAGCGGTGCGAGCGGGGCGGCCGGCGGCACCGCTGAGGAGATGGTCGCCGCGGCGACTGCCGCTCCGACAAGCATTGGGATCGACACCCCGCTCGCGGCGGCGCCGGCAGGTGGTTCGGTGATCGTGACCCTCACCGATGGTTCCGATGGGTCCAAGCTCTTCAGCGATTCGCTCACGGCTGCGGCCACTGCGCTCGGGTGGACAGTCGAGGTGATCGAGGGCGCCGACACGGCTGACGGTGCAATCGCGGCATTCGACGAGGCACTCGCCAAGAAGCCCGCCGGCATCCACATCGACGGTGCATTCGTCGACTACCTCACCGATGGCCTCGCCGCTGCGACAACGGCCGGGATTCCAGTCGTGTGCACCGAATGCATGGTGGACCCCCTCGATGCGCTCAAGGACACATCGATCGCGGGCCGCACCGAGGTTGACGGCTGGGGCCGCCTCATCGGCGCATTCGTGCAGTCGAACAACGCCAACCAGGATGCGGTCATCGAGATGATCGCGCTCGGGACGCCGGCCCCGACCCAGTTCGACCAGGGGCTGCAGGCCGCGATGATGGACTACTGCGAGCCCTGCTCGACGAATGAGAACTTCCTGGATCCGCTCGATCCGACGATGCTCCCGCTCGACGTGGCGACGCTTGCACTTCAACTCAATCCGACAGCGACCTGGCTGAGCTACGCCCCCGGATCCCTCTCTGCAGACGCGCAGGAGGCGATCACCGTGGCCGCAATGCCTGAAGCGGCCGTGAGGGTCGTCGGGATGGGGGCAACCCCGGCCAACCTGGCGGCGATCCAGGCGGGCACGGAGGCGGCATTCACGGGGTACCCGATTCCGCTCGCCGCCTGGCGGGTCATCGACCAGTTCGCCCGCATCGTCGGCGGGGAGGAGCCGGTCGTCGCACCGTTGCCGACTCAACTGCTCACGGCGGAATCGGCGGCCTCGGCGGCCGTCGACGCAGGGGGAAACTACATCGCCGTGGCCGACTACGAGGCTCAGTTCAAGGCCCTGTGGGGCGTGAAGTAGCCGATGCTCCGCTCCTGAACCATCGCAATCAGCGGGCGTGGGCCCGGTCCTCGTGACCGGGCCCACGCTCATTTCACGGTCGGAGGCCCAGGAGCAGGCGGTGGGGGATGAGCATGCTGACGCAGCGTGAGTTGAAGCGGTTCTGCCCGAGTATCAGGAGACGATCTTGTGTTTCATAGGGTGTTTCCTCATGGAACCGGGCTACTTTCCGGAATACCTCTCAAGAATGAATGCGAATTCGCTTCCAATTACACGGACGTTCATGTACTTTGGCTGCAACCGGGTCCGAGTACCCGCTGACTGGAAGAGAGATCCATGCGCAAGTCAATCTTCGCGGTGGCCATCACGGCCTCCGCTTCTGTCGTCCTCGCGACGGCGCTCGCGCCGGCAGCGAGCGCGCAAGAGCCCGCTGCGAACAACACTGCAGCAGCGAATGCGATCGTTAAGCAGTACTCCTCAACCCCGACGAGCATCAACATCACCACGAAGCTCAAGGCCAACCCGCAGACCCTCCCCACCAAGTTCATCGTGGGTCTGACCAACGGTGGCGACGAGAACAAGGTGCTTGACGAGGGCATCGCAGCCGCAGGCAAGGTCCTTGGCTGGACCTTCAAGGAGATCCTCGCGGGTGCAACTCCTGAAGATCAGCGCGCTGGCTTCTCGGCAGCTCTCGCCCTCAAGCCGAATGGCATCCACATCTCGGGCATTGAGCCGAGCACGATCGGCGACCTGCTCGACAAGGCCAAGGCTGCGAACATCCCGGTCGTGTGCTCGGCATGCATGAGCGCGCCGACCAGCGCACTCGTCGACACGCACATTGCCGGCAAGCGCCAGCTTGACGTGTGGGGCCGCATGATCGCCGCCTACGTCGTCTCCTCGACGCCGAACCCGAACGTCGAGGGCATCACCGTTC
>WLOY01000214.1 GCA_009699015.1 Actinomycetota bacterium | reverse complement strand
ATCCGCCTGTTCCAGAACGCCCGCGTCATTGCCGGGCCGCACGGCGCAGGTCTGTCGAACCTCGTCTTCGCACGCCCGGGCACCATCGTCATTGAACTGACGGTGGGCTACATGTTCAACCGCTGCTTTGAATGGATCAGCCATGTCGGGGGCCACCGATACCTTCCGATCGAGGCCGACTCGCAACCGGGCGTCGTCACGCCCGAGGACCTCGGGCGCGCCGTGCTCGCCTTGACTGAGCGCAGGTTCACTTGAGTTCCGGGCAGGCGGCGGGCCCGAGTCGCAGGAGACTCACGCGCTCATTGGCGAACTCCAAGTCAGCCGATGCCTGCCATTCGCGCGGCACGACAGGTCCCGTCACCCACAGCCATGTCACCCCGGTCGAGCACAGAGCCTCAAGGTCACCGGCATTTGGACCCACCGAGAGTCGCTCGGCAATGGCCACTCGCACCGGAATGTCGATCACATCCGAAGGTCGTCCACGGGCCACCTGGTACTCGACTCCGGATATGAACGTGCGCAAGCCCGTAAGAGCGGGCACTAAGGAACTGGCGGGTCGGTCCGTGGCGACGACGTCAGCCCTGCCAGAGTGATCCCTGAGGAAGTCCGCGGCCTCGACTTCAGCCGAAGACCACTCGTTCTTTGCCGGCCCATCCTGCCCGCCGACGTCAAACTCCACCGTTCGCAATTCCGATGACTGCGTGCTTCGTGACTCCGCGCCCACCGGCGCTTCTGCTGACGACAACCTCAACGGGCCGAATGCTGGGGTGAGTCGGGCCAGTGAGGCGGCGACAACCAGCGCGGTAATGAAGACAGTGATCCCGATTTCCAACGGCTTCGCCGCGATCCTCCGGCGCATGAGTACGGCGCCTACCGCCGCCAACACCCCGACGGTGGCAAGGGCGGCCACCGGACCCCAGGCCCGCATGGACACCGTGGCATTGTCACCCTGCACCCACAGGGCTGAGGCGATCACGAGCGCCAGCAGACCGACACCCAGGCTCAGCACGGCAAGGGATCCAACGGGTCGTCCGCCTATGGACAGGCGCTCCCATGCGAGCCCGACCCCAATTGCGGAGATAACCGCGAGCGGCGCCGACGCTGACAGCGCAAACCAGAGTTCATCGACTCCATGGCTGAAGAGGAGGAGCGGGGTCACAGCCGTTACCACGAGGCCAATCCCAATGACGCTGGGCAGTGACCACGCCCGCTGGCGGTCGAGCCAGAAACCCGCCAGCCCTGCCCAGCGCGGAACGATCGCCATAAGCAAGAACGCTGTGCCGGCCGCGATGCCCCAGCCCGTCGAGCTCAGGTTCAGCCCCTGAACGGTCGATGCACGCAAGTCCCAGGTCAGCGGGTGGAGTCCGCCGAGGCTGGCGCTCCCGCTCAGCACGAGGAGGTAGGTGACGCCACTCAAAGGACCGATCGTGACAAGCACCCACACGGCGCGCCCGCGCCATGCCACCTGTCCCAGATAGCCAAGAACAAGGGCTACGCCGACCGCGCCGATCATAACGATGGCCGCGCTGGCCTTTCCCCCCGCGCATGCCACTCCCATAGCCCCGATGACCCATAGTGCCGGCCGACCAAGGGAACCGTCGAGGTACTCAGTGATCGCGAAGGCGAGGGCGAGCATCCATACGGTCGCCATCGCCTGAGACGGTGAATCAAAGTTCAGCAGGATGCCGTAGGACGCGCCGAGATACCCGCCTGACGTGACGAGCGCAACGGCGAGTGCCGGTGCCCATGGATTCTTCGTATGGCGGCCTGTCCACACCGCCGCCAGCGCGGCGGTCGCGAGCACGGTCACGAACGGGAGCACCCTGGTCAGGCTGACGAACGGCGCCAGGTGAAATGACTCGGTCAGTTGTCCGCTCCAGGCATAGGTGAACCAGTGGTAGCGGAAATCAGCACCGGCCATGAAGACACTCTGGCCGGGACCGTACCGAGCAAGGCCGGTCGAGAGGGCCTCGAAGAAGACCATGTCAGGGTGATACTGGCTCCAATCTCCAGTCCAACGAAGGGGGTAGTGGGCGATGTTCACCAGTGCTGCGGCGAGCCCGAGGACGACACCCAAGCCCACAGCCGCCGCCACCGGCAAACTCGGCCACATGATGGGCGACGAGACGCGCGGCTCCACGAGTGCCTTTGCTCGCCGCGCGATAGTGAGGAATGCGAGGAGCACGACTGTTGGCACGGCCCAGCCGAAATCCATGGGGATGAGCGGACGAAGCAGCACCCCACTGACCATCGCCAGGACAGTGCCAATCGCACATCCCATCGCAAGAATCTCGATCGCAGAGGCTCCAGCGCCCGATCGACGGCGTAGGGCGGCCCAAACCCAGCCACCGGTGGCCGTCTGCAATCCGAGGGCCACCACGATCATGAGCGTGGGTCCAAGAGCGATGTCGGTTACGAGGAGCCAAACAACTGCCGCCATCACTGCGACGAGGCCGCAGACGATGACCGGCCTCACCTTCACCATGCCACAATAGCCCGATGCCAATCGAGTCACTTCTGAGCGCGGCCCCTGCCCGATCCAGTTGCGGTTTCCAGCGATGACGGGGCGTTCATTCCCCCGGTTCCTCGCACCCCTGCTTGTCTTCGCCGGGAGCAGTCTGGGCCTCTACCTGCTTCAGACCTGGTTCAGGGGTGCTGCAGCGGCGGAGCAGTTGTATGAGGGCTACCGATTCCAGGCGTGGTCGTCGAACTGGATGATGCAGACCCTCGGCATCGACGAGATGAACTCCTTCGGGCTGAAGTCGCTGTGGTACGACCACATATACCCGCCTGGCCTCGATGCGATTCGGTACGTGCTCATGCAGCCGGAGACGAGCAATGGCCTGCCGCCCGATCAGGTCGCCGTCGACATGCGCCTCTACGTCGTCTACCTCCTCATCTACGGCCTCCTCAACGCTCTCGTGTTCATCTGGGTGCGCGATCTCACCAAGAGCGGCTGGTGGGCCCTCGGCGGCGCTGCGCTCTGGGCGATCTACCCCGGACACCTCATGATGACGATGCTTCTCGAGCCCTCGGAGCTCTCGCTGCTCATGGTGTCGCTCATGTACTTCTTCCTCTACCGCTTCCTCAAGACGAGGCGGGCTGGGTATGTACCGCTGTTCCTTCTCGCCCTCTTCGCCGCCTCGATGTCGCGCTCGTTCATTCAGGTCTACGTTCTCGTCATCATCATCGTCGCGGTCGTGAGCTTCTGGTTCATGACGAAGGACCGGGCCAAGGCATGGCCCTGGCAGATCGTCAATGTCTTGCTCATCGCGGTCATCTTCATCCACCCGGTCAAGCAGTTCGTCATGTACGACACCTGGTCGACGACCTCCTACGGTGGCTACCACCGCGTGGGGATGCTCTTCCTGTACCCCACGTCGGTACCCGAGCCTGAGTATCCGCAGAAGATCGTCGACAACGCCTTGGCGTTCTCCAGCCACTACAACACCCAGGAGACGATCAAGGACAACTACCGGCTCGAGGCGGCGGCCAACGCCTTCATCAAGGAGCATCCGTACGAAGCAGTGCGCGGTCTCGTGAAGTCCCTCACGATCACCATCCCCGAGGCGTTTAGACCCACTGCCGGGTACGCCCAGAACTTCCTCGTCGAAGGCCTGCCGTGGACCACCCCGTACAACTGGCTGTTCTCGAGCTGGCGCTACCTGCTGCTCGTCGCCGCCGCAGCAGCCCTCATCATCCGGGCCCGCGGGCGACACGGATCTTGGGAGCTCTGCAAGCGCTACGCCTGGTTCGCCGTGTTCTACGCACTCATCGCGATCCCGGTACTCTGGTCGAATCGCTACTTCCCGGACAGGGAGGGCGACGGTCCGATCTGGACCGATGCGATGCGGCAGAAGATCTTCCTCGAGGTGCCGGTCTACGTGCTCCTCACCTACGCGCTCTGGCTCACCTTCGGGGCAAAGCGCCTAGCGATACGCCGCGGCAAGGATGACGGCCCCGCCAACTCCAGCGACTCCCAGCAACTGCAGGGCGGCAACTGACCACGCCACCGAAAGGTTGCGGCCCTGCAGCACATGGCTGAGGTGATCGCGTCCGGCGGTGAACGGGTGGATGCCCTGACGTAGTCGGTTGATGACGACGAACGTCGTGTCGAAGAGGGGTACGAGCACGAGCAGGATGGCAATGACCACCCCCACGAGGACTGGTGCTCCCGTCGGCTTGAGTCGCACGGTGAGGATCGCGAGCAGGAATCCGAGGAAGTACGCTCCAGCATCGCCCATGTAGACCTTCGCCGGGAACCAGTTGTGCCAGAGGAATCCGACGGTCACGCCCGCGATCGCGAACCCGAGGATGCTCACGAGGATCTGCCCGTACATGACGGCGATCACGGCAGCCCCGAACGACGAAATGAGCACGGTTGCGCCGGCGAGCCCGTCGGAGTTGTCGAGGAGGTTGATGCCATTGATGAGGACGAGCACCCAGAGCACGAGCAGCGCAGCATCAAGCGCGACAATCCCCGTTATGGTCAACCGAGTGCCGAGCAGCCAAGCGAGGGCGGCAACCCCGGCCTGCATCGCGAGCCGTAGGTAAGGGGTGAGCGCCTGGCGGTCGTCTAGGAAGCCGATGAGGGCGGCAAGCAACGCCGGAAAGAGCACGCTCAGTGCCAGGCCAAGAGCTTGAAAACGGCTCGTCACGAGCAACACGGCAACCACGGAGGTCGTGACGGCCAGCGCCACCGCGACGCCGCCGAGTTTGGGAATCGGACGTTCCTGGGTCTTGCGCTCACCATCGGGATGGTCGTAGGCAGCAACGCGATGCGACATCCGGATGCTCACGTCGACGACGATCGTGGAGAGGACCGCGCTTCCGCCGATGACAAGGGCGATGAGCCAGGGGTTCACGAAATCTGTCGGCTTCTCAGATCCTCGGCGACGTCTGCCACGATCTGATCGAGGTCCCTGGTGGGAGCCCAGCCGAGGAGGTTCGAGATGCGCGTGGTGTCGGGGCGACGCCGCTGCATATCCTCGAAACCTGCCTCGTATGCCTCGTCATAGGGGACGTAGATGATCTCGCTCGTCGATCCGGT
>WLOY01000213.1 GCA_009699015.1 Actinomycetota bacterium | reverse complement strand
GACGAGATGCGCGAATCGGGCACGCCGACCGGCACGACACGCCAGTACAAGAGCAACTGGAACGTGTGGGTGCCCCCGGAGGTCGGAGCGACGCTGTGCGGCGACGCGGCATCGAGCACGTGACCGCGATCCTGCGCGGGCTGGGCAGCAAGAAGGCGTCCCGCGGCACCGTCAACGCCGTGATCCGCACGCCGTTCAGCGGATGCCGGTATCTTCCCGATTTCCGGCAACGAGTGAAAGGGAGGACGAGCATGGCAGGCAAGTTCCGGTTCCGGCTGAAGGCCGGCAACGGCGAGATCGTCGCCGTGGGCGAGGCATACGACACGCAGGCGGCGGCGAAGGAGGGGTGTGCTGCGGTGCAGCGTGCCGCTGACGGTGCGACCGTTGTCGAGGCCGGCAGCTAGATCGTGGTGGCTGCCTGACCTGGCATGGCATGGGGGTCAGGCAGCACACTCGCGGGGCTTGCACGAGCCTTCTCGGGCTTGCGGGCCGGTTTGTCTGACGGCTTCGGTAGCGTGACGGGTGCGGACACGCGCATCGAGGGGGTCACGTCATGGCAGCACCGGAAGGCTTCAGCGACAAGGTCGCGTTCGTGTGGAAGATCGCCGACAAGCTCCGCGGCCACTTCCAGCCACACGAGTACGGCTCCGTCATGCTGCCCCTGCTCGTCCTGAGGCGACTCAAGCATGCTGCGGGGCTGCACGCGTGAGCTTTCGTGTGGAGGGCGGAGGGGTCGCGACAGCGCATTCCCACCGGCGTTGGGGGGCCGTGGCGTCGGGCCACGTGGGCATCCGGGCGCCGGCTCGCTGCGCCTCGGGTCATGCAAGGGCGGTGCAGCGGGGACGGCGAGCCGGGGCGCGGGTGGTCAGGGCGAGCCGGGCAGGCCGGCTGCGCGGATGTATTGACGGGCTGCGGCGACCCGGGTGCTGCCCTCGCCGGTGTCGGTGGCGCCGATGACTGCCATTGCTCGGGCGAGGACGTCGCGGGCTGCGCGGGCGGTGGTGCCGCGCTCGTGGGCGATCTGCTCGTCGGACATGCCCAGGGCGACCATGCGCAGGACGTCGACCTGGGTGCGGGAGAGCCGGGACATCGGGCGTGCGGGGTCGAGGTCGTGGCGGGGAGTGCCGGCGCGCGACCGGGCCAGGACCGCGACGAGCGCGCCGACCAGGGTCTCGGCGTCGGCGCGCCGGTCCTTGCGCAGGTAGCCGACGCCTGGGGAAGCGATGCGGGGTCGCGTCCGGCGAACCGTGCGTCGGGCAGGGCCGACAGGAACAGCACTGCGAGGCCGGGTGCTTGGGCGAGGAATGCGTCGGCGAGGTCGAACCCGCTGGCGCCCGGCCCGAGGTCGACGTCCAGGACGACCGCCTCCGGGGCCATCCGCTGCCACATGAGCCGCGCCTGCGCTGCGGTGGACGCGGCGCCGACGACGAACCTGGACTGGGTGAGGATCTCGGCGAGCAGCCCGAGGGTCAGTCGGTCGTCCTCGACGACGAGCACTATCCGACCCCCACCGACCATGGGCGAAGCCTTTCAACGGCCCCGGGCGACGCGCCCGAAATGTTCCCATCCAGGAAGGTCTGCGCCGGTTCCGCCCGGGCCGCGGCATCGAATGTTCCATTTTGGGAACATTTCAGGTCGCCCCGACCGGCGGTACTGCGACGGTTTGGTCATGACAGGAATCGGACGGCCCTTGGCCGCGTCGCTCGCTCGTGCCGGAACGACCGCGGCCGGCGTGCGGGTGCCGGCGAGCCGGGGTCGCGTCCGGGCGCTGGCCGTGCTCGCATCGACCGCCGTCGTCGCCGGCGGCCTCGGCATCGCAGGCGCGCCAGCCGCGCAGGCGGTGGCCAACTCGGTCGTGGTGTCGTCGTTCGACGCCGGTCCTATCGGTGTTTCCGGCACCGTGACATTCACGCCAACCGCTCCGGCCGGGTTTCTGAGCATCACCGTCGGGCTTCCAGACTCTGAGTACACCACCGGGTTCTCCGGCACCTGCGCTACGAATGACATCACCGTGGCGATCAACGGAACGAGCTTGCCTATCGCCTGCGGCACCGGCACCGATGGGGCGTACAAGACGATCCTCGCGTACAACTACTGGAGCTCACCAGCCTTGACGGTCACGGACGTGATCACGATGACGTGGGGAGCGAACGTAGCGACGAGATCGGGTGCAAGCGCAGCGGCGCCCTTCCAGATTTCCACGACGATCTCGCCGCCGTACGCCTTTACGCCCGTGACCCCGACGCTCGCGGGATCGACACCCGTCGCACCCGCGGTCCCCGCAGCCCCGGCCGCTCCGCTTGCTCCGCCTGCGCCGCCGCTCCCGGCGCCTGAGTCACTGCCGCCGGTCGCCGGCGTTGCCCCTGCCGCCGAGGTGCCGCCGGGGGCGTCGTCTGGCTCCGTCAACGGCGTCCCGGTGACGACGACGGTCACGGTGAATCCGGCGGGTGGGGTGCAGGTTTCCGGCGGCGGGTCGACCGTCGCGCTCGCCGACGTCGGTCCCGACGGGCTGCCGCTACCCGCATCCGGTGGCGGGCTCGCAGGTGCTCCGGGGGGTGGCCTGTCGGTCAGTGCGTCAGGGTTCCTGCCGCAGTCGCAAGCCGACGTCTACATGTACTCGGAGCAGCTGTGGCTTGGCAAGGCGATTGTCGATGCCGGCGGGAGCGTGTCGATGAGCCTGACGATCCCGAGCTGGGCCACGCCCGGCGGCCACACCCTGCAGTTCGTCGGCTACCAGGGCCCCTACACGTCGATCGTCCTGTCGACCGGCATCGCCGTGGCCGCGTCCGCCCCCCAGCAGTCCGCGGCCCAGTCCGCCTCGGTCCAGGCCGGCGCGGGGGAGTTCACCGCCCGCTTCCGGCGGGGGTCGGCCGACCTGTCGCCCGCCGCGAAGACTGGCATGCGGGGCGTCGTCGACGACCTTGCGACGGGCACGGCAGGCGCGACCGTGGCGTGCACCGCGACACACCTCGCGCCCGGCACCGCCCAGGCACGGGGGCTGTGGGGCAGGCGCGAGGCCGCCGTCAGGGCCTTGCTGACCGGCGCCGGGTGCGACACCATCGCCATCGACGAAGGCACCATCTCCGTGGTGTCCGGGCAGCCGGGCCTGGCCATCCGAGTCGCCGCGACCGCCGGGTAGCCGCCAGCGCGGAACCGGCTCGCGCTACTCCCCCGCGAGCGCCGAATCGCGTCCCGGTGGCCTTCCCGGGCGGGCTGGTGCTCGCCCTGACGAGCCCGCGCGATTGCCTGGTACCTCGGCCTCAGCGGTTGCAGGGAAACATGTCAGACGCCCGATCGCGGCCAGACCGCGCCCCCGGCCGAGCCGGTCCTCCTGAGCCGGGCTCCGCCGCCGCCCAGAACGATTGCGCTGTCGAGCATGGTCCTTCGCGCTGTCAGCATCGTGATTGCGCCGCCCGAAAACTCTGAGGGCAATCTCTCTGGAAATCAACACCTGGGTGCGGAAACGTGAGGCGGGCGCACAGTAAGTGTCAAGAGTGACCGAGGAGAAGAAGCTCGTCAGGAGACTCGCTTGGCCATCGGCCGGGTCGACGTAGTCGCCATCGGCCGGGCCGAGCTCGCGACCACCGATGCGCCTGCGCGCACGAGATCGACCACGGTCATCGGGAAGCCACGACCCGATGCGTGCCCCGTGTCGCCAGCCCACACGGTCACCTCAAGCGAGCCGTCGTCATCGTCGACCCATTCCAGCGGCTCGACGGAAATCGGCCGGTTGAACAAGATGATCAGGAGTGTCTCGATGTCCGATACGTCATCGATATCCATCACGCCGAGAAGACGATCGAGGTCCCCACCGACCATCGTGAATCGAGCGTCCTCCATGACGAAGGCCTCTGATCTAGGTGTAACACACAAAGGCCTCTTCCGAGCCTCGGCCGGGCCTGAGGAAGCGGCACGGACGCCCGCCCCGACATGGCTTCGGATCCCAGGCGGTGCAGTCAGACGGGGCTCCCGACGTGCAGGGACGGGCGGCAATTGCGCCGACTGCTCGCCACCATCCGCCGCCTCCATCGACCCGCATCCTGTCCTCGGACACAGACAACATGGCTTGGGCCCGGCCCGGCGGGGAGGAGCGCGAAGCGCCTCCAGCCGGCCCGCGAGTGGCACACCGGTGACACACGAGTGACACACATAGGGGGGCAAATGACACACTTCGCGTGCTTTCCGGTGCCTGACGGCTTTCGGCCAAGAATGATGCAGGGTCGAACTCCTGTAAGTGAATGGCGTTGCAGCCCAACAGGTTTCGGCCCGCCGATTCAGCTGAGCAGGTGCCTTGCCATGACGATGCGCTGCACCTGATTCGTCCCCTCGTAGATCTGGGTGGCCTTCGCCCTTAGGCCCCTGAGCAGGGGAAACACCTCCGATTGGCACACGAGTGACACACGGGGTGTGCCGCAGGGTGCCGTGGCGTGCCTGCTGATGCCCGACCCAGGCTCCGAAGCCGGGCCTCGAACGGATGCCCGCGACTGCCCGCCTCGCGCGTACCGGGCACCTGTAAGGCTGGCTGGCCGCCGACGGCCTCGGTTCCGACCGGCTGCGTCAATCCGCCTACAAAGTCGCCCGGCACCGCGCATCGGGCACCGACGAGGCCAACGCGACGATCACCCTCGACAAGTGCCCGACCGTGACCGAGGTCGACGAGTTCGCGGCAGCGATGGCCGTGGCCTATCCCGGGCGCGGACGAAGGCATCATGGCCAATTGCCGGAGCTCCGACCGCTACTCGATGGCTGCGGCGCGTATCCGGTTGTCATCGTCATCGGTGAGCCAGCCGGACGCCTGGAGAGTGCGAATGGCCCGGATGATGGCTTCGTTGACATCGACGCTTACGCGTGCGAACCCGAGGTATCGAGCGGTCGTGACGACTAGGTCTGTGAGCGAGATGGCCGCGCAGTCGTTGGCGATCCGATGAGCGGTGTCCTCGATTTCACGTTGATGGATATGACGGATTTCCCGCTCGGTCGACTCGTCATGGGTGCGCTTCGCGTGCTTTTCCGTGCCTTCCGTGCAGCTTCCAACGACCTTGCCCGTACT
>WLOY01000212.1 GCA_009699015.1 Actinomycetota bacterium | reverse complement strand
TGTTCAAGGTGTGCAAAATCGTTGACCAACTGATCAATCGCTAAACGGCGTGGTAGCCCGGGGACAAGCACCGGCCGCCCGTTCAGGCCGGGGTGAGCAGCCGCGAGACCTTCGAGGTGCCCTTCAGTCTTGCGGGCCTGTCTAATGGGGCAATCCACATAGTCTGATGAAGGATTGCCGGAACGTGCAAGGGTCTGTCAACCCCTTCCTGTGGATGTGCGACTGCCGCCGTCGGCCGCCATCCCTCGCGGCCAGCCCGGTTGGCCGCGCGATCATTCGAGAGCGCATCGCAGTGCTGCGAAGCGGGCGGCCATAATGCGTGCGCTCAACGAGGCCTCGGGCGCGATGTACTCGGATCCGTGGTAGGCGCCGGGATAGACATGCAGTTCGGTGGGGACTCCATGCTGCATGAGTCGCTGCGCAAACTCGACTGCTTCGTCGCGAAATAGATCGAGGTCACCGACGTCGATGAAGGTGGGGGGAATCCCCGTGAGATCCGTCGCGCGTGTCGGTGACGAATACGCATCCGGCTGGACACCATCCAAGTACCAGCCCCAGGCCTCGAGGTTGGTGTCTCGGTCCCAGACGCCGATATCGGTGATCTGCCAGCTGCTGGGGGTCACATTCCTGTCGTCGATCATGGGATAGGCGGCCATCACGAAGCTGACCGGGTGCGCCCCCAGATCGCGAACCATAAGTGTGGTGCCCAGCGCCAGCCCTCCGC
This sequence comes from Actinomycetota bacterium, assembly GCA_009699015.1. Lineage (GTDB taxonomy): Bacteria > Actinomycetota > Actinomycetes > S36-B12 > S36-B12 > WLND01. Next base: position 4,334 of record WLOY01000212.1, on the reverse strand, counting down.
CGGCGCTGCCGCCGTAGATGGCGGTCCGTGCCGGGTCTATCCCGAGAGCATCGGCTGATTCCAACATCCAACGCTGAGCGGCTACACAGTCACGCACCGCTGCAGGGTAGGGATTCTCGGGTGCCAGTCTGTACTCCACGGAGACCACAATGGCCTCGGCAGCAACGGCGACACCGGCCGTCTCGACATGCTCGTCATCGACGCTGCCGAAGACCATTCCGCCGCTGTGGACGTACAGGATTCCGGGCAGCAGCGACGTCGAACTGGTGTTAGGCCTGAACACCTGCACGGACAGTGGAGGATCGCCGTCATACCCCGGGATGTCGAACGCATCCGTTGTGTAGCGATTGTCCGGTGGCAACGAAGCACGAGCCAGCGCTACGTCCCGGCTGTAGTTCGCCCGGCGCCGTGCCAGGTCTGGATCGTTGAAGAGGCCACCAGGCGACACGGCGAGTGCCTCGTCCAGAGCCTTGCGCGACCTTGGATCGATGGATTCACGCACGTTCGACACGTGGGCTCCCTTGCGTTCCAAGATGGCCCCCGTGAAGTCGGCTTCTTGCTCGAGTTGTCCGGTTCGGCTGGCTGGTGGGAAAGCTATGGGCGCCCGGTGACATGCACCGGGCGCCCATACCGTCGAACTTCGACTAGGACGCGGCGGCCCATGCGGCCTTGTACTGCGCGGGGTAGTCGATGGGCTGACCGTCCTTCGTGACCACGACCTCGTCGGTCGCGGGCATGTTGTGGTCCTTGTCGATGATTTGGTATCCGATTCCGGAGGCCAGCGCGGGCTCCTGACCTCCGATGATCCGGTTGGCGGCGTCCATCGCCTGCCACCCTTCCCACTTGACGGGGAGCAGCGACAGTCCCCAGTCGCCGGGGTAGTCCCGGGCGAGGCCCACGGTTGCATCCGAACCTTCGCCGCCGCCAATGATCATCTTGCCGTAGACGCCCGCCGCCTTCATCGCGCCGATGACGCCGCCAGTGAGGAACGCGTCACCGGGAACTGCGATTGAATCGGCTTCCGGGTGCTGAAGCAGTGCCTGCTGGACCTTCTGCTGAGTGGCCGCGCCGAGCTCTGTCCCCAGGATGTTGACCTCTGCGACGATCGAGCAGTCGGGGCACGATGTCATCTGCGTACGGAAGCCCTCAGCCTGCAGGAGCGCAGCCGCCGTGTCCGGCTGCACGATGAGGATCGTCTTCGCCTTACCGCCGGACTTGGCGATGATGTAGTCGGCGGTAGAGGCCTGCCACCCCATGAGGTATCCGCCGAAGCTTCCGTCATTGAAGGCGTAGGTACCGGGGTTGTAGGTCACCACGTAGTCGAAAAGGGGCGAGCCTTCGCAGTCGCGCGACTCGTTAGCGACGCGCACAACTCCGGCATCCTTGGCAGCAATGAGTCCAGCCTTGATCGACTCACAGTCGAAGTAGATCGTGAAGATCACGTCAGCCTTCGCTGCGACCGCCTGGCGAATGCCCGCGACTGCCTGCGCCGGATCGCCCTCTGCGTCGAAGACGGTCGACTCCCAGCCGAGAGCCGTGGCCGCATCCTGCGCTGCCTGAGCCGTGCTTGCCGCGGACACGTACGCCTGCAGGTACGAGATGATCCAGACGTTCTTGCCGGCTGCCGGCTTCGGACCACCCGTGGGCGCCTCAGTGAAGGTTCCCGCGTACAGGGTTTCCAGGCGCGCCTGCGGATCGCCCAGTTCGGCGGAGATCGTCGAACTCGACGATGCCGCTGCTTCGGTGGAGCTCGACGCCGAGTCAGCGGTGCCTCCGCAGGCGGCGAGAAGCATGGCGCCGGCCGCGATAACAGCGGCTGCCTTGGCAGTGGAGAGCAGTTGCGAGACCTTCACGGTGCCGTCCAATCTTGGTGGCCAATTGAATAGGACAAACGACTTAGTCTGATGACAGACTATCCGGGACGGGTAGACGTCTGTCAACCCCTTCCGGTGAATACGCGCCGTTCGATACAGGGCCGTAATGAACTTGTTACGCGACATCGACGTGCAGCGGTGCGTGGTCCGCACCTGACACGGTCAAAAGCAGGCACACCCGGCGAGGGTGCGAGTGCACCTGCTCCGCCGGTGCACAGAGTTGAGACTCCATGGCTGCACCGTTGACTCAGTCTTCCGACCAACTAGACTTTGGGCGCTGGCAAGATCGAGCGCATTTCGCGGAAGGAACTTCTGATGGCACGTCTTTCGGCAAAGGTACGGCGCGAGGAGTTCATCATCGCCGCTGCTCGAGTCATCGCCACAACCGGCGTCTCCGGGGCGACCACGCGGAAGATCGCAGCCGAAGCCGGCGCACCCCTAGCCGCCCTTCACTACTGTTTCGAGTCCAAGGAAGCGTTGTTCCAGGCTCTCTATGAAGAGCAGATCAAGACCATGGGCGAATCGACGTGGACTATCAAACCGGGCATCGGGGTCGCAGAGACGGCGGCCGCGATGGTGCCGCAACTCATGGAGTGGTACGAGCAGGAGCCTGACTATGCGCAGGCGTCAGGTGACCTCATGTTCTGGTCTCATCACAACGACCGAGCGCTCGCCGAGCTCGGTGTCAATGCTGCCCTTGAGGTAATGCGCGAGACCCTGCGCAAGGGCGTGAGCGGTCCAGAGGAGCGCAAACTAGTGGAGCCTCTGGCCACATTGGTGCTGGCCCTCACCGACGGACTACTCCTTCAATGGTTGACCTTCAAGGACACCCAGCTGCGTGACAAGGGAGTCGCCGCAGCCATGCGGGCCCTACGTTGCTTCGCCAACTGAACAATTGAGCAGGCCGGCCGCGAGGCGCCAAGCGCACCATGCGGCCTTGAGCGTTGACAGGAGGCCCCAAATCGCGTAGTAAGTGGGTCGCACGACTAACTACGTCGCATGTGGAGCCGTCATGAGGAACACTTCGCCCAAGAACGTCGCCGAGTGGAAAGAGCTCGCTGCGGCCACACAACTCCCGTCCGGCATGTGGTTGGACGGCGCTTGGGCCCAGGCGAGGAGCGATGCGCGCTCGGCCTTGGTATCCCCACGGGACGGCCAGGGCATCGCGGAGCTTCCGATGGCTGACGCTGCCGACGTCGATCGCGCGGTTGTGGGTGCCCGGCGTGCCTTCACATCTGGCATCTGGTCGCGAATGGAGCCGCGGGCTCGGGGGGAGGTCCTCATTCGGTGGGCCGAACTTCTGGAGGAGCATCGCGACGAAATGTCGATGCTTATCTCACTCGAGATGGGCAAGCCAGTGAGTGTTGCGTGGAATGTAGAGATGCGTACCACGATCAACCTGATCCGCTGGTATGGCGAGCTTGCCGACAAACTCATGGACGAGTCGCCACGGGGCCGTCAGACTGCCGTCGCGATCGTGTCACGGGAGCCCATCGGCGTAGTGGCGGCTATCACCCCATGGAACTTCCCGATGACGCTGTCCACCTTCAAAATTCCGGCAGCACTGGTAGCGGGGAACAGCGTCGTCCTGAAGCCGGCAAGCCAGTCGCCGCTCTCGGCGCTGCGAGCTGCCGAACTCGCGTTCGAGGCAGGGGTTCCGGCCGGTGTACTGCAGGTGATCACGGGTGGCGGGGCGGTGACGGGATCAGCCCTGGCGCGCCACCCTGACGTCGACACAATGACGTTCACCGGGTCGACTGAGGTCGGCAAGGAGCTTCTGATCTACGCGGGGGAATCCAACGCGAAGCCCGTCTGGCTAGAGCTCGGTGGCAAGTCACCCAACATCATCTTCCCGGATGCCCCAGACATGGCGGCTGCCATTGAGGCTGCCGGCTGGGCCATCACGTTCAACAGTGGCCAGATGTGCACGGCGGGGTCGCGACTGATCGTGCACGAGTCCATTAGGGACCACGTGGTCGCGGGGATCATCGACTACATGAACAATCTGGTCGTGGGCGATCCACTCGACCCGTCGACCACGTTCGGGCCTCTCGCGAGCGAGCGGCACCGCAAGGACGTCCTATTCGACATCAATGAAGGAATCCAGAGCGGGGCAACACTGGTCCACGGCTCCGGTGATGCTAAGCCGGGGGCCGGTTGGTATGTGGATCCCGCTGTCTTCATCGATGTCGATCCGGACAGTCGTCTGGCACAGAATGAGATCTTCGGACCGGTTCTGTCAGTCCTCACCTTCCGTGATGAGGAGGAAGCGATCGCCATCGCGAACAACACCGTCTACGGTCTGGGGTCGTCGATCTGGACGGCAGATCTCAGCCGGGCACACCGGCTCGCCCGAAGACTGGAGGCTGGCCTTGTGTGGGTGAACTGCTTCGAGGAGGGCGACTCCAGCGTGCCGTTCGGGGGTCGAAAGCTGTCCGGACACGGGTCCGACAAGAGCGT
>WLOY01000211.1 GCA_009699015.1 Actinomycetota bacterium | reverse complement strand
CCTGGCGAGCCATGACCGACGATAAAGGGCACCTCATCGTCTCCGTCAACTACAACACCGACATCGGCGACGCCTGGGAGTACGCTGACGCCCCCGAATACCCCGAACACATGACGACGCTCGCCTACCGCTACGGCCTGAATTACCTCGTGTATTCGCTCACACATTGAGGCGAGGCAGCGGCGCGAGCGAAAACTATGTGGTCGCTGCGGTGAGTTCCATGTGATGCGTCACCACTTCGTTCTCCACGTACTTGCCGGTTTTGGTATCAATTACTCTGGCTGTGCGCGGCCCGCTGCGAAAAAGCCAGAGAGCCCTGGAATACTGGAATACGACGAGAATGGCGAGAATGGCCGCTGTGCGCATAAGATATCCCTGAACGGCGGACTCGCGGCAGGCTCGGGCGCTCCTGATAGAATCTGTCAATCTCGAAGGAGGTACTAATTCTGAGACAGCTGAACACCATCTTCCCCATCCTGTTGCTTGCCGCAACGGGTGTGTTTGCCCAGACCGCATCGGTCAGCGGACGGGTCCTCGACCCATCCGGTGGGCTGATCCCCGGGGCCAAAGTCACGGTCCGCGCCCTGGCCACCAACATCGAGACATCCGCCGAAAGTACGGATGCCGGACTCTACGTCCTGCCCGCGCTCCGCCCCGGCGCGTATGAAGTCCGGGCGACCAAAGACGGCTTCCAGACCCTCAGGCAGTCCGGCCTGCAACTTGAGGTGCAGCAGGTTGCCAAACTCGACCTGACGCTGCAGGTCGGTCAGGTTAATGACACCGTCACCGTGGAGGCCCAAAGTGTTGTCCTTGAAAGTGAGTCTGGCACGCTCGGGCAAGTGATCCAAAGTAAACAGGTCACTGACCTCCCGCTGTTGGGCCGGAACACCTACGCACTGGCGGCGCTCGTCCCCGGCGTCCGTCCCTCGGTTGGCGTCAACAATATCGTGGTTGACCAGATCAGCACTGTCGCGTACGCCATCAACGGCCAGCGGCCCAACGCCAACGACTTTCTGCTCGACGGCGCGCCCAACTCCGCCGCCTCCCAAAATCAGCCTGTGATTAACATGAACCCCGACGCGGTGCAGGAGTTTAAGGTGGAAACGAACAGCTTCTCCGCCGAATTCGGCCGCGCCTCGGGTGGCGTCTTCAATGTGGTGTCGAAGTCCGGTTCCAATCAGTACCACTTCAGCCTCTACGAATTCCTCCGCAACAACAAACTGAACGCCAACGACTTCTTTGCCAATCAGACAGGCCAGAAACCGCCACCCTTCAAGTACAACCAGTTCGGCGGCACCCTCGGCGGCCCTGTCACGATCCCCAAAATCTACGACGGGCACAACAAGACCTTCTTCTTTGTCAGTATCGAAAGTGTCCGCTTCGTGCAGGGCATCACTTTCCTTGGAAGTATGCCCCGCCCGCAGGAACTCGCCGGCGATTTCAACAATACGCGGGTGGCTTCGGGTGCCGTGGTCACCATCTACGACCCGCTGACTACGCGGGCCAATCCAAACGGGGCCGGCTCCATCCGCACCCCGTTCCCCGGCAACGTCATTCCCGCCAACCGCATCAATCCGGTCTCGCAAAAGGCCTCCGCCTTCTTCCCGACTCCCAATACGGCGGGCAATGCCATCACCGGCGTCAACAATTACGCACGCACTGACGGCAGCCACATTTCCAAGGACACCGTCAGCTATCGCGTAGACCACTACTTCACGCAGAATAACCGGTTCTTCGCCCGCTACTCCGCCGACGACTCTCCCTGGACTCGCGCGTCAGCATACGGCAATAACCCCGCCTCGCCCGTCGCCGGACGTCAAACCTTCGGTCGCCGCAACGCCGTCATCGAAGACTCGCAGGTTTTCAACGCAACGCTGCTGATGACCGGTCGGTTGTCCATGACGCGCCTGTCCAACTTCCGCCCCTCGTTCAGCGAGCCGTATGACATCACGACGCTTGGCTTCCCGTCCGCATTTGCGGCACAACTGGTGCCCCGCGCCTTCCCGTTTTTCAATATTTCGGGCTACAGCGTATCGGCGTCGATTCCCAACGTGATCTCCGGCGGAACGCTCGGTGCCACGGACGTGATTCGGCTCGGCAACACAGCCTGGGCCGCGCAGTACAACGTCACCAAATCCCTGGCGAGGCACACGCTGAAGGCGGGCTCCGAGTATCGCGTCATCCAGTTCAATAACCTGCAGACGGGTGCCAATACGCCGGGGTTTGTCTTCGACAGGGCCTTCACTCAGGGGCCGGATCCGACTGCCGCCACGGCTGCCGGCGGAGCCGCTCTGGCGTCGTTCCTGCTCGGCAATCCGGCCAGTGGCAGCGTGCTTCCTTCGCCCGGCGTCGCCAACCAGACGAAGTACTACGGCGCGTTCGTACAGGACACGTATCGCGTCAACTCGCGGCTGACGCTCAACCTCGGTCTGCGCTGGGAGATGGAGTCCCCGCGCACCGACCGCTTTAACCAGCTGACCAACTTCGACTACGCCGCAACCCCGCCGCTCAGCAATACCGGACTTAACCTTCGCGGTGCCCTCACCTTCGTCGGCGTCAACGGCCTTCCGCGCAGCAACACAAAATACGACCCCAACAATTACGCCCCCCGCCTCGGTTTTGCGTGGCAGTTGACTCCGAAGACCATCATCCGCGGCGGCGGCGGACTGTTCTACTCCTCTATCACCGGCATTGGCAGCGGACCCTCCGCCTTCGGCATTTCCGGCTTTCAGAGCCAGACCAACATGGTCAGCGCCGCGCCGGACGGGCTCACGCCGCTCAACACGCTCACCAATCCATACCCCAGCGGCATTCTGCAGCCCAGCGGCAGCAGCTTAGGCTCAGCCACCCTACTCGGCCAGGCTATCGCCTTCACGGATCGCGGGAACGTCTCTCCCTACAGCGAACAGTGGAACTTCAATATCCAGCGTCAGCTGCCGTTCACTACCCTGTTTGAGGTCGGCTACATGGGCAGCCACGGACTGAAGCTCCCCCAAAGCATCACGCTCAACCAGCTCCCGGCATCGGCTCTGGCGCAGACTGCGGCGCTGCGAACCCAGGTAACCAATCCGTTCTTTGGTCAGATCGCTTCCGGAGCGCTCGCCGGTCGTACCATCAGCGCCGCGCAGCTTCTCCGCCCGTTCCCGCAGTTCGACACCGTCACATCGGCGAACGCCACGTGGGCGAGTTCGGTGTATCACAGCCTCACCGTCAAGGCCGAAAAACGTTACGGCAAGGGCCTCACCGTGATGGCGGCCTACACGTACTCCAAAGTGATGGATTACAGCATCAATTCCTTTGGCGGCGAAAACGTGAACGGCGGTGCCTTCCAGAACTTCCAGAACCTGCGCCACGAACGCTCCGTCTCCGCCCTGGACCAGACCAATCGCTTCGTCTTCAACACCGTCTACGAAGTCCCGCTGTTCAGGAAGAGCCACGGCCTGACAAACAAAGTGCTTGCCGGCTGGGAAGTGGGAGTGATTGTTAACGTTTACGATGGCGTGCCGCTCGGCATGACCTCAGCTGTCAACAATACCTTCTCGCAGGGCGGCGGCCAGCGCCCCAACTGGACCGGCGTCAGCGCCGCGCTCCCCAGCCCCACCGTGCAGAAATGGTTCGACACCAGTCAGTTCACGGCACCGCCCGCCTACACTTTCGGCAACGCCGCCCGCACCCTCTCCGGACTGCGCGGCTCGCCGGCACGGCAGGCGGATCTGTCGGCCATCAAGAACACGCACCTCAATGAGCACCTCAACCTGCAGTTCCGTGCCGAGTTCTTCAATCTCACCAACACGCCCCGTTTTTCGCCGCCGAATACCGTCCAGGGCAACGCTGTCTTTGGCGTGGTGAGCACCATGGAAAACCAGCCGCGCATCATTCAGTTTGCGCTCAAGCTGCTCTTTTGAGGAATACGCTCACAACGGCTTGCAGGGGCGGCGCTGAGGCAGGTGTTCCTCTTCTGTTATTGCCGTCCCGGCGGCCTGTGAGCTTTTAAAGGATTTCGCCCCGGATCATAAAATCGGAAAGGGTTCTATGAAGATCACTCGACGCCAGGTTCTCGGCAGTATGTTCGCGGGTGCCGCCTGCGCGCAACCACCCTGCGCGGTGCCCACGCCGGTCAACACGTTCCAGGGCACTGTGGGACGTGTTGCCGCCGACTCCAAAGCCAGCCCTCTGCCGCTGAACGAGGCCCGGGCCGGCAGCCCAAACATCGTCTATATCCTTCTCGACGACACGGGCTTTTCTGACCTGCACTGTTACGGTTCGGAAATCGCCACGCCCAACATTGACGCTCTTGCCGCGCGTGGCCTGCTCTACAACCAGTTCCACAGCAAGGCCGTCTGCTCACCGTCGCGCGCCTCTCTGCTCACGGGACGCAACAGCCACGCGGTGGGCATGAAGGAACTCGCCGATGTCGACCAGGGCTATCCGAGTGCCCGCGGTCGCATCACGCCCGCTGCCGCCACTATTGCCCAGATCCTGCAGTCGAGCGGTTATTCCACCTACGGCGTCGGCAAATGGCACCTCGTCCCCAACGCCGATCAGAAGATCGCCGGTGACCGCACCCATTGGCCGCTCCAGAAGGGCTTTGACCGCTGGTACGGCTTCCTCAGCGGCTGGACCGACCAATATCATCCGTCGATAATCGAAGACAATCACCCCATCGAACGACCAAACAAGCCGGACTATCATTTCTCAGTCGATATCGTTGATCAGGCCATCCGCATGATCGGTGACCATAACTCCGCTGATGCGAAAAAGCCGTTCCTGTTGTATACGGCCTTCAGCGCCACGCACGCGCCCATTCAGGTCCCTAAATCGTATATCGACAAATATGCTGCGGAATACAGGAAAGGCTGGGATAAACTCCGCGAGGAGCGCCATCGCCGCCAGATCGAGCTGGGTGTGATCCCGCGCGATACCCAGCTGCCGCCCCGCAACCCCGGTGACCCCGCGTGGGACAGCCTCAGTGACGAGGAGAAGGCCGTGTTTTCACGCTTCATGGCCGCGTTCGCCGGTTTTCTCGAATTCGCCGACGAACAGATCGGTCGCCTTGTGCGCTTCCTGAAAGAGCGCAATT
>WLOY01000210.1 GCA_009699015.1 Actinomycetota bacterium | reverse complement strand
CAACTCCGTGAACTTGCGGCCATCGTCCGGGGTCGTCCAGTCCCGGAACTCCCGCAGCGTCTGGTCGGCGAGGTTGTTCCGGTCGACGAGGAACAGGACCCGGTTGACCCCGCCGAACTTCAGCAGCCGGTAGCACTCACAGACCGCCATACGCGTCTTGCCAGCACCGGTGGCCATCTGGACAAGGGAACGGGGCTTCCCGGCCGCCATCGACGCCTCAATGGCCACCACGGACCGCTCGGAGGCCGGACGCATGTCATACCCATCAAGAGTCGGCATCGACCTCACCCGGCCGCGCCACGTCGGAGCCAGCGGATTCGCCTCCGCATCCCTGATGAACCGGGCGAGGGTCTCCGGACGCGGGAACGCGAACACCCGCCGCGATGCCGGATCCGGGTCGAACACATTGGTGAAGACCGTCTCCGAGCCGCTCGCCTCGAACAGGAACGGCAGCCGGTCACCGGCCATCACCGCGCCCAGCCGCATCTCCGCGGGCACGCCTTCGGCATACCGGGCCGTCTGCCACTGAACGCCCGTCAGCGGCGTCCCCGCAGGCTTGGCCTCGATCACCCCGCACAACCGCCGCTCCACGTACAGGAGGTAGTCAGCGCGCCCGGCCTCGCCCAGATGCACCTCGCGAACCGCGACCCCCGAATGATTCACCAGATCCATACCGGCGCGGTCGCACACCAGCCAGCCGGACGCGGCGAGTTGCCGGTCGATGACCGCGCGGGCACGCTGCTCCGGCGTCAAGGCCTCACTCACCAAACACCTCCCCCCGGCTCGTCGACACTCCGAGCGTAGTCAGGCAGGAGCGGCCTCGAAGCGATCCGTCCTAAGGCACGCAATTGCCGCCAAATACCAACCAACACCAGTACACCGGAACGGGGGTCTATCAAGGGTCTTGCTGAGATTCACTCCTGACGGGAGCCTCCGACCAAGGCCCAGCGTCGAAGGCAGCTAGTTACTTCGACCCTCAAGATTTGAGAGGTGGGTCGCTTCAAGTGGCGTTCACAGGGTTTCGGGACGGTTATTCAAAGTGATTCTCTAGCAGAGTCCGCGTCTGACCTCTTAGACCTCGAAACTACCCTCCCTGAGTTGTGTAACATGAAGAAATCCTTTCAAGAGAAAAGAGAAATCTCATGACGAATTCTAGGGACGAAGAGAGGCAGGAGGCGCGCATTTCCCGCCGCGATGCCAACCTAGCCATCCTGAAGGATGACGAGGTCCTCGCCCGGTGGTCTGAGGGTGACTTTCGCACCCAAATCCAGAGGGCAATTGATGACGGAACCTACCCAAACGATGCTCTGTAGCCGTCGAGCGTGCATGCCGCGAAATCCCGCGCTGACTCAAAGTTTAATCCAGTCGGACTTATTCCCGGGGACCTAACGACTACGCCCACTTCACCGCAAGGTGTAGCCCCTCGATCTACCGGGCGTGTGCCACCGCCGCACGATTCGAACCGCCGCTCGTCCGGCCGAGGAACTTACCTCGTTGCCCCGAGACCCAAACTCAACCTTGCGCTTGATGAATACTCACGCGGGAGGATGAACACGTCACCTTCCCGGACTAGATGTCTGTCGAAAATCCAACGAAACCTTGAACACCACCCGCGGACTCAGGCTGAGACGGCTGCGATCGCAACGACCTGTCGATGCGCGCAGCCGACTCATACTGTGACACTCGGTTAATGGCGGCCGCCTGCAATTCAACTGGCAGCGACGGATTCTGTGACAGGATCCGAAGCACCGTAAGTCGGGGTAAGAACATCGCGTCGTTTGGGTTGTCCATCGCGAGAAGGGCACGCAGTTCAGCCAATCCAGTGTTCGGATTCCCGGCGATCTCAGACTTCTCGGCGAGCCATCGCTGATCTTGCTCTAACTCCTCAGCCTGCCAAAGCTTCAAAGCGATCGACTTTCGGCGGTTGGCCCGCGCACGGAAGACGAAGAAAATTACTGCACCAATCAATATGAGCGGCACTATCGTCACGAAATCCATGGCTCCCCCTAAGTTTTTGCCTGAGGTTAGCACGCGCATTTCAGTCTGCGTTGCACGAACGAACCGACTGCCCATGCGCTCGATAGCCGGGACGTAGTGCGCTGGCTCAGTGACTCGGCCCCTGTGCGAAGTGCTCTGGTCGTGTCGGCGTGCTGGTCGGGTGTCGGAATCGACCGGCCGGGAGGAGCGAGGTAGTGGGCGACGGACGTGCCGTCAACTTGTCCGCTCCGCGATTGTGTGGCGCGGAACATCGGAGTCGTCGTGGGCGCATGCGGATGTACCCATGTGCTTCGGAGTGAATACCTCCGCATTGAGCCACCCTATGGTTTGGCACTGTTGACATCCCTCGGCGTGGATGTCCTACTGTGAGGCGCAGTCATAGTTGTTGGAGTGGCTCATGCGAGGAAGCGTGACGGGGACGGGGGGAATCGTGGGTAGTTGGCTCATGGCTGGGAAGAATCGTGACAGGGTCAGTGTTGCGGCGATTGTCGTGTTGGCATCCGCATTGGCGCTCAGCGGATGCGGCGACAAGTTCAGTGCGGCATGTAAGTCCGCCATCAACCAGTCGATCGACCTCAATGCCCTGACCGCGCAACTGTCGGGTGGATACGGTGCACCATGCGCGGGGGCCACCTCCGGCGATCTCGCCGTGGCATGCGCCGCCCTGGCCGACAACGTAGCGTCGCTTGCCGGGTCGTGCGGGGAAGCTCGCGGCGAAGCCTTGGACGCTGCGCTTCTCGGCAATCGGCAGTAGGAGCCGAGCATGGAGCGCCGCTGGTCTCTGATCCCAGTCCTTGCAGTGTCACTGGTCCTTTCCGCATGCGCGGGTTCAAGCGGGTCCCCCCAAGGATCCACAGCCCAGCCGGCGCAGGTGACCGCGACGAGCGCAGCACCATCGGGGGTGGCCGATGCCACTGGAGCACTGGCATCGACCGCCGCCGCGGTTCCCGCGGACGACTGCACGAAGATCGCCGCCGCAGCCGACGCCTACTTCTTGGACGGCAAGGCACGGGCGGCCGCGGAGGACCTCCTTGCATTGACCACGCGCATGATCAAGGAGGCAGACGCCAAGAGGACACGGGCGGTGTACGAGTCAGCGACCGAAGACCTGCCAGAACTTCTGGACGCCATTCCGGCCCCTCTCCTCAACTTGGGAGTGAACCCGAGGGGTTGTGATCAGGCGGTGCAGGACCGCTATGTAGCCGCCCGGCGGGATCTGACGAGCGTACTGAAAAACCTGATTGATGGTGGTGGGGTGATGGCTAGCAATTTCGGATTAGGAAACTGGCTCTATTGGTACAACCGGCGCGAGGAGGTTGGAGAGGACCACGCTTACGACCAGTTCGGACTCGAAGGCGTGGTGGAGTATTCATTGCGCCCGCTGGAGAAGAGACTCCAAGAGTATCTCGCCCTGTCGGAGCCGTGACGGGATCTTTCCGCGAGATCTCCATTCGCTCGGTGGACCCTGCTCCTGCTCACCGCGGGGCGGTTGCGTTTGTCCATGATCACGACGATTTCATCAACGCTCAACGTGTCATCACAGGCGTGACATCGCCAAGTCGACCTCCCGACACGCCGCTTGGCGCTACTCTCTCAGGCGTAGGTGTTCAAGGCATCGCGGTGAAGTCACGGGGGAAATCGTGGTCGTGCAGCAGGCTCTTGTTCCGATAGACGTCATTGCGGCGGGCGTCAATGACATTCCTCCGGAAATGTTCATGCTCTGGATCGGCGGCATGATCTTCGTGTTCGTGATCGTTCCGGCGATCGTCGCGGCCATGAAATCCGATCCCGAGCCAGCGAAGTCGCAATATCGCCCGCCCGGGAAAAGTGGCTACGTAAGGAGCGGTGCGCTCGTAACTAGAGGACCCATGGGGTCACGAAACAAACGAGTTCACATTGCCTACATCTTGAGCGACGGTCGCGTTGCGACTCACTGCGACACGTTTGATGCCTACACCAATGACGGTTTCATCCGTCCGGCTCCTGCCGCAATGTCGGTCACATGCAAGTCATGTGCGAAATACACGGCGGTGAAATCTGAGCATGAACCGCGGGATCGGCGTTTCGAACAAACGAAATCCCGCGCCGAAGAAGTCCGAGAACAAGTCGCCCGGGTGCAAGCGGAGAAGTGGGAAACTGAGAATGCTTCGCGCGACCCCCGGGCACATGGCAAGCGCGCGTTTTCCCTTGGCTCAGACGACTACGACAAGGACGGCAACCCGGTCGCAAAGAGGAAGAAGCCAAAGCCACCCAGATCATGACTGATTCGCTTGCCTCATAAGCAGTGACGACGGCGGCGACATCCTCGCGTCATTCCAATTGATCGTCGTAAGGCCCATTGATGCTTGAGGCGCTGACCCAATCCCTCCTGCCGCGCATGCCAGTCGCCTAGCCCGCCTCAGTCAGGACTCCGCGGCCCGCTCCCTCCACTGGCCCCGTCCTGCAATGACAACAATCGTGTCCACCTGCTTGCCGACATCGGCCGGGCTACTGCTCGACGGCAATGACGCTGCCTGCGGCTGAGGTCTGGAGAGGCCTCTGCGGGAAGTCGATTAAGGGTGGGGGTGCCATCGAGCACTCGGCCGGTATCGCGCCGAGTCCTTCCGGCCTACGACGCCTTGGCGAGGGCCTTATAGACAGTGGGCCTGCTGACCCCCAGAATCCCGCCGATTGCGATGATCGTCTGCCCCTCTGCCCGCAGGCGCTGTGCGAGGGCCACCTGCTCGGCGCTGAGTTTGGGCCGTCTTCCACCGATGTGGCCACGCGCCCTCGCGGCAGCCACGCCCGCATTCACTCGCGCCCGGGTCCACTCGGCCTCAAGTTCAGCGACCGCGCCGAGGATGGAGACCATGAACTTCCCGTGCGGGGTGGTCGTGTCGACGACTCCCTCGGATATGGAACGAAGGCCGACGCCCTTGGCCTCCAGCAGCGCGACCAGTTCCAGCAGGTCAGGCAGTGACCGGGTCGCCCGCGACAGCGCGAAGATCACGACCTCATCCCCTGCCACGACGACATTGAGAAGGGCGCTGAGTTCAGGCCGGTCCTTGTACGACTTGAGGCCGCTCATCGTGTCCGCGAAGTACTT
>WLOY01000021.1 GCA_009699015.1 Actinomycetota bacterium | reverse complement strand
TCGTGCGGGCGGGCGCAGGTCGATGTCTACACCCTCGCCGAGCAGGTCACCGCCGGTCTCGAGGGCCTCGATGTTCCGCTGCGCGTCGCCGTCATGGGCTGCGTCGTCAATGGGCCCGGCGAGGCCCGCGAGGCAGACCTCGGAGTGGCATCCGGAAATGGCAAGGGCCAGATCTTCGTCCGCGGCGAGGTCATCAAGACGGTGCCGGAGTCGCAGATCGTCGAGACCCTCATCGAGGAGGCCATGAAGCTCGCCGCGGAGATGGGCGACGTCTCCGGCGAGCCCATCGTCATGACCTCCTGATCGCGCCGGTCGCAGGCCCATGGTGATGACGTGACCCGCGTCGGCGTGCGTGCCATCACGAGCGAGGATCTAGAGGCTGTTCACCTGCTCATCGCCCGTGATCGCGTCGCCCACTGCTTCGTCGATGCCCGGGTGCGCGCGGGCGGCGCCGACCCGTGGCGGCTCGGGGCCGATGTCTGGGGCTATTTCGCCGACGGCACCTTGCAGTCCCTCCTCCACTACGGCGCGAACACGGTCCCCGTCGAGACCACGCCCGCGTCGAGGGCCTCCTTCGCTGATCGGCTGCGGACGATCCCGCGTCGCTGCTCATCCTTCGTCGGACCGTCCGAGGAGGTCCTCGACCTGTGGCGGCTCCTCGAACCGGCATGGGGCCCAGCCCGCGAGGTACGGAGCAATCAGCCGCTGCTCGCGATGGGCGCCGACTCGCCGCGGCTCGCTGACGCTCGCGTGCGGCGCGTCGACATCACCGAGATCGACATCCTGCTGCCGGCGTGCATCGACATGTTCACCTCCGAGGTCGGGGTCTCGCCGGTGGCCGGGGGATCAGGCCCCGGGTATCGATCGCGCATCGCCGAGCTCATCAGGTCCGGTCGTGCGTTCGCCCGGATCGACGACGGGCGAGTGGTGTTCAAGGCCGAGGTCGGGACCGCGACCGACGGCGTGTGCCAGGTCCAGGGGGTGTGGGTTGCGCCGGAACTGCGCGGCAGGGGCCTGGCCGAGCCGGGGATGGCGGCGGTCGTCGCGCTCGCGCGCGAGTCGATCGCCCCGACGGTGTCCCTGTATGTCAACGACTTCAACACGTCGGCCCGCAAGACCTACGCTGCGGTCGGGTTCGAGCAGGTCGGAACCTTCGCCACCGTCCTGTTCTAGGAGCCGCGCCGGTATCCTTCGCTGATGCTGAGAATGTCGAGCCTTTTCCTGCGCACCCTTCGAGAAGACCCGGCAGACGCAGAGGTCCCGAGCCACCGGCTGCTCGTGCGCGCCGGCTACGTCCGCCGTGTTGCGCCGGGGGTGTTCTCGTGGCTGCCGCTCGGCTACATCGTCTACCGCAATGTGGAGCGCATCGTCCGCGAGGAGATGGACGCCGCTGGGTTCCAGGAGGTGCACTTCCCCTCGCTGCTCCCGCGCGAGCCGTTCGAGGCGACGGGCCGGTGGACCGAGTACGGCGACACCCTGTTCCGGCTCCAGGACCGCAAGGAGAACGACTACCTGCTCGGCCCGACCCACGAGGAGATGTTCACCCTTCTCGTGAAGGGGGAGTACTCGTCGTACAAGGACCTTCCCCTCGTCATCTACCAGATCCAGACGAAGTTCCGTGACGAGGCCCGCCCGCGGGCAGGCATCCTGCGCGGCCGCGAGTTCGTCATGAAGGACTCGTATTCCTTCGACGTCACCGACGAGGGCCTGGCCATCTCCTACGGCCGACACCGCGATTCATACATCAAGACCTTCGAGCGGCTCGGCCTCGAGTACGTCATCGTGTCGGCGATGTCCGGGGCGATGGGCGGCTCGGCGAGCGAGGAGTTCCTCGCGCCGACAGCCGTGGGGGAGGACTCCTTCGTTCGCTGCTCGGCATGCGACTACGCGGCGAACGTCGAAGCCGTCCAGACCCCGGCCCCCGAGCAGGTCGATGCGGCGGGGATACCCGCCGCGCACGCGGAGGACACCCCCGGCACGCCGACGATCGAGTCGCTCGTCGCCGTCTCGAATGAGCGTCCGGATCTCGCGCGCCCTGATCGGTTCTGGACCGCCGCTGACACGCTCAAGAACATCGTGTTCACGGTCACGAATCCCGATGGCACCTCGTACCCGCTCGCGGTGGGCCTGCCGGGCGACCGCGAGGTGGACCTCAAGCGACTCGAGGCGGTGCTGCAGCCGGGAGTGCCCGGCCCGTTCGACGAGGCTGAGTTCGCTCGGCACCCGTCGCTCGTGAAGGGCTACATCGGGCCGGGATCCCTCGGCGAGTCGAACGCGTCGGGCATCCGGTTCGTCATCGACCCCCGCGTGGTGGCCGGAACGCGCTGGATCACCGGCGCCGATACAGCCGGCAAGCATGTCTACGACCTGGTTGCCGGGCGCGACTTCACGGCTGATGGCATCCTCGATGTCGCCGAGGTCCGCGAGGGCGATGAGTGCCCGGCGTGCGGCAGTTCGCTGCTCCTCGCACGGGGCATCGAGATCGGCCATATCTTCCAGCTCGGGCGCAAGTACGCCGAGGCACTCGGGCTGCGGGTGCTCGACGAGCATGGCGAGCTCGTGACCGTGACCATGGGGTCGTACGGCATCGGCGTCTCGCGCGCGGTCGCGGCGATCGCCGAGCAGTCACATGACGACAAGGGCCTCGTCTGGCCGCGCGAGGTCGCTCCGGCCGACGTCCACCTCATCGCCACGGGCAAGGACGATGCCGTGTTCGATGCTGCAGAGGAGATCGCCGCGGCGCTCGAGTTGGCCGGCGTCCGCGTCCTCCTCGACGACAGGCGAGGCGTCTCGCCCGGCGTGAAGTTCAACGACTCGGAACTCATCGGGATCCCGACCATCATGGTTGTCGGCAAGCGACTGGCCGACGGCTTCGTCGAGGTGAAGGATCGCATGACGGGGGAGCGGACCGATCTCGAGGTGGGAGCCGCCGCCGCCGCCGTCGCGGCCCTGTGCGGGCGATGACGCAACCCATTCGGGCGGTCATCTTCGACTGGGGCGGAACCCTCACCCCCTGGCACGACATCGACCTGTTCAGCCAGTGGTACGCATACGCCGAGTTCTACGACCCGGCCGACGCCAGCGGCCTCGCGCAGCGGCTCCTCGACGCCGAACTCGACCGGTGGCGCGTGATGCGGGAGACCAAGGGCGCGGAGAGCACCGGCGCGCTCGACGCGATGTTCAAGAGGCTCGGCATAGACGTGACGAGCGCCCTGCACCTGCGCGCCCTGGGCAATTACCTTGACTTCTGGGCGCCGCACACGATCGCCGATCCCGAGGCGGCGCCGCTCCTGCGCGAACTGCGCGCCATGGGACTGAAGGTCGGCGTGCTGAGCAACACCATGTGGCCGCGTTCGCACCACGAGGAGGTCTTCATGCGCGACGATCTCATCGACCTCCTTGACGCTGCCGCCTACACGAGCGAGATGCCCGTCGCCAAGCCGCACGAGGAGGCGTTCATGACGATCGCTGCGTCGTTGGGCGTCGAGCCAGCGGAGTGCGTGTTCGTCGGCGACCGGCTCTGGGACGACATCCACGGGGCGCAGCAGGCCGGCATGCGCGCCATCCTCATCCCGCACTCGGTCCTGCCCTCGGTTCAGGTCCCGGACGACTCCGCAGTTCCCGATGCCGTCGCCCGGCGGCTCGGCGATGTCCTCACGATCGTCCAGGCATGGCGTGAAGGCGGCCCGGGCGCCGCATGATTGCCTCGCTCGACCTCGGCACGATCGTGCTCCTGTGCATTGCGGCGGGGGCCGCCGGGTGGGTCGATGCGGTCACGGGCGGCGGGGGGCTCGTCCAATTGCCATCGCTTCTCATCGCGATGCCGAACGGCGCGCCAGCCGATGCACTCGGCACGAACAAGCTGTCGAGCATCATCGGGACGAGCGCCGCGGCGACGACCTACCTACGCAACACCCGTATCGACCTGCGCACCGCGCTCCCGATGGCCGCGGCGGCATTCGTCGGCGCGGGGCTAGGCGCGTTGCTCGCCAGCCGGATTCCCGCTGCATCGTTCCGTCCGATCATCCTCGTCATGCTCATCGGGGTATGGCTGTGGACGTGGTTCAAGCCCGCGATGGGAACCGTCGAGCAACTGCGGTGGGAGGGCCGGCGCAGGCATTACGGTGTCGCCGTCATCGCCGGTCTGGGGATCGGGTTCTACGACGGCCTGATCGGCCCGGGTACCGGGTCGTTCCTCCTCATCGTTCTCGTCGCCGGCCTTGGCCTGTCATTCCTCAAGGCGTCGGCCACGGCGAAGATCGTCAATGTCGGGACCAACGTCGCCGCGCTCATCGTCTTTGGCATCACGGGCTCGGTGCTCTGGCTGCTCGGCCTGCTCATGGGAGCGTGCAACCTCGTCGGGGCGGTCATCGGCGCGCGCACGGCCATCGCCAAGGGCAGCGAGTTCGTCAGGCGGGTGTTCCTCGTCGTCGTCGCCCTGCTCATCCTGCGGCTGGCGTGGGATGTGCTCGCAGGCTGATCACGCCTGCGGGAAGGCCTGGGTCATGCCGCCCCAGGCGATCGCACGGGTCGCGCACTCCATCGCCGCGGTGACGGCGTCCTCGCGTGCGGTGCCTGCCGCAGAGGCCGCGAGATCCGCGTACTGGCCGACCATGCGGTTTTCGACGAACACGGCGAGCAGCTTCGCGGACTCGGCATCCTCCACGGGGAACGGAAAGTCGTAGGCGATGCTCGCCGCGACGATCACCGGGGCCTGCGACTGGAGCCGGTCGCGCCATGCGCGGTGGTCGACAAGCGCCTTGCGCGCGCGCGCCTTCGATGCGCCCCGCACCTGGGACCCGATGACGCCGTAGGCGTAGATGCAGGCGTCCTCGCCGGAGATCGCGGCCTCGATCGGGGTGATGCTCATGTCGCGAGCATTTCCGTGAGCGCCGGGGCGTGGGAGGCCTCGGATGCGGCAATGAGGGCAAGGAGCCTGGCGAGCCCTGGATCGGTCGCGGCCACGCAGGAGGCGCGGCGTGCCTTGGCTGCCTCCCGCTCCACGTCAGCGAGAACGGCGACGGCGGTCCGGGCATCGGAGGCGGCGACCGGCGAGGCAGTCGCAGTCGCCGTGACCCCGAGTGCCTTGAGGTGATCACCGTGCTGGTCGAGGATCGGCTTCAGCTCGGCGCTGAGCTGCGGAAACGCGGTGATGAATGCCTGGTACTGGGCGATGAGGGCCTGCTCTGCCCCGGCAACCTCGGCAGCGACGGGGTCGCTCGCGGGTCCGGAGGCGGGGGTGCTGCCGCCGCAGGCGGTGAGGACCCCCGCGCCCGCGATGCCCGCCGCAGCGGCAAGGACCGCCCGACGGCTGACGTGCTGATCGACTCCCACAGGCACACAATGGCATGGGTCCTCGCGAGGTTGAACGCAGGTAGACTCATCGGAGTGTCCGCTGCACGGCGGCGCCCGCTCGATGACTGCCCTGCACCGCTCGACAACCGTTCAATAATCGCCAGGAACAAGCGAATCCGCACAACAGAATCGGCATTGGAGGCCCCATGGCTGCGTCCGTGGAGATCATCCGAAGGGCGCTCGCAGACGCCCTGGCGTCCGTCGATGTCGACCTCGAGGACTTGCAGATCACGGCGGCGGGCCGCCGGGAGGTGGTTCGGGTCGTCGTCGATCGCGATGGCGGAATTGACCTGGACCGCGTCGCCGATATCAGCCGGCAGATCGCAGAGCTCCTCGATGTCCCGCCCCTGGCCGATGAGTTCGCGGGAACGTACGTCCTGGAGGTCTCGTCGCCGGGAACCGACCGGCCGCTCACCGAGGAGAAGCACTGGCGTCGGGCCGAGCGCCGCCTTGTTGAGGCGACCCTCGTCGACGACTCGATCCTGACCGGCCGCATCGTCAGCGCCGCATCCGGCGTCGTCGAGATCGAGCTCTCCACCGGCGAGGTGCGGGCGGTACCGCTGAGCTCGCTGCGCCGGGGTGTCGTCCAACTCGAATTCTCACGGCCAGCATCAGATTCGACGGACGAGGCAAAAGATTCAGCGGACGAGGAATAGGGGACGAGCATGGACATCGACGTCGGCGCACTCAAGGCGCTCGTGCGCGAGAAGGGGCTCTCCCTAGATCTCGTCGTAGAAAGCATCGAGCAGGCATTGCTCGTCGCGTATCGCAGTACCTCAACGGCAGCGGAGCGCGCGCGAGTCGAGCTCGACCGCAAGACCGGCCATGTGGTTGTCCACGCGGCCGAGGTCGACGAGGAGGGCATCACCCTGCGCGAGTACGACGACACCCCAACCGGATTCGGGCGGATTGCCGCCACGACCGCGAAGCAGGTGCTCCTCAACCGGCTGCGCGAGGCCGAGGGCGACGTCACGCTCGTTGAGTTCACCGGCCGGGAAGGCGACCTCGTCTCCGGGGTCGTCCAGCAGGGAACGAACCCGAGGATGATCCGGGTCGACCTCGGCAAGCTCGAGGCGAACCTGCCTCCGGAGGAGCAGGTGCCGGGTGAGTCCTATGCCCACGGGACCCGGCTTAAGTGCATCGTCACCGGCGTGCGCAAGGGCTTCAAGGGACCGCAGATCACCGTGTCGCGCACGCACCCCAACCTCGTGCGGCAGCTCTTCGCGCTCGAGGTCCCCGAGATTGCCGATGGCACGGTGACGATCAATGCGATCGCACGCGAGGCCGGCCACCGGACGAAGATCGCGGTCCGGTCGACCGTGCCGGGGGTGAACGCGAAGGGAGCGTGCATCGGGCCGATGGGCCAGCGGGTGCGGCAGGTGATGTCGGAGCTGTCGGGCGAGAAGATCGACATCGTCGACTTCAGCGATGACCCGGCCGAGATGATCGCCCATGCGCTGTCGCCGGCGCGGGTCTCGCAGGTGATGATCGTCGATCCGGTCGCCAGGGCCGCCCGGGTGATCGTCCCGGACTACCAGTTGTCCCTTGCGATCGGCCGAGAGGGGCAAAACGCCCGGCTCGCGGCTCGGATGACCGGATGGCGCATCGATATCAGGTCTGACGCGGCGAATGCAGGGGAGACGAACGCGGCGCTTCCCGAGGATTCGTGAACGGGGGCCAATCGATTCCCGGCTCGCGGAAGCATCCGGTGCGCACCTGCATCGGGTGCAGAGAGCGCGAGGAGTCGCCTGGACTGCTCCGGGTCGCGCTGGAAGGCGATCGGATCGTCCCGGACATCCATCGTCGCATTCCCGGGCGCGGGGCATGGATCCACGTGCGGGCAGCATGCGAGCAGGCGGCGACCCGCAAGCGGGCATGGGGGCGGGCACTTCGGCAGCAGGGCAGCCCCGATGCGTCGGCGGTGCAGGAGTTCCTCTCCGCACGGGTATAGTTACGCTTCGGACCGGGCACACGCCTGCCGTCCATCCATCCACCGGTCGGGAGCCCTTGATGAGGACCAACACCCGATGAACGCGCGGAAATGATCATGCGTCGTTCGCACTAAGGGCCCGGGTGGCAAGCCCGGGCCAAAGACAGGAGAGTCGTGTCGAAGGTTCGGGTCCATGAGCTCGCGAAAGAGCTCGGTGTGTCCAGCAAGGATGTCCTTGCAAAACTCCAGGAACTCGGTGAGTTCGTAAAGTCGGCTTCATCGACGGTGGAAGCCCCGGTTGTCCGGAAGCTCCGGGAGGCCATGCCGGCCGTTGAGGCGCCGGCCAAGAAGGCGCCGGCGAAGAAGGCGACAAAGGCCGCGGAGCCTGCTGCGGAAGCGGCCGCGCCGGTCATTGCCGAGGCCTCCCCAGCCGTTGCGACGCCCATCCTCGCCACGCCGTCAGCGCCGGTCCCGACCCCGGTCCGGCCGTCTCCAGCGCAGCCGGCTGCGACCCCGGCTGCACCGGTTGAGCCGCAGGGCCCAGTCGCCCCGGCGCCTGCAGCCGAGGCCCCCGCTGCGCCGACTGCCACCGAAGCCCCTGGCTCGCAGGCCGCTTCGGCGCCCACTCCCGGCTCGGTTGCCGGCGGCCCGCGCCCGTCCCCGGGCACTCCTCGCCCGACCGGCCCGCGTCCGGGCAACAACCCGTTCGGCGGGAGCACCGGCATGGGCCGGACCCCGGCGCCGCGTCCGGGCAATAATCCGTTCGGCGGGAGCACGGGCATGGCCCGGCCCGCAGCGCCGGGCGTTCCCGGCGCCCCGCGCCCCAACCCCGGCACCATGCCCCCTCGTCCTCCGGCGCGCCCAGCGGGAACAGGTGGCCCGAGCAGGGGCCCGGGCGGATTCCAGGGCCGCGGCCCCGGCGGTCCGGGTGGTACCGGCGGTCCGGGTGGTCCCGGCGGTCCGAGCCGAGGCCCGGGCGGTTCCGCAGGATTTCAGCAACGAGGTCCCGGTGGTGGAGCGGGAGCCGGTGCGCCGGGTCGCGGTCCGGGCGGCACGGGTGGCCCCGGCGGGTTCCAGGGCCGGCCAGGAGGCAGCGGCCCCGGAGCACGCGGCACGACGGCAGGTGCGTTCGGCCGGCCAGGTGGCCGTCCTTCCCGCGGCCGCAAGTCCAAGCGTGCGAAGCGCCAGGAGTTCGACAACATGCAGGCCCCGTCGATGGGCGGCGTCCGCATCAGCCGCGGTTCGGGCGAGACCGTGCGACTGCCGCGCGGGTCGAGCCTGACCGACTTCGCCGACAAGGTGAACTGCATGCCGGCTGATCTCGTGAAGGTCCTCATCGAGCTCGGTGAGATGGTCACCGCGACCCAGTCGATCGATGACGACACGCTGCGCCTGCTCGGCGAGCACCTCAATTACGACATCGAGGTCGTGTCGCCCGAGGATGAGGACCGCGAGCTGCTCGGGTCCTACCACCTCGAGTTCGGCGAGGACGAGGGCGAGGAAGCGGATCTTGTCGTTCGCCCGCCGGTCGTCACCGTCATGGGCCACGTCGATCATGGCAAGACCCGACTGCTCGACGCGATTCGCAAGACGAATGTCGTTGGCGGAGAGGCCGGCGGGATCACGCAGCACATCGGCGCCTACCAGGTCGCGACCATGACGAAGGATGGCGAGCGAAAGATCACCTTTATCGATACCCCTGGCCATGAGGCGTTCACCGCCATGCGCGCCCGCGGTGCGCAGGTGACCGACATCTCGATCCTCGTGGTGGCCGCGGATGATGGCGTGAAGCCCCAGACGATTGAGGCGCTCAACCATGCCCAGGCTGCCGGCGTGCCGATCGTGGTAGCCGTGAACAAGGTCGACAAGGAGGGGGCCGACCCGACGAGAGTCCGTTCGCAGTTGACTGAGTACGGCCTCGTTGCCGAGGAGTTCGGCGGCGACACGATGTTCGTCGACGTTTCGGCCAAGGACGGCACCGGCCTCGAGGCACTCCTTGACGCCGTGCTGCTCACCGCTGATGCCGCACTCGACCTGAAGGCCAATCCGCACCAGGCTGCCCAGGGCGTCGCAATCGAGGCTCACCTCGACCGCGGTCGGGGTCCGGTGGCAACCGTCCTCGTCCAGCGCGGCACCCTGCGCGCCGGAGACTCGATTGTCGCGGGCGATGCCTACGGGCGCGTTCGGGCAATGCTCGACGATGAGGGCAACGCCGTCCAGGTCGCAGGACCGTCCTTCCCGGTGCAGGTCCTCGGCCTCACGTCGGTTCCCGGCGCGGGCGACAGTTTCCTCGTTGTCTCAGAGGATCGCGTCGCACGCCAGATCGCCCAGACACGTCAGGCACGGGAGCGCAACGCGCTCCTCGCCAAGAACCGTGTGAAGCGCTCGCTCGAGGACTTCCTCGAGTCGATCGAGAAGGGCGAGGTCTCCGAGCTCACCCTCATCATCAAGGGCGATGTATCGGGTTCGGTCGAGGCACTCGAGGATGCGCTGCTGAAGATCGAGGTCAGTGATCAGGTGAACCTGCGCGTCATCCACCGAGGCGTGGGCGCGATCACCAAGAACGACGTGACCTTGGCCAGCGCTTCGAAGGCGGTCATCATCGGGTTCAACGTCCGGGCGGAGGGCAAGGTCGCTGAGCTGGCCACCCATGAGGGCGTCGATGTCCGCTACTACAGCATCATCTACCAGGCGATCGAAGAGGTTCAGGCAGCACTGGTCGGCCTGCTCAAGCCGGAGTACGAGGAGGTGCAGCTCGGCACCGCGCACGTCCGCGAGGTCTTCAAGTCCTCCAAGTTCGGCACCATCGCCGGCTGCCTCGTGCAGTCCGGGGATATCAGGCGCAACAGCAAGGCGCGTCTCATCCGCGACGGCGTCGTGGTGGCGGAGAACATCGCCATTGCGGGCTTGCGTCGATTCAAGGATGACGTGACCGAGGTCCGCGAGGGCTACGAGTGCGGCATCAACCTCGGAAACTTCCAGGACGTGAAGGTCGAGGATGTCATCGAGACCTTCGAGATGCGCGAGAAGCCGCGCAAGCCCTAGTCCAGACCCCTGTGCCGTTTGTCCCACGATGCGGGTCATTCGGCACAATCCGGCCCCACTTCCCAGTTTCCCCCGTTTCTTCCAGTTTTTGGGACAACCGGGGGAGGGGAGTGGGCCGACGTTGACGTTTGATGGTTCCGGAGTGTGGATTTCGCCGGTCAGGGAGGCTGGAAATGAGCAGCGAGGCGCGGCAGCGCAAGATGGCGGACCGCATCAAGGTCATCGTGGCGGAGGCGGTTGAGCGGCGTATCAAGGATCCGCGGCTCGGCTTCGTGACGATCACCGACGTCCGCGTGAGCACGGACCTGCGTGATGCGTCCGTGTTCTACACCGTGTTCGGCGACGACGAATCGCGGCAGAGCACGGCGGCGGCCCTCGAGTCTGCGCGAGGCATGCTCCGCACCGAGGTCGGCCGCCAGACGGGACTGAAGTTCACCCCGTCCCTGGCATTCTTCCCCGACGCGATTCCCGAGAATGCCAAGCTGGTCGCGGAGTTGCTCCGTGTCGCAGCGGAGGCCGATGCCCACGTGCACGAGCAGGCCGTCGGCGCGCAGTATGCGGGGGAGGCTGATCCCTATCGGCACCCTCGAGTCGAGGAAGATGACGAGGAGGGGGACGTGGACGGCGACGCCAGCAGTGCGGAACCCGCCCCGGGCTCGACCACCGAAGGCGCCGACGAGACCCCGTGATTCCTGCGGGACTCCTCCTCATCGACAAGCCGAGTGGCATCACCTCGCATGGCGTGGTGAGCGTCGTGCGGCGCACGCTCCACACTCGCAAGGTGGGCCATGCGGGGACCCTCGACCCGATGGCAACGGGCGTCCTGGTCCTCGGGGTCGAGCGCGCGACACGTGTCCTGGGGTACCTCGCGCTCAGCGACAAGGAGTACCTCGCCACGATTCGCCTCGGTGCGGCGACGGTGACGGACGACGTCGAGGGCGACGTGCTGTCGACCGCGGACCCGGCGGTCCTTCGATCGATCAGCGATGAGGCGATCGCGGCCGAGGTCACCGTGCTCACGGGCGAGATCGACCAGGTGCCGAGCGCGGTCAGCGCGATCAAGGTCGACGGAAAGCGCGCCCATGCCCTCGTCCGCGCCGGTGAGGATGTCGTGCTCAAGTCCCGGCGCGTGACGGTCGGCGGCTTTGAGGTTCGGGCCATCCGCCGCGGCCTGGACTTCATCGACCTGGATGTCGTCGTCAACTGCAGCACCGGCACCTACGTACGGGCGCTCGCCCGAGACCTCGGGGCGGCACTTCAGGTCGGGGGGCACCTCACTGCCCTGCGGCGATCGCGGGTGGGAACGTGGTCGCAGGACGAGGCGGTCAGCCTGCAGTCGTTCGTTGACTCGGCTGACCCGGCCGGGCATCTCGTGGGCCTCGATGCCGTTGCGGCGCGGGCCTTTCGGACCCGTGAGGTGACGAACGCCGAAGCGGAGTTCATTCGGACCGGGCGGATCATTCCGTGGGCCGAACCGTCTGGGGCCGGCCCGCTGCCGGCCGAGCCGGTTGCCCTCGTCACCGATCGGGGTCGGCTGATGGCCCTGGCCCAGCGGCGAGGAGCCGACGCCAAGTACCTCGCGGTGTTCGCGCAATAGGGTGGCGTCCGTGGTCGGAGGTCAGATGAGCGGGTCCGTGGTCTGCGTCGGCGTTTTCGACGGAGTCCACCGTGGCCACCGCTCGCTCATCGCGCAGGCCCGTGTCAAAGCCGACCGAGCCGGGCTGCCCCTCGTCGCCGTCACGTTCTGGCCACATCCGGCTGCCGTGCTCCGGCCGGCCGGAGCGCCGAAGTCGCTTGCGACGATCGAAGGCCGCGTCGAGTTGCTGCGGGCCGCGGGAGCGGATGAGGTGGACGTTCTCCGATTCGACGAGGACCTCGCCGGCCTCACCGCGGAGGAGTTCGTGCAGCGCGAGCTCCTCGACCGGCTTGGAGCAAGAGTGGTCGTCGTGGGCGAGAACTTCGTGTTCGGCGCGCATGCGGCGGGCAACGTCGAGGTACTGCGCGAGCTGGGATCCACGCTCGGGTTCGAAGTGCTCGCGGTGCCGCTGGAATCCGACAGCGAGCCGTGGTCCAGCACCCGTATCCGCCAGCATCTTGCGGCCGGCGAGATCACCGAGGCGAATCGAATCCTCGGCCGTGCGTACGTCGTGACGGGAGAGGTGGTCCACGGCGATCACCGGGGCCGCGAGCTCGGAATCCCGACGGCGAACCTGCGTCCCGAGGGCAATCCGGTCGTCCCCGCCGACGGGGTCTACGCCGGGTGGCTCGATGCAGACGGCGAACGGATGGCAGCGGCGATCTCGATCGGGCCCAACCCGCAGTTCGCCGGCGAGGAGCACCGAATCGAGGCGTATGCGATCGACCGGACGGGCCTTGACCTCTACGGCCAGCAGGTTCGCGTCGAGTTCATCGACTACCTACGCCCGCAGGCGGTGTTCCCTGACGTCGAGGGCTTCATGGCGCAGGTCTGGGCAGACGTCGCATTGGCCCGCCAGATCATCGGCTGACCGACGAGCAGGTCCTGTCGGCCGTGCAGGCGAGCCACACCCGAATGTCGCTGTTGAGCTTCTCGGGCTGGCTCGCTGCCACCGCATGGCCCGAATCCGCGTAGTAGGGGTAGTAGATGCTTGCGCGCTGGCCGTCACGGTAGGTGATCTGGAAGGTTCCCGAGCCGCTCCCGGTGGCCCTCGTACGGTCGACCCCCTGCACCGTCGTCGAATGCCTGGCAAGTGCCGTGGGCATCGCGGGGGAGTAGATGACAAGGTCGTACTCGGCGTCGGTGAGGAAGGTATCGACGTGACGCGCGTTCTCCAGGAACATCTCGCCGTACGTCGGATCGTTGTCGGCGTTGATCGGCAGGTAGCGGTACTCGGGGGCCAGGACGTTGTAGGCGAAGGCGAGATAAACCTCGGGGTTCCAGGCCATGTAATACCGGTCGTACCTGCCCAATGGGCCGAAGGCAGTCTCGAGCGATTCGTGCGGGTCCACGGATGCCGCTACTTCGGCGTCCGTCGCACGCTGGGCTGCGAGCAGCGCTTCGTAGTAGGGGCCGGGTACGAATCCATCGGCAAGAGCGATTCTCATCGCCTGTCCTTGATCGGGAGCTTCAACTGCGTCGGGCCCACCTGCTATCCCGTCTGGAGTCACGCCGAGCAGGCCGGAGAGCAGGTGGTAGGCGCCGATACGCTCGCCCGAAGCGAGTCCCTTGATCGTGCTGGCATCCACGCCGAGGATCGCATTCAGCTTGCCTAGGGCATCGAACTGGGCCGAGCCGAGTGCCTCCTGATTGTCGGTCCAGTCGCCGGGCTTCTTCCAGTTGTAGCGATCGCGATCCCACTGGGCCACGTACTTCATGAGAGCGCAGGCGCCGAGGTTGTAGTTGAGGGGAAAGGTGCAGACTGCCTTGTCACGGGTGAAGCCGCCGAGCCAATTCGCGTCGATGGCGACCTGGTCGATGACCGAGGGCTTCGCGGCCCAGAACATCGTCGACTGCACGTCGGTCTGGTACGACGTGAGCTGGGGCTGGATGAGAATCTGCCGGCCGAACTGCCGCGCGACGATGGCGGGCGTGAGCGCTGCACCGTCCACCGGCCCGTCCGACAGCAGCGCGAAGTGGGCCCGGATGAGCGACACGAGCTCCGGGTCGCGAAAGAACGACGGGCCATTCCTGTCATAGCGGTCGCTGAAGAGGAGCAGGTTGAGCATGGTCGAGACTCGGGTGCCGCCGTAGCTCTCGCCGACGAGGACGACCGGATTGTCGCGCAGGTCCGGATGGCTGTCGAGGAATCCGAGGATGACCCGCAGCACCTGGTCGGCGTCGATGAACGAATTGAAATTGCCGCGAAAGAGGTACTCCTGGATCCGCTCAACGTCATCGTTGGCGGCGGCCGGATTGATGTTGTACGAGAACCCGGTCTGGGGTGGATCGATGTAGAGCAGGTTGGCGAAGGCAGTCCAGCTATTCGGATTGACCGCGTACCCGGGGCCGCCGGGGCCCACCGCATCGGCGTTCACCGTCATCTTGGCGGTGTTGTTCGCGAACAGGTTCGCGGTCGTCGCCGCGCCGGGCCCGCCATTGAGCATGACGAAGACCGGGGCGGTTCGCGGATCGACGCCTGTGCCGTCCGCGGGCTGGAAGGTGGTGAACAGTCGGGCCGGCGTCGTCGAATACCGGTAATCGCGCGTGAACGCCACGAAGCTCTTGTGGAATGAGTAGTCGATGGGGCCGACCGTGACGAAGGCGGCCTCGTTCGTCGGCTTGGCGGAGAGGCAGGGGGATCCCGTGGTGACTGATCCGTCCGGGCAGGTCGTGTTCCACCAAGTGGCCTTGGCCGTGGTGGCGCCCGTCAGGTCTGCGCCGAGCAGGGTCGCGTTCGTGAGGTTCGTGCCGGTCATGATCGCCCGGGTGAGGGTCGCCCGCTTGAGGGAGGCCTCGGTGAGATCGGCCAGGGTGAGGTTGATCGCGGCGAGGTCCAGTCGCGCAAGATTCGAGCCCGTGAGGTCAGCGCCGCCGAGCAGGGCTCCCCGCAGGATTGCGTCGGTGAAGTCGACCCCGTGGGCATCGACCCGCGTGAGATCCGCCTCGGTGAATGTCGCCCCGTCGACGAGCGCCCCGTCGATATCAGCGCTCGAGAGGTCGGCCCCGGTGAGATCGGCGCCTGAGAGCGTCGCCCCGTCGAGATCCGCGGCGGCGAGCGAGGCCGAGGTGAGCGTCGCACCCCTGAGGTTGGCCCCGCGCAGCCCGGCGCCGTCGAGGTTGGCATCGATGAGGTTCGCTCCGATGAGGTTGGCGCTCGACAGCGTGGTGCCGGTGGCGTTGATGCCGAGGAGCAGTGCGTCGCTGAGGTCGGCATTCGCCAGGTTGGCTCCGGAGAGGTCGGCGTACGACAGGTTGGCTCCGCTGAAGTCGGCGCCGGACAGATCGCAGTCGCTGAGGTCGACTCCCGGCGCCGGCTCGATCGTCCGGCAGTTGACGACGTTGTCGACGGCTTCCAGAGCCCCAGTTGAGCCGAATGCCAAGGTTCCGGCCTGCGGGATGAAGGCCGAGGCCAGCGAGAAAGCGGTGGCGAGGGCGATGGCGATGGCGAGCGGGCGAGTCCGGGTCGAATGCATGGTGACCACCTCAAGTTCGCGAAGCGCGATGTTCCTCACGATATGCGCACGAAACGGCTGATGCCTGCTGAAGGGATTGCTCCTGGCCGACGGCAGTCCTCGACGTCGGTTGCCGGAGCGCATGGACGAACGCCGCTGCGGACTGAGCAGGGTGCTCAGGCTGGTATCGTGTGCGTGTCGGCAACAGGCCGGCGCATCCAGACGGTCGCGAAGCGGGCGCTTTGCGATACGTGTCGAAGACGAACAGTGCGCTGATCCCATCTGGGTCAGGGCGCGCCCGAGAGGAACAGTGCAGTGGACGCAGCAACGAAGCAGCAGATCATCGCAGAGCACGGCTTCAAGCCGGGCGACACGGGATCACCCGAGGTGCAGATCGCGCTGCTGACCAAGCGCATCCAGGAGCTCACCGAGCACCTGAAGACGCACAAGCATGACCATCACAGCCGTCGCGGACTGCTGCTCCTCGTGGGCCAGCGCCGCCGGCTCCTGCAGTACTTGGTGAAGTCTGACATCTCCCGCTACCGCGCGATCATCGAGAAGCTCGGCATTCGCCGCTAATGTCTCGCGGGCCTGGCTGGAACATTTCGGCCAGGCCCGTGCAGCAAGCACCGCCAGCACGTCAGCACGTAAGCAAGCACAACTGAATCCGAAGCAAGAATCCGAAATCCGGGGCGCAGCGATCAGGCGCCAGTCCGTCGGTCCTCGGTAGTGACCTCCGGGGGAGCCGTCCGCATTGGACGATCCTCCCGTGGGCCTCGATCGAAGACCGCCACCGGCCGCAAGTCGCGTGCGCCCCTGTACATGAGAAACAGGAGGCACCCGTGGAGGGTCCCCAGATTGCCACCGCGCAAGCCGTAATCGACAACGGGTCGTTCGGCACGCGCACCATCAAGTTCGAGACGGGCCGACTGGCCCGTCAGGCTGCCGGCGCCGTCGCCGCATACCTCGACGACGAGACGATGCTGCTGTCCGCGACGACCGCGGGCAAGCATCCCAAGGAGCAATTCGACTTCTTCCCCCTGACGATCGACGTCGAGGAGCGGATGTATGCCCTCGGCCGCATCCCGGGTTCGTTCTTCCGCCGTGAGGGTCGTCCGAGCGAGGACGCCATCCTCACCTGCCGCCTCATTGACCGCCCGTTGCGCCCCACCTTCAAGAAGGGCCTTCGCAACGAGGTCCAGGTCGTCATCACGGTCATGGCACTCAACCCGGTCGACCTGTACGACGTGCTCGCGATCAACGCGGCGTCCGCCTCGACCCAGTTGTCTGGCCTGCCCTTCAGCGGACCGATCGGCGGCGTCCGCGTGGCACTCATCAATGGGCAGTGGGTCGGGTTCCCGACGCACGACCAACTCGAGGACGCCGTGTTCGACATGGTCGTCGCGGGTCGCATCGCCGGCGATGACGTCGCGATCATGATGGTTGAGGCCGAGGCGACCCTGCGGACGATGGAGCTCATCGCCGGCGGCGCCAAGGCTCCCACGGAGGATGTCGTGTCCGAGGGCCTCGAGGCAGCCAAGGTGTTCATTCGCACGCTGTGCATCGCCCAGCAGGAGCTCGCCGATCAGGCTGCGAAGCCGATCGTCGAATTCCCGATCTTCCTCGAGTACCAGGACGATGCCTTCGACGCGGTCGAGGCCGCATGCGGCGCAGACGTTCGCCAGGCACTCACCATCGTGAGCAAGGCTGATCGCGAGGCCCGTCTCGATGAGATCAAGGCCGACGTGCTCGCGAAGATCGGTTCGAGCTTCGAGGGCCGCGAGAAGGAGCTCGGTGCAGCCCTTCGCTCGGTGACCAAGAAGATGGTTCGCGACCGCGTGCTGCGCGACAAGATCCGCATCGATGGACGCGGCCTTGCTGATATCCGCACGCTCAGCGCCGAGGTCCAGGTGCTGCCGCGCGTTCACGGCTCGGCTCTGTTCGAGCGCGGAGAGACCCAGATCCTCGGGGTCACGACGCTCAACATGCTCAAGATGGAGCAGCAGCTCGACACGCTGAACCCGGAGAACCGAAAGCGCTACATGCACAACTACAACTTCCCGCCGTACTCCACGGGCGAGACGGGCCGAGTCGGCTCGCCGAAGCGTCGCGAGATCGGCCATGGCGCGCTTGCCGAGCGGGCGCTCCTGCCCGTGCTGCCCAGCCGCGAGGAGTTCCCCTACGCGATCCGTCAGGTGTCAGAGGCGCTCGGCTCGAACGGCTCGACCTCGATGGGCTCGGTCTGCGCATCGACCATGTCGCTGCTCAACGCGGGCGTGCCGCTTCGGGCGTCCGTTGCGGGCATCGCCATGGGCCTCATCTCGGGCGATGTCGACGGCAAGACGGAGTACGTCGCGCTCACTGACATCCTC
Organism: Actinomycetota bacterium; assembly: GCA_009699015.1. Classification (GTDB taxonomy): domain Bacteria; phylum Actinomycetota; class Actinomycetes; order S36-B12; family S36-B12; genus WLND01. The sequence continues at coordinate 15,179 of WLOY01000021.1, read as the reverse complement.
GGTGCGGAGGACGCGTTCGGCGACATGGACTTCAAGGTCGCCGGCACCCGTGAGTTCGTCACCGCCCTGCAACTCGATACCAAGCTCGACGGCATCCCGGCATCGGTTCTCGCCGATGCGCTGCAGCAGGCGCGGAGCGCGCGGTTCAGCATCCTCGATGTCATGAACGAGGCGATCGATGCTCCTGACGAGATGGCCGCAACGGCGCCCCGCGTCATCAGCGTCCGGATCCCGGTCGACAAGATCGGCGAGGTGATCGGGCCGAAGGGCAAGATCATCAACCAGATCCAGGCCGACACCGGCGCCGACATCTCGATCGAGGATGACGGCACGATCTACATCGGGGCGACCAACGGCCCGTCGGCCGAGGCAGCCCGGACGGCGATCAACAACATCGCCAACCCGACGATGCCCGAGGTGGGCGAGCGTTACCTGGGCACGGTCGTGAAGACCGCCGCCTTCGGGGCCTTCGTCTCGCTCATGCCGGGCAAGGATGGCCTCCTGCACATCTCGGAGGTCAAGAAGCTTGCCGGGGGCAAGCGCATCGACAAGGTCGAGGACATCCTCAACGTCGGTGACAAGGTGCAGGTCGAGATCAAGGAGGTCGACTCGCGCGGCAAGCTGTCCTTGGTGCCCGTGCTTGAGGCTGGGGACGCCGCGGCAAGCGCCGATGCCTAAGGCGACCACGCGAACACTGCTTCGGGAGGGCGACGGCGGACTTGTCCGCCGGACCGTCCTCCCGGGCGGTTTGCGCGTCATCACCGAGCAGGTGCCGGGCGTGCGCTCGGTGTCATTTGGGGTGTGGGTCGGGGTGGGCTCGCGCGACGAGACACCCGCCCAGATGGGATCTGCGCACTATCTCGAGCATCTGCTCTTCAAGGGCACGACGAAGCGTTCCGCGCTCGACATCTCCGCGTCGATCGAGGCGGTGGGCGGTGATCTCAACGCCTTCACGACGAAGGAATACACCTGCTTCTACGCGCGGGTGCTCGATACCGACCTGCCGCTGGCGGTCGCAGTGGTGAGCGACGTGGTGACCGATGCTCTCATCCTCGCTGCCGATGTCGAGTCCGAGCGTGGCGTGATCCTCGAGGAGATCGCCATGCACGACGACGATCCGAGCGACATCGTCCACGATGAGTTCGCCGCCGCCCTGCTCGGTGATACGCCACTCGGTCGGCCGATCCTCGGTACTGCCGAGACAATCGAGGCAATCCCGCGGGCGGCAATCAACCGCTTCTACCGCTCGCGCTACCGCCCCGAGGCGATGGTGGTGGCGGCAGCGGGAAACCTCGATCATGCCACGGTGGTGGCCCAGGTCCGCGAGGCGTTCGCGCACGTCCTCGACGCCTCGGCGGAGGTAGCGCCCACGCGACGCAAGGGCAGGCCGAGGACCCACGGGTCGAGCGTGCGCGTCGTGAACCGGGCCACTGAGCAGGCGCACCTGGTTCTCGGTGTCCCGGGATTCACCCGAAGCGATGATCGCCGGTACGCCCTCGCGGTGCTCACGACCGCGTTCGGCGGCGGCATGAGCAGCAGGCTGTTTCAGGAGATCCGCGAGAAGCGCGGCCTCGCCTACTCGGTCTACGCCTACTCGCAAGGGTTCTCAGACGATGGCATGTTCGGCCTGTACGTGGGCTGCCTGCCCGGCAAGGTCGCGACGGTCCTACAGGTGTGCCGCGAGCAGATGGAACTGCTGGCGCGACACGGCCTGAGCGATGAGGAGATCGCACGGGGCAAGGGCCAGGTTCGAGGCGGCACCGTTCTCGGCCAGGAGGACACTGGCGCGCGCATGACCCGTATCGCCAAGTCCGAACTGCATGACGACCCTCTGTTGAGCATTGATCGACTGCTGCGCAAGGTCGATGCCGTCACGTCGTCGGACATCAAGTCCATTGCATCGAGCCTGCTCAGTGCCGAGCCGACCCTAGCGGTCATCGGGCCCTTCGAGGATGCGACGAGCTTCGAGATCTGATTCCGGCCCGACAGTCTTCAGCCGTCGGGCGCACTCCCAGCGGTAAGGTCGGCGTGTGATTCGAGTCGGTGTCATTGGTGCGCGTGGGCGAATGGGAATGGCGGTCATGGCCGCCGTGGGGGAAGCGCCCGACTGCGAACTCGTGTGCGGAGTCGATGCCGGTGACGACCAGGCAGCACTCGCTGATTGCGACGTCGTCGTCGACTTCACCACGCCTGACGCCGTGATGTCGACCCTGGAGCGTTGTATCGCCGGCGGCGTCCACTGCGTTGTCGGCACGACCGGGTTCGATGATGCGCGCCTGGCCACGGTGGCCGGATGGTGTGCGGAGCATCCCTCGGTTGGGGTCCTGATCGCCCCGAACTTCGGAATCGGAGCAGTGCTCATGATGCAGTTCGCGGCGAGGGCTGCTGCCTTCTTCGAGTCGGCCGAGATCATCGAATTCCACCACCCGGATAAGGTCGACGCGCCCTCGGGAACTGCCCGTCACACGGCGGAGATCATCGCCGCGACTCGGGCGGCGCACGGCATCGGGGAGGGCCCGGATGCGACGTCGCAGGCCATCGACGGCGCCCGTGGCGCGGTGGTGGCGGGCGTCCATGTGCATTCCGTGCGGGCCCGGGGGCTTGTCGCGCATCAGGAGGTCGTCTTCGGCGGGCCGGGCGAGACCCTGACGATTCGGCACGACTCGATGGACCGGGCCTCGTTCATGCCGGGCGTCCTGCTCGGCATCCGCGCAGTGGCCGCGCATCCAGGCCTCACGGTTGGGCTCGACGGCTATCTCGACGGCTATCTCGGGGTCGCAAGCACATAGGAGCACAGGCGTCTAGCGGTGCTCGCCCCAGCGTTGGAGTGCGAGCTTGGCCATGTCGTATTGCTCTGCCCGACCGATGAGGTCAAGTGACCGCCGGTCGATGTGGGTGCGAAGCCGCCTGCCATCGCGCAGCGTGACGATCACCAGGCCCGACTCGTCCATGACGTCGCGCACCTGCGCCCATCTCGCGGAGTCGGTCCCGAGGAGCCGCTGGACGGCGATCCCGGCGTCGTTGACATAGGTGCCGACGCTCCAGCAGCGCAGGAGGAGGACGAGGTAGGTCGCGATGAGCGCGGAGACCGGAAACAGGAGCAGCCACGAGGTCCCGACCGCCGCGCTGAGCGCTGAGCCGGTGAGCATCATGAGGCCGACAGTGCCGGCGACGAGCAGGATGATGCGCATCGGACCCCGGCTCGGCACCCGGATGAGGCGGACCTGGACGTAACCCTCGTCGACCGGCGCGCGCGGATCTGCACGCGGCCACAGGAAGCCGAAGATGGGGCGGGGATGCTCCTGCCTCATGCCGCAAGTCCTGCCGCGCGCAGGAGCGCCGCGGTGATCGCCGCGGACAGGATGACGACGAGGAAGGGGGCTCGGAGCATGAGCGCCACGATAGCCACCGCGAGCCCGGCGAGCCGGGCATCGACGGCAACGGCCTGTCCGACGGCGAAGGTCTGCACGATGACGAGGGCTGCGAGGAGCGCGACGGGCAGCAGCCCGGCGATGCTGCGCACGATGGGACGGTCGAGGACGGTTGCGGGCAGGATGAAGCCGATGAGCTTCTCCAGGTAGGTGCCAGCCGCGCCGAGGAGGATTGCGAGCCAGATCATGCGCGCCGCCAGGCCCAGGTGCCGGCCACGACGGCAACGAGCGCAGAGCCGAGGACCGGGACCCCTGGAGCGGTGACGGGGATGAGCGCGAGTGCGACGAGCCCACCCGTGCAGGCGACCGCCCAGGAGAGACGGTCCTTCAGCCGCGGCCAGAGCAGGGCCATGAACCCTGCGGGAATCGCGGCATCGAGGCCGAGGATCTCCGGCTCGGAGAGCAGGGATGCGCCGAGAGCGCCGAGCCCGGTGCCGATGTTCCAAAGCACGAACACTGAGATTCCGGTGGCCCAGAAGGCGTGACGGCTCGCGGGGGCGGTGTCCTCGTGCGCCACCGCCATGGCGGTGGACTCGTCGATCGTCAACTGTGCCGCCGCGAGTCGGCGCCAGCCGCGAAGCTGCAGCGTCGGCGCGACGTGGAGGGCGTACAGGCCATTTCTGGCGCCGAGGAACCACGCGGTGAGGACCGCAGCGGCGACGCCGCCTCCCGCGCCGAGGACGCCGACGAGGGCGAACTGGGACGCTCCGGTGAACATCAGTACGGAGAGGGCCTGCGCCTGCCATATTGTGAGTCCGCTCGCAATGCTGATGGCCCCGAACGACAGGCCGTAGGCGCCGGTGGCGATTCCGATGCCGAGAGCGTTGGAGCGGATGGCTCGACGACGCGCGGGGGGGAGGTCCACATGCGGCAGGGTGTCACAGTCCCGGAATCAGCTCATGAGCAGTCCTCGACTGAGCGGGTCACTGTGCAGGTCACTGAGCGGGCGTTGGGCCTTGTTTCTCGAGTGTGGTGGCCCCGCAGGCGTCGGCCACGTCCCTCGCCGGTTTTGGGGGTCGAACGGGGCCTTGCCACGCTCGGGCTCGTCTGGGAGGGCCTGTGGCTGCTTCCGGACCAGAGCCTGTGGCCCACGAATCAAGGATCGGCGGTCGAGTCAGCGCTCCTGGCGGGGGTCTTCGTCACGTGGGTCGCGGTCGTCCTGACCGCCTTCGGTCCGCTCGCGAGCAGGCGCCGGCGGGTGCGGGCCCAGATCGTGAACGTCGCCCTGCTGTTCGCTGCAGGGGCGGTGCTCCTCTACTTCGCCCCGGTCATTGCCCCTGACTCCGCGATCGGCCCTGACGCCGCGACGAGCATGGCCGGCTGGCAGTCGGGTGCGTCGCTCGTCAACCTGGCCTGCGCCCTCACCGGGCTGCTCGTCGTCACCGTGGTCGCCGTTCCGGTTGTCCTCGGGGCGGTACTCGTCGAGGTTGCGCTCCTGCTGATCGACTTGCCGGCTGCGCCTTCGGAAAGCGATCGCATGGGCACGGTCCTGTACCCGACCTATGCCCTCGCAATGGGAGCAGCGGCCGTCGGGGCGCGCCGCGGGCTCCTGGCGGCCGCTCGCCGCTCCGAGGGGGCGCGTGCTGGCCTTGGGCTCGCTGAGGCGCAGGCGCAGGCACTCAGCGGATTGCAGCGGCGAATGAAGGAGCAGCAGCGACTGCTCCATGAAACGGTGCTCAACACGCTGACGGCGATCGCCCGGGGTGGCATCGGAAGGTCGACCGACGGTGGATCGCGAATGCGGGCGAGATGCGCGGAGAGCGCACTCGTGCTGCGAACCCTTGCCTCGGCCGTGTTCACCATGCCGACGACAGGCAGTCGTGACTGGGCGGCCGACGTGGCGGCGAGCATACAGCCGCTCGTCGATGTCGGGGTCCACGTCGAGATCCGGGTGCATGCCGGCGGCCGGCCGCTACCGGATGCCGCCTACGGGGCCATGATGGTGGCGATTCGCGAAGCGCTGTCGAATATTGCGCGCCACGCCAACGCCGACTCGGTCACGCTGAGCGTGGCTGTCTCGACCGACGCGCGGACCCGACGGGACCATTGGACGATCGAGGTGGGAGATGACGGAAGCGGCTTCGATGCAGCCAGCGTTTCGTGGAGATTCGGCCTCAGCTCGGCGATCGTCGAGGCGATGAGCGATGTCGGCGGTCAGGCACGTGTGACCTCGGCCATCGGCGAGGGCACCTGCGTGACCCTGACGTGGAGCACGAGCCCCGAATCCCGGGCGTCAGTCGTGCTTGGCGAGTCCGCGACGAGCGTCAACGCGCTCGGCGCCCCGGTTCTTGTCTCATTCGGCGTCTTCAGCCTGCTGTCGTTGATCCTCACGATCTCGGATTTCGAGTTTCCGCGCATCGCGGTCGCAGGATTCACTGTCGCGCTCGCCTGCGGGATCCTGCTCGTGTGGTTCGGGCGCGCAGGCACGCTCCCGCCGGTGCTCGTGGTGGGCGTGTGCGTCGCGGCGCCCCTCGTGTACCGCCTCCAGTTGATCGGGCTCGGGGAGGGTGAGGCGACCCCTTGGTCCGACTGGTCGTCCGAGGCGATCGTCGCGCTTCTTCTCATCGTTGCCGGCACGGGTCCCTGGTGGGGATGGATCGCTGCGCTCGCCGCCTGGCTGCTGACCCAGGGCGACATGGTGGCGGAGTTGATCCGGCCCGGAACCGCGGTCATCATCGACGGGGCGCTCTTCGCCCGAAGCGTGCGCGCGAATGATCGCGAGTACGCCGCTGCCTTGAGGCAGCGCGGCAAGGAGGAGGCGTCGTCTGCGGGCGACGAGGCGAGTATCCGCGCATTGGGCCGGCGCTACGGGCCCCTTGCCGAGTCGTCAGCGGCGGCACTCCTGGAGGCCATCGCCGAGGGTTCCATTGACGCGAATGAGGCAGATGTTCGGGCGGTGTGCGGGCTTGAGGAGCACTTCATCAGGACGGTCATGCGGATTGACCCGGCGGCAGGGCCCCTGCACGCCTTCGCGTCGCAGTTGGCGATCCGTGCGCATCGTCGCGGGGTCGTGCTCGATGTCGATATCGCCGAGGCTTCTCGGGTGCGCCGCGGAGAGCTTCTTCTCCTGCGGATCTCGGCGAATCGAGCGATCAGCCACGCAATGCCAGGCGTCCCGGCCAGACTCAGCGCACGGCGCGAGGGTGAAGTGCTCATGGTGAGGCTTGTCGCTGCGGTGGCGGCAGTCGATCAGGCTGCCGTCGTTGATGGGGCCGACGTGCAGGGCCTGTCGTGGGATGCCGATCCTGCTGACAGCACGATCATCCTCGAGGCGAGTTATGCGGGAGGGTCCCGAATGCTGATCCCGATGACCGACGCTGATGACTGACGGCCGCGCACCCGGTTTTGACAACGACGGGCGGCCTGCGCTCAGGGTGGCGGTGATCGACGACCATGAACTCGTTCGTGAGGGCCTAGCGGCCCTCGTGAGCGGCCAGATGTCCCTTGCGGCCGAGGTGGTCTACTGCGGCGGAAGCGTCTTCGGCGCCGCCATGGCCAGCCCGGATGTGGCCATCCTCGACATCGATCTCGGCCCCGGGTCCACCTCGGTCAGCCACGGAGTCCTGGCGTTGCAGGATGCCGGGGCCAAGGTCCTCGTCATCAGTGCCTTCGAGGACCCGCCGGCGGTTCGATCCGCCCTCGTGGTCGGTGCTCTTGGATTCGTGCCGAAGCGGGTCTCCGTCGACGCGCTGCTCGAGGCGATCGCCACCGTGGCCCGAGGCGAGCTCTACCTTTCCGTTGACCTTGCGGCCATCCTGGCGGCGGCGGTGGGAACCCCGAACCTCAGTCCCAGGGAGCTCGATGCACTGCGCCTGTACGCGTCCGGGCTCAAGCTTTCCGCTGTCGGGCACCGCATGGGAATCTCTCCGCACACGGTCAAGGAGTACCTTGATCGAGTCCGCGTGAAGTACGCCAATCTGGGCCGTGCCGCGCGCACCCGCACTGAGCTCTACGCCGAGGCGAACCGTGACGGCTTGCTGGAGGGGTCGTAGCGCGTCCCCTGCTTTGGGGACACGTTCGAGTGGCATTGGGCCCCGCTTTACGGTGGAATAAGGCCACCGGCGAGAACGGGGGGCCCGCCGGGCCTGGCCCGCTTTTCGGATGGCCGGTGACCAAGGGTCATCGGCGATCGGTGAGGCGGGCCGCGGCCGTCGCGGGGCTGAGGGCTCCTCCTCCGTCTTGCCGCCCCTTCACGCCTAGGCGGGGGCCCGGGTTCAGCCTAGGACCGTGGCGAGTCGGACTTCGCGGATGATTCGGCCCTCGGCCTCGATATCGCGGTAGGCCGAGTCCGGCCCCCATCCGCAGCTGAGCAGGAATGCCCTGCGCGGCTCATCCAAGACGGGCACCCAAGTGTTCGCCTCCGTCGATCCGTCGGCGCGAAGGTACTCGACGGCGGCGGCCATGAGCCGGGAGCCATGCCCTTGGCGCTCATAGTCCGGGTCCACGACGAGGGCGAGGAGCTCAGCAGTCCCGGGGTTGTCGATGCAGTCGGGGTCCGAGCTCGGACCGATCGCCGCGTACCCCACGACCGTGTCGGCCCCCGACGTACCGTCGATCGCGACGATGAGGCGATGCCGAGTGGTTGGCGGATTGAGGATCCCGCTTGCCCACGCGGAGGCGAGATGCATCGGATCGAGATCGGCGAGGACTGACTCCGGCAGTACCCCCGCATACGCCTGATGCCAGGCGCGTACCTGCACAGCGGCGATGTCATCGACGTCGGATGTTCGCGCGAGCCGCGCACCGGTGGGCATGGACGGCATTCTCCCAGTGATGTCCGCCGGGCCTCGTGCCGCGGTTCCCGTTAGTGTTCGGGACGTGTCTGAGCATCCGTCGATCACCGTTCGCAGCGACATGACCGTCGAACTCGTTCGATCGAGCGCATCCGATGCCGACGTCGTGTTCGCAGCCCGGGTCTCGACTGCGGGGGAGCAGTCCCTCGAGGACCTCGACGCAGACCCGGCGTCCGCGAAGGGACTGATCAGCTACCTCATGCGCGAGCGCCACGGGAGTCCGTTCGAGCACAACTCGATGACCTTCTTCGTTCAGGCCCCCATATTCGTGTGGCGCGAGCACATGCGACACCGGATCGCCAGCTACAACGAGGAGTCGGGGCGCTATCGCGAGCTCAAGCCGGTCTTCTATGTACCAAGTCGCGAGCGGAATATCGTCCAGGTCGGCAAGACGGGCGCATACGAGTTCCTGCCCGGCAGCGACGCGCAGTACGACCTCATCGAATCGTCGATGATCGAGTCGTGCGTGCGGAGCTATGAGGCCTATCAGGGGATGCTGCAGGCGGGCGTTGCCCGGGAGGTGGCCCGAATGGTGCTGCCGGTCTCGATTTACTCAAGTGCCTACGTGACGATGAACGCGCGGGCGATGATGAACTTCCTGTCGCTTCGGCGCAAGGCTGAGGGCTCGCAGTACCCGTCGTACCCCCAGCGGGAGATCGAGATGGTTGCGGAGGCCTACGAGGCGGAGTGGGCCCGCCTGATGCCCATAACCCAGGCAGCGTTCGTAGCGGGCGGTCGCGTTGCACCATGACGCAGTAGCCTGTATTCATGCCCGGACCGGTAACTCCCCATGCGCCCTTCGGCGTGATGCTCACGGCGATGATCTCGCCCTTCCTCGAGGATGGGTCGCTCGATACCGCTGGCGGCCAGCGGCTCGCGACCTACCTCGTCGACGAATTGGGGCACGACGGCCTCGTCGTCAACGGCACGACCGGCGAGTCGGCGACGACCACTGACGAGGAGAACACCGAACTGCTGCGGGCGGTCGTCGAGGCCGTCGGCGACCGGGCGACCGTGGTGGCGGGGGTCGGGTCCAATGACACCGCGCACTCGGTCTACAGCGCTCGCAGCGCGCTCGAGGTGGGGGCGCACGCCGTGATGGCCGTGAGCCCGTACTACAACCGCCCGCCGCAGGAGGGCCTCATCCGGCATTTCCACGCGATCGCCGATGCAACCGACCTGCCGATGATGGTCTACGACATCCCCAAGCGCACGGGCGTGGCGATCGAGACGGACACGCTCGTCCGGATCGCGGAGCACCCTCGCATCATCGCGAACAAGGATGCGAAGGGCGACCTCGAGGCGGCCCAATGGGGCATGGCCCGGACCGACCTCGCCTGGTACTCGGGTGACGACGTCTTGAATCTGCCGCTCCTGTCGATCGGCGCCTGCGGAATGATTTCAGTTGTCGGTCACCTCGTGGGAGACCGGCTCAAGACGATGGCCGAGGCGTTCTGGGCCGGCGACGTACAGGGGGCGATCAGATTGAACCGAGAACTGCTGCCGGTGTATTCGGGGGTGTTCCGCACGCAGGGTGTCATCACCGTGAAGGCGGCCCTCGCGGACCAGGGGCTGCCGGGCGGGCCGGTGAGGCTGCCGCTCGTCGATGCGACCGAAGACCAGCGCGCAGTTCTGCGCCGTGACCTCGCGGCCGGACGAGTGCGCGGGTTCATCGCGTGATCCACGGCGAACTCTCCGCTCCCCCCGAGCTCGCACCCGGTGCGCTGAGGATCTTCGCTCTAGGCGGACTCGGCGAGATCGGCCGCAACATGACGGTCTTCGAATTCGGCGGCCGGTTGCTCATCGTCGACTGCGGCGTGCTGTTCCCCGAGGAGACCCAGCCGGGGATCGACCTCATCCTCCCGGACTTCGGCCCGATCAGGGACCGGCTCGACGATGTCGAGGCGATCGTGCTCACGCATGGCCACGAGGACCACATCGGTGCCGTGCCTTACCTGCTCAGGCTGCGGCAGGACATTCCGCTCCTCGGCTCGCGGCTGACGCTCGCCTTCCTCGAGGCGAAGCTCAAGGAGCATCGAATCAAGGCGCGATCCCTTGACGTGGTCGCTGGCCAGGTCGAAAGGCTCGGGCCGTTCTCCGTCGAGTTCCTCGCGGTGAACCACTCAATCCCGGACGCTATGGCGGTGGCCATCACGACCGCGGCAGGGGTCGTGCTCCACACGGGCGATTTCAAGATGGACCAGGTGCCGCTCGACGGCCGGATCACCGACCTCAACGGGTTCGCCCGCCTCGGCGATGCCGGAGTCGACATCCTCCTCGTCGACAGCACGAACGCAGAGGTGCCGGGCTTCGTGCCGAGCGAGCGCGACATCATCCCGGTGCTCGATGCGGTCTTCCTGCGGGCCGAGGGGCGCATCATCCTGGCGTCCTTCGCCTCGCATGTGCATCGCATCCAGCAGGTGATCGAAATGGCTGGGCTCCACGGCCGCAAGGTTGCCTTCGTCGGGCGTTCCATGGTCCGCAACATGGGGATCGCACGCGACCTCGGCTACCTCAAGGTGCCGGGTGGCACCATCGTGACCGTCGAGGAACTCAATGGGATGCCTGACGATGAGAGCGTGCTCATCTGCACGGGATCGCAGGGCGAGCCGATGGCCGTGCTCTCGAGGATCGCCAATCGCGATCACGCGATCAGCGTCGGGCCGAAGGACACGATCGTCCTGGCCTCCTCGCTTATTCCCGGCAATGAGAACTCGGTGTACCGGGTCATCAATGGACTCGCGAAGCTCGGGGCGAACGTCGTGCACAAGGGCAACGCCCTCGTCCACGTCTCAGGTCATGCCTCAGCAGGCGAGCTCCGCTACGTCTACAACATCGTGAAGCCGCGCCACGTGATTCCCGTCCATGGCGAGTGGCGCCACCTGCGCGCGAATGCCGAGATTGCGCACAGCGTGGGCATCGATCTCGACCGGATCATCCTGGCTGACGATGGGGTCGTCGTGGATCTTGTCGACGGGCGCGCCTCGATCGTCGGATACGTTCCGGTGGGGCTGGTCTACGTCGACGGGGCGAGCGTCGGAGGGGTGACCGATGCCGCGCTCAAGGACCGGCGGATGCTCGGCGAGGAGGGCTTTATCTCCATCGTGGCTGCGGTCGACATGATCGAGTCGAAGGTGGTTGCGGGACCGGAAATCCATGCACGGGGCCTTGGACTCGACGAGCAGGCATTCGACGAGGTCGTCGGGCGGGTCCGCGTCATCCTCGAGGAGTCGCTCGCCGACGGCGTGACGGACACCTACGAGCTCCAGCAGCGGGTGAGGCGCGCGGTCGGCAAGTGGGTGAGCACCTCCCATCGACGCAAGCCGATGATCGTCCCGGTCATCGTCGAGGCCTGACCGAGCCGGGAAAGAATCTCCGCGACACGCACGCGTGTGACGCGTGTGACGAACGGTACGGAAGGGGTTCGTCGGTACGCTGACCGGCATGGCTTCCCGTCCTCCTGCTCCGTCGCGCTCGCGCACTGCCCAACCGGCAGCGGCACGCACGTCCGCGACCCCCCGCAAGCGGACGTCATCGAGTCAGGCGCCGAAGAGGGCCCCGGCCAAGAAGGCTCCGGCCAAGAAGGCCCCGGCGGGGAGGGTGCCTGCGAAGAAGTCCCCGACGCGGGCCACAACATCGCGCACTGCCCCCACCCGGGCCACCGCTCGGACCTCTGCAGCCGGATCCACGCGGGGAACGTCGAGGACCGCTCCGCGCAAGCCCGTGAAGCGAACGACCGGTGCCCGACGCTCAAACGGCGGGCTGTTCGTCCGGCTCTTCCGCGCCCTCGGACGAGGCGTGCGGTTCCTGTGGCTGGGCCTTGCCCACGGATTCGGGGCAATCGCCCGAGGCATCGGCAGTGGGGCCAGCGACCTCGAGCCCGAGGAGCGGCGCGACGGAACGGCGCTCGCACTCATCGCGGTGGCCGGCATCCTTGCTGCTGGGATGTGGTTCGGGGTCGAGGGCTGGTTCGTTCAGTGGACGACGATGGCCGGGGTAACCCTGGTCGGCACCCTCGAATGGATCATTCCCCTGACCTTCCTGGCGCTGGCCTGGCGAACGTTGCGCCACCCGGAGGACCGCAAGTCCACCGGTCGATGGGTCATCGGCACCGGGGCCCTGCTCCTTTCGATCATCGGCCTATGGCACCTCGCGCGCGGCGCATCGACGCCGAGCGACGGGTCTGCGGCCATGTCCGCCGGCGGGGGACTCGTCGGATGGCTCGTCACTGCCCCGATCGTCGCGGCGATCGGGCCAGTCGTGGCCGGCTTCATCCTCGTCCTCCTGCTCGCCTTTGGACTGCTCATCGTGACCGGCACCTCGCTTCCGATCCTGCGAGACGGCGTTTCCCTGCTCGTCGGAGGCCGACGGGACCGGGATGGCAGCGAAGCCGAATACGAGGACCGCTTCGACGACGAATACGACGACTACGACGATGAGGACGGCGAAGGGTTCGACTACGAGGACGAGCGTGCGAGGCAGCCGCGCAGACTCGCCGGCGACGAGCCGTTCGTCAACCCCGTCATCGATGGCGAACTCCACCCTGCCGCTGCGCTCATGTACGGAGTCCAGCAGGCAGGCCTGCCGATTGACCTTGAAAGCGCGCTCCGGCGGACCGAGCAGGTTGCCGGGGACTCGTCCGTGCTGGAGCAGATGGCCCGGGCCTCAGCGGACCGGGAGGCGATCGAGCGCGAGGAGCGGATGCTCGAGGAGCAACTCGAACGGGAGCGACTCGAGCGCGAACTCCTCGCGGAGCAGGAGCGTGCCGACGACTTCGCGCGGGTGCAGCAGGACCTCGATCGCGCACTGAGGGTCCCCGCGGTGCATCCGGGCCGCCAGGAGACAGTGGCGGTCGTCAAGGGCCCGCCCGCCCCTGAGCGCGCGCCGCGCCGAAAGGCCGAGCAACTGCCGCTCACCGGCAGTGGCATGTACGTGCTGCCGGACATGGCGCTGCTCAACACCGGTCCCGCGCACAAGACCGCGACGAAAGCGAACGACCTGGTCGTGCAGGCCCTCACCGAGGTGATGGAGCAGTTCGGGATCGATGCCCAGGTGACCGGATTCATGCGCGGACCGACGGTGACCCGCTATGAGATCGAGCTAGGTCCGAGCGTGAAAGTCGAGCGGGTCACCGCCCTGAGCAAGAACATCGCCTACGCGGTGGCGAGCGCCGACGTCCGGATCCTCAGCCCGATCCCGGGGAAGAAGGCCATCGGCATCGAGATCCCGAACACCGACCGCGAGCTCGTGCTCCTCGGCGACGTGCTTCGCAGCAGCGCCGCGACGGGCGAGCAGCACCCGATGGTGGCGGCGCTCGGCAAGGACGTCGAGGGCGGATTCGTGTGCGCCAACCTCGCGAAGATGCCGCACATCCTCGTTGCGGGAGCAACGGGAGCAGGAAAGTCGAGCTGCATCAACTCGCTCATCACCTCGGTCCTCATGAGGGCGACGCCGGATGAGGTCCGGATGATCCTCGTCGACCCGAAGCGGGTCGAGCTCACGTCCTATGAAGGCGTCCCGCATCTCATCACGCCGATCATCACGAATCCGAAGAAGGCGGCGGATGCTCTCCAATGGGTCGTGGCCGAGATGGACCGCAGGTACGACGACCTCGCACTGTTCGGCTTCCGCCATGTCGATGACTTCAACAAGGCGGTGGGCTCCGGCCGGCTCAGCGCCCCGCCCGGCAGCGAACGGGTCATGCGGCCTTACCCGTATCTCCTCGTCATCGTCGACGAGCTCGCGGACCTCATGATGGTCGCCCCGCGCGACGTCGAGGAGTCGATCGTGCGCATCACTCAGCTTGCGCGCGCGGCCGGCATTCACCTCGTGCTCGCGACGCAGCGCCCGAGTGTCGACGTCGTGACCGGCCTCATCAAGGCGAATGTGCCAAGCCGCCTGGCATTTGCGACGTCGAGCCTTGCCGACAGCCGCGTCATCCTCGACCAGCCGGGGGCCGAGAAGCTCGTGGGGCAGGGCGATGGGCTGTTCCTGCCCATGGGCGCGAACAAGTCCATGCGAATCCAGGGCGCGTTCATCTCCGAGAACGAGATCAGGGCTGTCGTCGCCCACTGCAAGAGCCAGACCTCGGTGGCCTACGTCGAGGAGGTGACGGTCCCTGCAGTGAGCGCCAAGGAGGTCGATGCCGACATTGGCGACGACCTCGACATCCTGCTGCAGGCGGTAGAGCTCGTCGTCTCGACCCAGTTCGGGTCAACCTCGATGCTGCAGCGCAAGCTCCGCATCGGCTTCGCGAAGGCCGGTCGAATCATGGACATCATGGAGTCACGCGGGGTCGTGGGCCCGTCCGAGGGCTCGAAGGCTCGCGAGGTGCTCATGTCACCTGAAGAACTTCCGCAACTCATCTCACTCCTGCGTGGAGAGTAAAGGAGAATCCCGAATGAAAACATCAGTTCTCGCATCGTTGCGTCCCCGCGCTCGATATTCTTCGGACACATTCAGCAATGAAGGGTTGGCGCCGGTGTCTGTGGGCGAGAGGCTGCAGCAGGCGCGTGTCGCTGCGGGCCTCACCGTCGACGACCTCGCCGACCAGACAAAGATCCGTGCGTCGATCATCATGGCGATCGAGCACGATGACTTCTCGTACTGCGGCGGAGTCACCTACGCCCGCGGTCAGATCAGGTCGCTCGCCAAAGCCCTGCGGACCGATGCGGTGCCCATCCTCGTCGAATTCGAGATCCAGATAGGGATGCCGCCTTCCGCTCCTTGAGTCCGTAGGCTGTCGGGGTGAAGCATCCGCAGACCGTCGCCATCGTCACCTTGGGCTGCGCCCGAAACGAGGTCGACTCCGAGGAGCTCGCCGGCCGGCTTACGGCGGCGGGCTGGGAGCTCGTCGACGACCCGGGCGATGCGTCGGCTGTGCTCGTCAACACCTGCGGTTTCGTCGAAGTGGCGAAGAAGGACTCGATCGACGCGGTTCTCGCAGTGGCCGACC
>WLOY01000209.1 GCA_009699015.1 Actinomycetota bacterium | reverse complement strand
TGATGCGCCGGGCTGCCGCCTTGGGGTCGGCGGTTGCGTCGATGAGCACCGGCACGTTTCCGGGGCCGACTCCGATTGCCGGGTTGCCGCTGCTGTACGCGGATCGGACCATTGGGGAGCCGCCGGTGGCGAGGATGACGGCGACCCTCGGATCGGTCATGAGTGCGTTGATGAGGGGGATGGACGGTTCCTCGACGACCTGGATGCAGCCATCGGGCGCACCAGCGGCGACAGCGGCCTCGCTCATGACCCGTGCAGCATCGGCGCTCACCTGCTTGGCGTAGGGGTGCGGGCTGATGATCACCGCATTGCGGGTCATGAGGCAGGCGAGGATCTTGAAGTACGTGGTCGCGACCGGGTTCGTCGACGGGGTGAGCGCGAGCACGACCCCGGCGGGACGAGGGATTTCAACGATCTTTCGGCCGTCGAGCACCCGCGGGCTCACGAAGTCCTCGTCGCCGTACATGGTCCAAAGTCCGGACGAGCATGCGATGTTCTTCAGGTACTTGTGCTCGGCGACACCGAATCCGGTTTCGGCCACTGCCTCCTCCGCGAAACGGCGTGCGCTCGCTGCGCCTGCCTCAGCGGCCGCCTTGGCGATGCGATGCACGGTCGCGGCGTCGAAACGTGCGAAGGCTCGCGCTGCCCAGTCAGCACGCTCGACCATCGCGCGGCCGCGTGGGACTCCAGCCGGCTCCAGCGGCATGTCGGTCATCGTCTGCAGGCTCATCGCCGACCCCTGTTCGCGCCCATTGCCTCGTGGCATGCCTTGCCGATCGCGACCTCTGTGCGATCGAGCAATTCCTCCGCGAGCTCTGGCTTCATGAGAATGCCCGGCTTGAACTGGAGTACCTGCGGGTCGAGGGTCGAGAAGATCGCCCACACCCCGTTCTCGTAGAGGTGACGCATGACGAGCTTGGCGCCCTGCGGGTCGTTGAACTCCAGGCCGAAGATGACGCCGTTCTGCCTGATGCCGGTGAACCAGTCGGGGTAGGTGCACTGGATATCGCGCAGCCGCTGCCCGATGAAGTCGGCGATGTAGTGCACCATCGATCGGGTCTCGGGTCGGGAGCAGATCTCGAGGGATTTCAGTGCCGCAATACAGCCGAGTTCAGCGCCGCCGAACGTCGAGATGTGCCCGAAGCCGTCCTCGGTGAGCCAGCCCGCTGACCGCTCGTTCACCAGGACGCAGGCGATCGGGTACATCCCTCCGGAGATGCCCTTTCCGGTAACCATGATGTCGGGCTCGATGCCGTCCTTCGTGATCGCCCAGAGTTCACCGGTGCGCATGAGCCCGGTCTGCACCTCGTCAGCGATGTAGAGGGCGTCGTACCGCTCGCACAGGGCCTTCACCCCGCGCAGGTAGCCCGGCTCGGGCAACGGGAATCCGTAGGTCGCGGGGATGGTCTCCATGATCACGGCGGCAACATCGCGCCCGCGAAGGGCGTCCTCCATTGCGTCGAGGTCATTGAAGGGCACGTGGGGGAAGTCCTCCGGCTGGTCCGAGAGGAACATCTTCGAGAAGCGGTCGTCTCCGGTGCCCACTGCCAGGCCGGTGTGCCCGTGATAAGCCTTCACGATCGACACGATCTTGCGCTTCTTCATGGTGTGCCGGGCCGTCTTGAGCGCGATGTCGATCGCCTCGCCACCGCCGGAACCGTAAATCACCTTCGTGAGACCGGCCGGGGCCGACGCGATGAGCGCTTCGGCGAGCGCGGTGCGGGCCAGCGCCGGGAAGTGATGATTTCCGATATCGAAGTGCTGCATCGCCATCGTGATGGCCTGGACGACCTCGGGATTTCGGTGGCCGAGGTTGTAGGTGCCGCCGTTGAGGTGGGCGTCGATGAGACGCTTGCCCGACATGTCGTAGATGAAGTATTCCTCGCGCCGATCGATGACGAGCGGCACGCCGGAGTCGATCCAGAACTGGGTCTTGCCCGGATTCCAGTACTCCTTGGCCTTCTCGAGGACCTCGGCCTTCGACGCGAACGAGAACAGGCCGTAGTCGAAGGCGGGTGGGGCATCCGCGAGCGCTCCGTCGTCGTCAGTCTCCCGAGTCACAACCGGATCATACCGATTAATTAGACCAAATCAATACCTTTAAAATCGTGATTACCCGATGATCCATGTTTCGGTCCGGCATTTTTTATACCGAATTTCGTGAAAATGCTTGTCTCCGCTTCACTGAACCGCAATACTCCGGGCCATGTGACCCGCATCACGCGGGACCTTTTCCGGAGGGATGGTTCATGACTACCAGCAACGTTGAGGACGGGCCAGTAGCCCTCCCAGGTGACCACAGAGTCAACCCCGCCGATGCAGCTCGCCTCAAGGTCGGCGCCGTCGGGCTCGTCGGAGTCCTGTTCATGGCCGTGGCAAATGCCGCGCCAATTACCGCCATGAGCTTCAACGTGCCGATCGCTGTCGGCTACGGCAACGGCATCGGCGTGTCAGGTGGATACCTGTTCGCGACGATCGTCCTCACCATCTTCACCATCGGCTTCGTCGCCATGGCCCGCTACGTCACGACCGCGGGAGCCTTCTACGGCTTCATCTCCCAGGGCCTCGGCCAGATCTGGGGCATGGCCTCCGGGTTGCTCGCAGCGGTCGCCTACATCGTCTTTGAGGCATCCCTCATCGGCGGCTTCTCGTACTTCGCGTCGCAGTACGTCTTCCTGCCACTCGGACTCGACGTGAACTGGCTCATCATCGCGATCGTCGGCATCGTCGTCATCGCCCTGCTCACCTACTTCTCCGTGACCCTGGCGGCGGCAGTCCTCGGCATCACCCTCGTGGCCGAGGTCCTGCTCCTCGGAGCGCTTGGTGTTTCGGTGCTGTTCAAGGGCGGACCGGACGGCTTCATGACCGCTGACACCGTGCTCCCGCAGAACGCCTTCAATAGCCTCACCGAGGGCGCCTTCGGCACCGGTGTCGCAGCCGGCGCA
This sequence comes from Actinomycetota bacterium, assembly GCA_009699015.1. Classification (GTDB taxonomy): domain Bacteria; phylum Actinomycetota; class Actinomycetes; order S36-B12; family S36-B12; genus WLND01. The sequence continues at coordinate 2,152 of WLOY01000209.1, read as the reverse complement.
GCAGCAATCGGCATCTTCTTCGCCTTCTGGTCATGGGTCGGTTACGAGACCACCGCCGTGTACGGCGAGGAGTCGCGCAACCCCAAGCGCAATGTCCCGCTCGCGACGATGATCGCTGTGGTCGGGCTCGGCCTCTTCTACACCTTCATGTCCTGGATGGTCGTCGTCGGCAACGGCGCAGCCACCTCAGTCGAGGTGTCGGCCGGTGCCGCTCCAGTCGACCTGTGGCTCAACCTCGTCGATGCGAATCTTGGATCGCTCCTCATGAATGTCTACAAGCTCCTCGTCGTCGTCGGATCCTTCGCCTGCGCCATGGCCTTCCACAATGCGGCGTCGCGCTACATCTACGCGATGGGTCGCGAGGGCGCATGGGCATGGATGCGCGATTCAGTGGGCAAGGTCAACGTCAAGCACGGCTCGCCAGCGACGGCGTCCTTCGTGCAGAGCGCCATCACCCTCGTTCTCTGCGTTGCGTTCATCCTCTTCACGAATGTCTACGTCGAGGGTGTCGCCACTCCTGAGCTCATCCCCTACGTGAACGTGTACGGGTTGCTCGCCCTCATCGGCACCGCGCTCATCCTCATCGTCCAGACCATCACCTCCATCGCGGTGATCTGGTTCTTCTGGGTCAAGAAGGTGCACAAGGGCAACATCATCACCACGATGATCGCCCCGATCATCGGAGCATTCGGCATGCTCTTCGCGCTTTACCTCCTGTGGACGAACCGCAACTTCGCAGCCGGCCTGGCCGCGGACAGCCTCGTCTTCCAGTACATGCCGTACTACGTCGTCGGCCTGCTCGTCATCGGTGTCGTCTATGCGCTCTACGTGCGCGCAGCCAAGCCGGCGATCTACCAGGAGATCGGACGCACCACCATCGAAGAGGCGCACGAGCGCGTCTAGCATCTGAGTCCCGACCGATGAGGGGTGCACTGCTTTCGGGCGCTGCACCCCTCATCGCATGAATCGAGCTGTTCCGGTACCGCTCATTGATCGGAGGCAATCGTGACCGAACCGTCCGTTCTCCGCTGGGAACCTGATGTCGAGGCCGACCCGGCAACACTCACGTACACCTTCGGCGGGGTCGCTCCCGTTGCGTCGATCCGGCCGGGAAGCGTCCTGTCGACCTGGACCATGGACTGCTTCGGCGGTCGAGTGAAGTCGACATCCGACATGGCGAGCAATGTGTGCGATCCACGGATGCTCAACCCGCAGTCCGGCCCGTTCTACGTCGAGGGCGCTGCGCCCGGCGACACCCTGGCCGTGCACTTCGTGTCGATCACACCGCGCGAGGCATGGGGGGTCAGCTCGACCGTGCCCTTCTTCGGCTCCCTCACCGCCACCCCGGTCACGGCAATGCTGCACGGGCCACTCCTCGAACGCACGTGGATCTACGAGATCGACCTCGCCGAGTCCGTCGTTCGCTACGTCGCCGCCGACACTCCCTTTACCGCGAGCCTTCCGCTCGACCCGATGCACGGCACCGTGGGCGTGGCACCTGCCCTCGGCGAGGTTCGCTCATCGCTCGCGCCCGGCGACTGGGGCGGCAACATGGACACCCCGGAGATGCGAGCCGGCGTCACCTGCTACCTCGGGGTCAATGTCGAAGGTGCCCTGCTGAGCCTCGGTGATGGGCATGCGCGCCAGGGCGAGGGCGAAACCTGTGGCGTCGCGGTCGAGTGCGCGATGGACACTGTCGCCATCGTCGACGTCGTGAGGGGCAGCCATGTCGCTTGGCCGCGGATCGAGAGTGACGAGTACCTCATGACCACCGGCTCAGCCCGCCCGCTCGAGGACGCCTTCCGCATCTCGCACCAGCAGATGGTGCTGTGGGTGGCCGAGCTCACCGGCATGAGCGTCATCGACTCCTACCAACTCGTGTCGCAGGCGGCCCTCACCCCGATTGCAAATGTGGTCGACACGAACTACACCGTGGTCTGCAAATTCCCGAAGGTCCTTCTCCGTGGAGCCGTCGCCATGGGTGGCATGCACGACCGGATGCGAAAGGCGGCGCGGCAGTGGCGCGCGTGAACCGGTTCGAGATTGATCTCGCCCTCGGTCAGCGCATGGCCGAGGCGGCTCGCCGTTCCGCGGTGGCCTCCGGCGCCCTCGTGTCGGTTGCAGTTGTCGATGCCGGCGGGCACCTCGTTGT
>WLOY01000208.1 GCA_009699015.1 Actinomycetota bacterium | reverse complement strand
CCCGGATGCGGCGACGAGGAAACTCGCATTGCAGTCGGGGCAGGTTGATTACGTGTTCGACCTCGCCTATCAGGGTGTGCAGGATCTTGACAAGAACACCATCAAGTGGTGGGCGCATGCCCTCCCGGGCACCTACCAGCTGACAACGAACATGGCCAAGACGGATTCGGCGTTGCAGAACGTCAAGAACCGCCAGGCAATCTCGGCGGCCATTGACCGATCGAGGGTGTCGAAGATTGCGTTCTTCGGAACCGTGCTGCCTTCGTGCGCCCAGACATTCATCAAGGGCAACCCGTACCACCAGTGCGTGCTACCGAATCAGGGCAAGCAGGATCTCGTCCTGGCGAAGAAGCTTCTTGCAGAAGCCGGAAACCCGAGTGGGTTCAGCTTCGACATGACAGTGTGGGCGCGTCCCGCATGGGCTGAGTCAGCACAGATCATGGCTCAGGATCTTGCGAAGGTCGGCATCATCGCGAACATCACGGTGAAGCAGGACACTGTTGCTATTGCCGACATGAACGCAGGCAAGTACGAGATGATGTTCTCGGGGAACAATGCACCAACTCCCTACCTGCAGCTCGCGAACTGGTTTGGCATCGGCGGAGCTTGGCAGAGTTGGTCGAAGGTGAACGATCAGGTTGTGATCGCTGCCATCGATCAGCTGGGTTCGGCGATGAACCCGACCTCGGCCAAGACGCTCTTGGCTGCCGCGAACCGAGCGGCCTACGGCAATTCGGTTCACGTTCCGGTCGCGGACCGAGCGGTCATCAGCGGGTCACGACTCCCTGTCGGCCTGCTTCAGGCGACCATCCCCGGTGAGTGGCTATACGTGGCCACGACTCCACTTATCAGCAGTCAGCGGGGACCGGCTGGCTTCAACACAGGAGCGACGGGCTAGTCACTCGTGTGATCGGTCTGGTGTGCGGGTCGGTGAAGGCCGACCCGCACACCTCATCGTTGGGTGCGACGTTCGAAGTGACCCATGACGGTCAAATATCGAGAAAGGAACAACTCAGGTGTCGGTGTCAATGCCACCAGCGGACGTAACAGATGTCGCTGCGGAATCAACCCAAGACGGTCCCAGACCACAGCCCGTCTGGGAGAGGATCCTGCGCCGAACCGGTCGTGCGGTGATCGTTGCCTTCTGGGTCATGGTCGTCGCCTTCATGCTGATACGCCTGGCCCCGGGAGACCCGGTTTCAGCGGCTCTTGGTGGTGAGGCCAGCCCGGAAACCGTGGCAGCTCTCCGCACCCAACTCGGACTGGATGTGGATCCAATCACCCAGTTCTGGAAGTACGTTTGGGCGTTTACCCAAGGTGATCTGGGAACCTCGTTGCTCTCCGGTGTTCCGGTGACGGAGATGCTGAAGACCAATCTGCCGGTCACGCTCTGGCTCATTGGGCTAACCGTGACCATGACGATGATCATCTCGATCCCTCTGGCAGTGTTCATCGCACTTGTGCGTATCCCCGCACTGCCATATGTCTTCCGGACCCTCACTGCCATTGGGCTCGCACTGCCCTCGTTCCTGGTGGCGCTGCTCCTGCTCTACCAGTTCGGCCTCATCTGGGGAATCGCTCCCATCTTCGGCTATGAACCCGGTTTCCCAGCGAATCTTCACTACCTCTGGCTGCCCGCGCTGGTCAACTGCGTCGTGCTTGTCCCAGTGCTGTCCCGCGTGCTCTACAGCTCGATCTTGGACACCTTGGACGAGGAGTTCGTGGAAACCGGAGTTATCCGCGGGGTGAAGTCGTATCGGTTCTTCTGGTTCTACGTGCTGCGGCCTTCACTTGCGCCGACCGTGGTGTTGCTCAGCTACATGATGGGCGTCATGGTCGGGTCCACGGTGATCCTGGAGTCGATCTTCGCCCTACCCGGTATCGGCCGAGAATTGGTGACGGCGGTCAATATGCGTGATTACCCCGTCGTTCAGGGCATCATCTTGGTGTTCGGCATCCTCGTGGTATTCCTCAGTCTGCTCGGCGACATCGTGGCCAGCATTCTCGATCCAAGGGTGAAGCTGACATGACCCTCGTAGAAGCAGGCGCAGCAGACTGGTTCGATGTCAAGGGCACGCCGCCGAAGGCAAAGCAGGCTCGTCGTCTGAAGGACGGCACCATCGGAATGATCGTCGGCGGAGCCATGCTGGGAGTCCTGCTCCTCATGGGGATCCTGGTGCCTCTTCTCTCGCCGTATGAGTCTGATCAGTCGGTCGACATGCCCTTCATGCCACCTTCGAGCACGTTCCTCTTCGGCTCGGATGGTCTGGGCCGGGACGTGTTCCTACGGGTCTTCTCGTCGGTGTACCTCGATCTCGGAGTGGCATTTCTCGGAGTCATCATCCCCTTCACGCTGGGGACCATCATCGGCATTGGCCTCGCAATGAGTCGCAGCAAGAAACTCAATGCAGTCGTCGGCTCAGTCATCGATGGCATCAACGCCTTTCCGCTGCTGGTCCTGGCCATCGCGCTCATCGCGATCCTTGGCCCAGGACTGCAGAGTGTTGTCATCGCGCTTTCACTGACGAACTGGGCCCGCTATGCCCGCCTGTCTCGAACACGAGCTCAGGTCGTCAAGCAGCAGGGCTATATCGAAGCGGCGCAGACCCAGGGCTACTCCAAGCCGCGAATCCTCTTCAAGCACCTTGTTCCGAATGTCTCGTCAGAGACCACCGCCTACGGTCTGAGCGATCTCATTCTCGTCATCCTGCTCATTGCCAGCCTGTCCTTCCTTGGGCTTGGCGCACAACCGCCGACCCCGGAGTGGGGAGCAATGATCAGCGATGGTCGGCCAACGCTGCAGATGGCCTGGTGGCCGGTCGTCTTTCCTGGCCTAGCGCTGTGCTGGGCCGGGGTGGCACTGTCCTTTATTGCCGAGGGAGTCACGCGGCGCGATCGGGATGTGAAATCATGAGCACAGTCACTGTCACAGAATCACCATCTGATGCACTCGTTGAAATCCGTGATCTGGTGATAGGGATCCAGCGCACGAGGGCGGATCGCCTGATTCTCGTCGACTCAGCGGACTTCGATATTCGCCGGGGGGAGATCCTCGGACTTGTTGGCGAATCCGGGTCGGGCAAGACGATGGTGTGTCGAAGCCTCATCGGCACCTTGAAGCGCCGAAGCGCGACTATTTTCGGCGGCACGATCATGTTCGACGGAATGGATCTTGCGAAGATCGACGAACGCCGTTGGCGCAGTGTGCGCGGCAACCGAATCGGCTACGTGCCACAGAGCGCGCTGACGGGGCCGAATCCGGTCATGACGATCGGCGGCCAACTCGTCGAAGCGGTTCGATGCAATCGCAACCGGACGGAGCGTGACGCGCGCAAGCGGGCGATGGAACTGCTCGACCTCGTGCACATCCGGCGGCCTGAGGTCGTGTACGACCAGTATCCATTCCAGCTCTCAGGCGGGATGCGACAGCGCGTGATGATTGCGGCCGCGCTGGCTCAGGATCCCGACATCATCCTCGCCGACGAGCCGACGACCGGTCTGGACGTCACAGTCCAGGCGGAGATCATGAAACTGCTGCGGGAGATTCGCACAGAGTTCAACATGTCTGTGGTGCTCGTGTCCCACGATCTCGCTCTGATCGACGAGGTCTGCGATCGACTCGTCGTGATGCATGGAGGTACATGTGTCGAGGTTGGGTCGGTCGAGGCGGTCGCACGGAACCCTCGTCATCCCTACACGATCGCGTTGAATCGCGCACGCATCGAGCTGGCAGCTCCGGGTAGCGAGTTGATGACGATCAGAGGAAACCCGCCTGGGGTAGGCGAATGGCCGAGTGGGTGCCGCTTCTGCGAGCGATGCGAATTCGCGCAGGACGATTGCCGAGTAGGCGCGAGTCCGCCGCTCTTGGAGGTCGAACCGGAGCATTGGAGTGCGTGTATTCATGCCAGCCTGTTAGGAGCAGCAAGTGAGTGATGCGCTGATTGAGGCTCGTCAGGTTTGTGTGACCTTTGGTTCTGGTTCCCGTGCAGTACGTGCGGTCCGTGATGTCTCCTTGCACATCAATGCCGGAGAGGCGATCGGAATCGTGGGGGAGTCCGGCAGCGGAAAATCCACGCTGGCGCGCGTTCTGGCTGGTCTGCAGAAACCAGATCAAGGGGAGGTGCTCTTCGGTGATGAGTCGATTTATCAACGAGGCAAGGCCTATCGCGGCGACAAGCGGCGACTGGTGCAAATGGTGTTCCAAGACCCATATGGCAGCCTCAATCCGCGCATCACCGCACTTTCGACGGTCGCGGAGGCCGTGAAATTCCACGGGGAGCACTCGCGTTCCGAGTCGAATCGGCTGAGTCTTGAGCTACTCGGCCAGATGGGTATCAGCGAGCGCGATGCGGGGAAGAAGCCTCGGCAACTGTCTGGTGGGCAGCGACAGCGGGTGAGCGTTGCTCGAGCGCTTTCCGCCCATCCTGAGATTCTCATCGCTGACGAGCCGACGTCAGCAATTGACCAAAGCGCCCAGGCGCAGTTGCTGAACCTGTTCCAAGGGCTCTTGGGTGACGGGCTGTCGATTGCGCTCGTGTCGCACGATCTTGGTGTTATTCGGTATCTGACCAATCGGGTCTACGTCATGAAGGATGGAGCGTTTGTGGAATCAGGTCTGACTCAAGAGGTGTTTGACAACCCCCAGCATGAGTACACGAAGCAATTGATCGCGTCGATCCCAGGTCGGAATATGCAAGGTGCGGGCACATGACCGGCCAGCACAGGGGCCGGCTGAGGTCGATGCTTCGAGCCGGCACGACGGCCTTCGGCACGGCCATAGCCCTGCCACATCCGTTCGGCGTGGAGCAGGTAGCCAAGTCTGGGTTCGACTGGGTGTTCATTGACCTGCAGCATGGCCTCGCCACGTATCGCGATCTGCCGGAAATGTGCATGGTCCTGCGCACTCACCAGGTTACGCCGTTGGTGCGGGTGCCATTCGGCGATAATTCCGGTGCCCAACGGGCACTGGATGCGGGCGCCGAGGGGATCATCTTCCCGTACATCGAATCCAGCGCGGATGCGCACGCCGCGGCGATCTCATGCCGATATCCCCCTGAAGGCATCCGAAGTTTTGGGCCTTATCGGGCGCCCTACGGTGCCGATCTAGCAGCAGCCAACGACGATCTCCTCTGCCTTGT
>WLOY01000207.1 GCA_009699015.1 Actinomycetota bacterium | reverse complement strand
TTTCGGCGGAGGCGGCGACTTCTAGCGCGACCGCACGCTCGCTCCTCCAGGATGAAGTGACCATTCTTTCCGACATTTCGGACATTATCGATCCAGTTGGCCCGGATTCTGGACGAAATGACGGGGGGTTGGGGGTGGGGGTGGGGGTCAGTTTGCTTCTGCTTGCCGGGTTGGGTGCTCGCGCAGGCGCTCGACGTAGTCGCGCGGTGCTCCGGCCGCCTCGGCCGCATCGGCGATCACCCCTAGGTAGTGCAGCGACGGATAGCCGCCCTCGTAGGCGTCGAGCACGTACATCCACGCCAGTTGCTCGCCGTCCATCGTCTGGATTCTGGCCCGGATCTTCGTCCACAGCCCCAGGTCGGTGCCCTCCCAGGCATCGAGCGCGATCTCGTCCTGATGCGGCACGTCGTAAAGCATGACGAATACCCGTTCATCCGGATCCTCCACCACGGTCGCCAGCGCGCCATCCCAGCCGACATCCTCGCCGCCGAACGTGAGCCGCCACCCCGGCAACCACCCGATACCGAACACCGGCGACGCGGGGGCTCGCTGGGCCATGTGGTGCGGGTTGAGGTTCGACCCGTAGGCGGCGTAGAGCGTCATGACCTCAGCGTATGCAACCGCAGGGCCCTACGGAAGGATGGAGGGCATGACGTCGGTGGTGGTGATCGGTGGCGGACCAGCCGGGTACGAGGCAGCCCTCGTTGCTCGGCAGCTCGGCGCGCAGGTAGTGCTCATCGAACGCGACGGCATCGGCGGCTCTGCCGTCCTCACCGACTGCGTCCCGAGCAAGACCCTCATCGCCACGGCAGACGTCATCACGCGAACGCGTGAAAGCCACGCCCTCGGGGTCCTCATCAACGGCAGCGAGTCACGCGATGCAACGATCACCGTCAACCTTCCCACCGTGAACGCCCGCGTCATGGAGCTCGCCCACGCCCAGAGCGACGACATCGAAGCGCGGCTCATCCGCGAGGGCGTCACTGTCCTGCGCGGCCGGGCCAGGCTCACCGGGCCCCAAGAGGTGGCATTCACCGCGGCTGCCGGGTCCGGGGACGCAGACCGGCGTATTGCCGCCGACACCATTCTCATCGCAACCGGAGCCCGCCCGCGCACCCTCGCCGATGCCCTGCCCGATGACGAGCGCATCCTCACCTGGGAGCAGATCTACGACCTGCGCGAACTGCCCGAGCGCCTCATCGTCGTCGGGTCGGGCGTCACCGGTGCCGAATTCGCGAGCGCCTACCACGCTCTCGGGAGCGATGTCGTGCTCGTGTCATCTCGCGATCGTGTCCTGCCCGGCGAGGATCCCGACGCCGCCGCGGTCCTCGAGGAGGTGTTCGCCCGTCGCGGCCTCGAGGTCGTCGGACGGGCCCGGGCGGTGAGCGCGGTTCGCACGCATTCGGGCGTCGAGGTCACCCTCGAAGACGGACGAGTCCTCGCCGGCTCGCACGTCCTCATGGCCGTCGGCTCGCTGCCGAACACCGATGAGCTCGGTCTCGACGAGGCAGGGGTCGACATCGACAGCGCCGGGTTCATCACCGTCGACCGCGTCTCACGAACCTCAGCGCGGGGGGTCTATGCCGCCGGTGACTGCACCGGGGTGTTCATGCTCGCATCGGTCGCGGCGATGCAGGGCCGCATTGCCATGTGGCACGCGCTCGGCGATGCCGTGGCCCCGCTCGACCGCACGATGGTCTCGAGCACCGTCTTCACCGATCCCGAAATCGCCACCGTCGGGCTCACCCAGAAGGATCTCGACGACGGCACGCTCCGCGGCGATGTCATCATGCTCCCGCTCGCGACGAACGCCCGCGCGAAGATGCAGGACATCGACGACGGCTTCGTAAAGATCATCTGCCGCCGAGGCACGCGCATCGTCGCCGGCGCAGTGGTTGTCGGGCCGCATGCGAGCGAGCTCATCCATGCGCTCACCCTCGCCGTCGACCAGCGACTCACCGTCGACCAACTCGCGCTCACCTTTACGGTATATCCGAGCCTGTCCGGCTCGATCGGCGAGGCGGCACGCCGGCTCCACATCGCCGCGGAGTAGCGAGCCCTGAGGAGATCCCGGCGTCCACGTCGTATCTTCTGAATTGCGGGCACCGAGCGGAGTAGGTTCATGCGGTGACCAACCACCCATCGACTCTCGCCGCCCAGTCCCGGGCCGCGGAGTCCGCAGCCGCCCTCACCTCGCTCACCGGAGTCGAGCGACATGACATCGCGGTCGTCCTCGGTTCCGGATGGGTCCCGGCCGCAGACCTGCTCGGCACCACCGTCGCCGACCTCGCGGTGACCGACCTTCCCCACTTCGCGCCGCCTGCCGTCGAGGGCCACGCCGGTCGGGTTCGCAGCATCGACGCGGGCGGCCGGCGGGTGCTCGTGTTCCTCGGCCGGACGCACCTGTACGAGGAGCGCGGTGTCGATGCCGTGACCCATGCGGTTCGCACGGCGGCCGCCACCGGCTGCACGACGATGGTCCTCACGAATGGCTGCGGTGGTCTGAACCCCGCGTGGTCGCCCGGAACACCCGTGCTCATCAGCGACCACATCAACCTGACCGGCGCCTCCCCACTCCACGGAGCCCATTTCGTCGACCTCACCGACTTGTACTCTGCGCGCCTGCGAGAGCTGTGCCGCCAGATCGAGCCCTCTCTCCCGGAGGGGGTCTATGCCCAGTTCCACGGACCGATGTACGAGACTCCCGCCGAGATCGCCATGGTTCGCAACATAGGCGGGACCCTCGTCGGCATGAGCACGGCGCTCGAGGCGATCGTGGCGCGGTCCCTCGGCATGGAGATCCTCGGCCTTTCACTCGTGACGAACCTCGCAGCCGGGATGAGTGGCAAGGCCCTGAACCACGCCGAGGTACTCGAGGCGGGGCAGGCGGCGGCGGCTCGTATGGGCGATCTGCTGGCTCGGGTGCTTCGTGAGGTCGAGGCGGTGGTCGTCGACGGTGGTATACGCGCCCACGGGGCTGCCGGCGATTTGGCGCGGGCCCAGGCGTGGGTGCACGAGGACCCTGACGACCGCACCCGGACCGAACTGCGGGGCACCATCGATGCGGCACGGGCACATGACCCGGCCGCCCTGGCAGATCTCGCCGACGCGTTCGGCTCCCGGCTCGAGTTCGGCACGGCAGGCCTTCGCGGGCGCCTTGGCCCCGGGTCCAACCGCATGAACCGGGTTGTCGTCATCCAGACGGCCGCCGGGCTGGCCGCGTACCTGCGCGAGCGGGGCGGCGGCGCGGTGGTAATCGGGTTCGATGCCCGCCACAACTCCGATGTGTTCGCGCGCGACTCGGCGATGGTCTTCGCCGGCGCCGGACTTACCCCGCTCGTGCTGCCCCGGCCGCTGCCGACCCCGGTGCTCGCCCACGCGGTCCGCCATCTCGGCTGCGCGGCCGGCGTCATGGTCACGGCGAGCCACAATCCGGCGCAGGACAACGGCTACAAGGTGTACCTCGGCGAGGGCTCCCAGATCGTCCCGCCCGCGGATGCTGAGATCAGCGCCTTCATCGCATCCGTCGCAGGCCAGCCTCTCTCTTCGATCCTGTTGAGCGACGACTGGACGACCCTGGGCGACGACGTGCTCGACGACTACGTGGCGCAGGTCGCGACCCTTGTCGGCCGGCACTCGCCGCGCCAGGCCCGCGTCGTCTACACCCCGCTCCACGGGGTCGGCGGCGAGACCTTCGAGCGGACACTCGACGCGGCTGGGTTCCCGCCCGCGATCCGCGTCGATGCCCAGTTCGAGCCCGACCCCGACTTCCCGACCCTCGCGTTCCCCAATCCCGAGGAGCCCGGCGCCATCGACCTCGCGATCGCGGAGGCGAAGCGGGCATCCGCCGATCTCGTCATCGCGAACGATCCCGACGCCGACCGATGCGCGGTCGCGGTCGCCCTGCAAGGTCCGCAAGGGGCCAACGGGTTGCAAGGATCGACCGGCGAGTGGCGCATGCTCACGGGCGACGAGGTGGGTTCCCTCCTCGGCTGGTGGATGATCAAGCGGGGTGCCACGAGTGGTGTCTTCGCCCGGTCGCTCGTCTCGTCTTCAATGCTTGACGCTATCGCCGGCGCGCACGGCCTCGCGTGCACCCAGACCCTGACCGGGTTCAAGTGGATCGCCCGGGTCCCGGCACTGGAGTACGGGTACGAGGAGGCGCTCGGCTACTGCGTCGACCCGCTGCACGTGCGCGACAAGGACGGTATCTCCGCTGCCCTTCTCATCATCGAGATGGCGTCCGCGCTCAAGGAGGATGGACGCTCGCTCGCCGACGTTCTCGACGACCTCGACCGCGAGCACGGCATCCACGCGACCTCGCAGGTGTCCGTCCGGGTTAGTGACCTCGGGAGGATCACCGACATCATGGATCGCCTCCGCGCGAACCCACCGTCGAGCGTCGCCGGCATCGCAGTACTGGGCATGGACGACCTCGAGGCGCCGACCGACGGCCTGCCTCCCACCGACGGCCTCCGGTTCAGGCTCGAAGGCGGTGCGCGCATCATCGTCCGGCCGAGCGGAACCGAGCCGAAGATCAAGTGCTACCTCGAGGTCATCGAGTACCCGAACGGCACTGAGCTCGAAGGGGCTCGCGCATCCGCCTCGCGACGCATGGAAGCCCTGCGCCTCGCCGTCGCCCCGTGGCTAGAGTGACCCTCATGACGGTCACCTTCCCGGCCGCCCTCGCGGGGGCCACCACCTCCGCGGCCTCGCTTCGACAGTTCCTCCACGGCCTGCCCGGTGTCGACGAGGTCGGCGCCGCCGGCCGCGCGGCCTCGCTCGGCACGCGTTCGGTGAAGGCTGCGTCCAAGGCCTGGGCGATCGACTTGGCAATCCGCATGGTCGACCTCACCACCCTCGAGGGCATGGATTCGCCCGGCAAGGTGCGGGCCATGTGCGCGAAGGCCCTGCGGCCCGACCCGACCGATTCCAGTGCGCCGCCGGTGGCCGCGGTGTGCGTCTACGGCGACCTCGTGGCAACAGCGCGGGCAGTGGTCGGCGACCGAGTGCATGTCGCTGCCGTCGCGACCGCCTTTCCGAGCGGACGAGCCAGCCTCGCCGTCAAGCTCCTCGATACACGCGACGCCGTTGCAGCCGGGGCCGACGAGATCGACATGGTCATCGACCGCGGCGCCTTCCTCTCCGGCAACTACCAGCGGGTGTTCGAC
>WLOY01000206.1 GCA_009699015.1 Actinomycetota bacterium | reverse complement strand
TCCCAGACGGGCGCCTTCACGACATGCTCCATCGCAGCAATCACCGCGACAGCACCTGCCCCCGGGGACTTCATCCGGCGCGCCGTGCCGCGACGAGTTCCTTGGCCTTGCGTACGGCGGTCGCGGCATCGGCTGCGTAGCCGTCGGCACCGCACACATCGGCGTACTCCTGGGTGACGGGGGCACCACCGACCATGATCGCGCAGGCGCCGCGCAGGCCTGCCTTCTCGATCGCGTTGATGTTCGCCTTGAACATTGGCATCGTCGTCGTGAGGAATGCCGACATCCCGACGATGTCCGGCTTGTGCTCCTCGATGGCCGCGATGAACTTCTCCGGAGGGCACTGCACGCCCAGATCGATGACATGGAATCCGGCGCCCTCGAGCATGATGTTCACGAGGTTCTTGCCGATGTCGTGGACATCGCCCTTCACGGTGCCCATGACGTAGGTGCCGACCGTCTCGGCTCCGGTCTGCGCGAGGAGCGGGCGCAGGATGTCGAGTGCGCCGCTCATCGCCTTGCCTGCGATGAGCATCTCGGGGACGAAGTAGTCGCCCCGCTCGAACCTCGCGCCGACCTCCTCCAGGGAGGGGATGAGGGCGTCGAAGAGGATGGTCTCGGGGGTCATGCCCATCTCGAGCCCGGCATTCGTGAGTTCGAGGACGGCCGGGCGATTGCCAGCCATGGTCTCGTCGTAGAGGCCCTTGAGTACGTCGTCAGGAGTCATGCTGCGCCTGCCTTCCCGTTCTTTGGTTGATAGCCCATGGCGGTCGAGATCTCGTGCGCATCGGCGACGAGAAGCCTCGCGAACTCGCGGATGCGAGCAGGCGTGAGTCGGGACGAGGGCCCGGTGATCGAAAGTGCCGCTATGACGCTCCCGCTGCTCGCCCGCACAGGCGCGGCGATCGCGACGAGGCCGGGCTCGAGCTCTGAGTCGGCGAGGGCCCAGCCGCGCCGAGCGGTGACCTTGATGTCCTCGGCGAGCCGGCTGGCCGTGGTGAGGGTGCGGGGGGTGCGGCGAGCCAGTGGCCCGCGAGGCATTGGCGCTCCTCCGGCGAGGAACACCTTGCCGAGCGCGGTGCAGTGGGTGGGCAGGCGCTGGCCAACCCAGTTGACGTTGCCGATGAGGAACCTGCAGTCGACCTGTGCGATCTGCTCGACCTCGTCGCCCACGAGGATGGCGAGGTTGATGGTCTCGCCAGTGGCCTCGCTGAGGTGCTGCAGGTGCGGCCGAGTGAGCCTGATGAGCGAGTCATGTGAGCGGTCGGAGTGGGCGAACCTGGTGATGACCGGCCCCGGGCGAACGGCGCCTTCATCTGACCGGAGCACGAGTCCGTGCCGCTCAAGGCTGGACAGGAGCCGGGAGAGCGTGCTCTTGGCCAGCCCACTCGAGGACTGGAGGTCGCCGAATGTGGGTGGCTGCGCCGATTCGAGGATCGACACGAGGAGCGTCGCCGCGCGATCGACGGCCTGGGTGCCGCCCGCTCCGCTCGCGCCGACAGGAATCGCCACGCGGTGCCTCCTCCAGCAACCTCAGGATGTCCGAACATTTAGATGATGAAAATGTTCCACGATATGGAACACAAGTCCCACGGCTCAGTGTATGGTCAGCCAAATCTTCGGTCAACCGATTTCGACGTATCGCCCTGAAGCCTTGGAGGCGCACGCATGTTCATCAACAAGATGCCTCGCTACGACATCCTCTCGACGGATGCGATGGCCACTCTCGACAAGGGATGGAAGCGTCTCCTGACCGAGATCGGGGTCGAGTTCATGAAGCCCGAGGCCCTCGATCTCTTCCGCAAGGCGGGCCAGCGCGTCGAGGACAACACCGTGTTCCTCGACCCGGAGTTCGTCCTCGAGCAGATCGCGAAGGTGCCGCGCGAGTTCGACATGCAGGCGCGCAACCACGCCCACGACGTCCACATCGGCGGCGACCACATGGTCTTCTCGAGCGTGTACGGCTCGCCGTTCGTGCGGGCCGGCGAGACGAGGCGTGAGGGGACACTGGCTGACTTCCAGGACTTCGCTCGCCTCGCCCAGGGGTTCGACGCCATGGACTCCGTCGGCGGAGTCGTCGTCGAGCCGAACGATGCACCGCTCGACTCACGCCACCTTGACATGGTCTACAACGCGCTCACCCTCACCGACAAGATCATCATGGGCAATGTCGTGAGTGCGACGAACGCGCTCGACACGATCGCCATGGGCGAGATGGTCTTCGGCGGCCGGGCATCGATCGAGGAGAAGCCCTTTTGCATCTCGCTCGTCAACTGCAACTCCCCGCTGCGCTGGGATGACCGCATGCTCGATGCGCAGTTCGAGTACACCAAGGCGGGCCAGCCGGTCATCATGACGCCGTTCCTGCTCATGGGGGCAATGTCGCCGGTGACGATCCCCGCGGCCCTCGTCCAGCAGATCGCCGAGTCCCTCTCGGGCATCACGCTCTCCCAGCTCATCAGGCCTGGTGCGCCCGTCGTCTTCGGGTCATTCCTCTCGAACATCGACATGCAGTCCGGCTCCCCCCAGTTCGGCACCCCCGAGTCGGCGATCGGCCTGCTCTGCACAGGCCAGATCGCACGCCACTTCGGGCTGCCATTCCGCACCGGCGGCGGGCTGAACTCCTCGCAGATGCCAGATGCCCAGGCCGCCTACGAGTCGCTCATGACGATGCTCCCGACCTTCCTCGCCGGCACGAACTTCGTCATGCACACGGCCGGGTGGCTCGAGGGCGGCCTCGTGTCGTCATTCGAGAAGTACGTCATCGACGTCCAGATCCTCGAGAGCCTCCAAAAGGAGTTCACCCCCCTCGAGATCAACGAGGACACCCTCGCATTCGAGGCGCACGACGAGATCCGCCATGGCGGCCACTTCCTCGGCGCCAATCACACGATGGAGCGGTTCCGCGACTGCTTCTACCGACCCTTCCTGTCGAGCTCGGACAACTTCGAGCGCTGGACCCGGCTCGGGGCCAGGGACACGGCGACACGGGCCGGCGAGATCTACAAGAAGAAGCTCGAGGAATACGTCGAGCCGCCGATGGACCCGGCCTTGAAGCAGGAGCTCGCCGACTTCGTCGCCCGTCGTCGCCACGAACTCGGGGACTGACCACGTGGGGACCTACGACGTCATCATCGTCGGCGGCGGTTCGGCTGGCTGCGCGCTCGCCGCCCGGATCTCGGCCGACGCGTCGACGAGCGTGCTCGTGCTCGAGGCCGGCCGCCCCGACAGCATCCTGGACCCGTACGTCCACATGCCGGCGGCCCTCACCTTTCCCATCGGCAACAAGCGCTATGACTGGATGTACTCCTCCGAGCCGGAGCCGCACATGCTCAATCGGCGGATCACCGCCGGCCGGGGCAAGCTGCTCGGCGGATCGAGCAGCATCAACGGGATGATCTTCCAGCGTGGCAACCCGCTCGACTATGAGCGCTGGGCCGCCGACCCGGGGATGCAGGACTGGGACTTCGCCCACTGCCTCCCGTACTTCAAGCGGATGGAGACCTGCCTCGCGGGCGCCGACGAGTACCGGGGCGGTAGCGGTCCGCTCCTCCTCGAGCGCGGGCCGGTGGGCAATCCGCTGTTCGGCGCATTCTTCGAAGCGGTGCAGCAGGCCGGCTACCCGATCACGAGTGACGTGAACGGGTACCAGCAGGAGGGGTTCGCTGCGTTCGACCGCAATGTGAAGCGCGGACGCCGCTGGTCCGCGGCCCGTGCCTACCTCCATCCGGTGATGCACCGGCCGAACCTCACCGTCCGGACCCGCGTGCAGGTCGCCCGCGTCATCATGGACGACACCCGCGCGATCGGCGTCGAGGTGCTCGAGCGGGGCGGCGGCACGAGCCGGATCCTTGCCGGCGAGGTCATCTTGTCCGGCGGCGCGTTCAATACCCCGCAGTTGCTCCAGCTCTCCGGGATCGGCGATGCCGAGTTCCTCCGATCAGTCGGCGTCGAGCCGGTGCACCACCTGCCGGGCGTCGGGCAGAACCTGCAGGACCACCTCGAGGTCTACGTCCAGCATGCCTGCACCCAGCCGGTGTCGCTCAATCCGAACCTGAAGTTCTGGAAGCGGCCCTTCATCGGCGCCCAGTGGCTCTTCCTCCGATCGGGGCCGGGGGCGTCGAACCACTTCGAAGGCGGCGGGTTCACGCGGAGCAATGACGAGGTCGACTATCCGAACCTCATGTTCCACTTCCTGCCGATCGCCGTCCGCTACGACGGCACCGCGCCGGCCGGCGGCCACGGCTACCAGGTCCACATCGGTCCGATGTACTCCGACTCGAGGGGCTCGGTGACCATCCGCAGCAGCGACCCATCGCAGGCTCCCGCCCTCCGCTTCAACTACCTGTCGACCGAACAGGACAAGCGCGAGTGGGTCGAGGCGATTGCCGTGGCCCGCTCGATCCTCGGGCAGGAGGCCTTCGCCGAGTACAGCGGCGGCGAGATCTCGCCCGGCCCCGAGGTCGCCACGGACGAGCAGATCCTCGACTGGGTCCGCACCGACGGCGAGACCGCGTACCACCCGTCGTGCACCGCCCGGATGGGCACCGACGAGATGTCGGTCGTTGATCCATCGTCGATGCGGGTGCGCGGGGTCGAGGGCCTTCGGGTCGTCGACGCGTCCGCGATGCCCTACGTAACAAACGGCAACATCTACGCTCCGGTGATGATGATGGCCGAGAAGGCAGCCGACCTCATCATGGGGAACGTGCCCCTCGAGCCGGAGCACGTACCGTTCTACCGGTACCGCGACGAGCACCCACGTAGGTAAGACGCGCTCCCACGTAGGTCCACAGAGAAAGAGGAGAGTCCCGCCATGGCGACCTTGTTCATCGATGGTTCGTGGGTCAGCGCGCTGGCGGGCGAAACCCGTGAGGTTCGCTGCCCGGCCGATCAGTCGCTCGTCGCTGTCGTGGACGAGGCAGGCGAGGCCGACACGATCGCCGCGATCGGCGCTGCCCGGCGTGCCTTCGACGCAGGCGATTGGCGGGCAACCCCCTTCACGGAACGGGCTGCGCTCCTGCTCCGCGTTGCGGCCGCACTCGAGGCGAACTCCGCAGAGATCGCCCGGGCGGAGTCGCTCGACACTGGAAAGCGGCTCGTGGAGAGCGAGTACGACGTCGTCGACGTCGCGAAGTGCTTCCGGTACTTCGCCGGCCTTGCCGGCAACGGCGGTCGGGTCGTTGATACGGGGACGACGAG
>WLOY01000205.1 GCA_009699015.1 Actinomycetota bacterium | reverse complement strand
GACGAGGTCTTCGGTTGGCTCGAAGGGTCATCGCCAACCACCCAGCTTCCGCGCGCAAGCGTCGGGCAGGTCAGTGCATGGGAAGCACCCCAGGGGATCGCCTCATGGCACCAGAAGTTCCCTCTCGAGCTTCTTCGATATGCCGGCGCCAACCGCCTGAAGGTCGAGATCGATTACCGCGCTGCCCAGGGTCGTCAAGGGCCTCGGGTGGTGGAGCCATACTCACTTCGTCGTACTGCAGACGGTCTCCTGGTCCTCTTCGTCGTAAACGACCATGGGCAACTGCGCAGTTACCGGGTCGACCACATCGCGGGCATCCGTCCGACCGCGAGTACTTTCACGCCCCGCTTCAGAGTCGAGTTCTAGGGGGACTGTCCGCAAAGGCTGGTGACAACTGGCGCGTCAGTCCACGAATTGGTGGATGCCTCGTGGCGGGGTGCGAAGCTCCCAGGCATCGGGGACTACGGGAATCTTCGTACTTCGCACGTGGGCATCCCCGGACCTTGAGCCGCTCAGTTGTCTTGAGGAATCGATGCCGGGTACCTACCTCCGACTGGGCGCACCTTGGCGATCGTCCCGGCGCCTGAGGTTGGCAACGGCTTCTTCCAAGTAGCCGCAGTGGAATGGCTGGCCAGCATTTCCGGGAGGCCATGCTCGTGATGGGGGATGAATGGACTCTTGAGCAGTGCCTGGGGCGTCGCGATACGCCGGAACGCCAAGCTGGCGAAGCAATAGATCGAAGACGGCCTCGAGGGTCCGGGTCTCCTTCAGGACTAGATCGACGGGAGGGACATCTGGTCGCCGGAAGAGGAGTCGAATAGCGAGTACTTCGGTGAATTGGATGATCAAGAAAGGGTCGAGGACGACGAGCCGCGGGACGCCTTGGGGATTGTGCGATTGCGATAGGGCAGAAGTTAGGGAAGTAACGAGACAACGACTTCAGTAAGTAGGGGCAGCGCTCGGCGAAATCGTTGCGCCGCAACAGGTTTCGTGGTGGCTAGGGGCGGGGTCAAACCGCCGGCCTTCCGATTTTCAGTCGTGGTCGGCCTCGCCATGGCGATTCATGACGTTGCAGGAAGGCGACTCCTATGATCAAAAGTGCGCCGAAGTGACGCATGACGACACATGACGCTTCTCCGTGTCTGTGAGAAATTAGTGAGACGCATGCCCAATGGTGGAGCCGGTGCCAGGCAGCGTGTGGGCAGGGAGCATTGCAGCGAGCTGCGGTTCCGCCTTTGATCGCGAAACGAAGAGTGGAGCGGTGTCGCTCGGCACCTTCAGGAGCCCGTGGACCGGGCCGCAATTGTCACTAATGGATTGGCATCAAGCGCACTGTTGCGTTACGCGATCGTAGGGCGTGCGGGATCGTGGGCGGAGGTTGAACTATTCAGATCGCGAGTTGGAGTTCGTCGAAGGCAGCCGCCAGCCGGAACACCGGCGAGGCTTCGACACCAAGCTCGTAGTGGTCGCGGCGGACGTTCTTGACGAAGGCGTGCCCTCGGATCACGACGCTGGCCGTTCGGTCGGTTTTGAGTCCGCGCATCGGTCGCAGCCGGGCCTTCGATCTGCCGTGGTCTGCCTCGCACCGGTTGTTCTCGTACTGACCGGTGTCGTGGAACGCCGCCGGGATCAGGTCCGGGGTCACGTTCGCTAGGGCCGCCGCGCGATCGGTGATGACCTCCGTCGGGATGCGATGCGCCAACACAGACGTCGCGAAGAACGTGCGTGCCGAGGCGATACCCCTGTGCTCGGAGACGAACACGTCAATGACCTGGCCGTGCTGGTCGAACGCACGGTACACGTATCGCCAGATGCCGTTGACCTTCACGTAGGTCTCATCGACGAACCACCGGTCACCGACGGCGTGCCGGCACGGGCGGGCCGCGTCGATCAACAGCGGCGTGAACCGCTGCACCCACCGGAACAAAGTCACGCGGTCCACGTCAATACCGCGCTCGGCGAGGAGCTCCTCCAGGTCCCGGTAGGACAGGCCGCAGCGCAGGTACCAGCGGACCGCCAGCAGAATCACCTCAGGAGGGAAACGGAACCCGGTGAAGGCTGACGGAACCGGCACGAGCGGCCTGGCCCGGCGGTTGCGTCTCATCACGTCACCCTGCCGCATGACGGCGATCCATCAAAGCAACAGTGCCTTCAGGTCAGGGTCGAGCAGCCACGGGTCGGCGAGGGCGTGTCCTGTACGTGACGGTGACCGTTGGCTCGGGGGCGTCGGCGATCAGTTGCGAGACGCGCCCTCGGGACACGCCAAGCACGGTCGCGATGTCGGAGACGGACAAGCCCGCGGCACGCATGTCAGCGACCACCTGGCGACTGGCCGTGGCCGCGCGGCGCTGCAGGTCGGCCGCCTGGACCGTCATCTCGCGGACGTTGCGCGCCTGCGTGCCGAGGTCGCCGATGTCGAGGTGGACCTCGACATCATCCTCGGCGGGACGGTTGTCGGTCATCGTCTCGACGAGATCGCACACCTGAGCCTTGGCATGCTCCAGGACGCGGACCTGCGTCACCCCGACGCCCTCCACGTGGAGCTCCCAGCCTTGCTCCCATCGTCGCGCATGCGCGGTGTACATCACTGCAGCCACCCCTTCGGTAGGCACTCAAGTCGCCGGATCGCCTCGCGAACCAGCCCTGGAGACACGACGCCCGGGCGGGTGACCACGGTCATGTGCTGGCCGCAAGGGCAGTACCACTTCTCGTGGTCGCCCTTGCCTGGCTTGCTCGTGCAGCCATTCGCCGACATCACCGCCGCCATTTCGCGGTACGTCATTGCCTTCACCATGAGGTTATGTTAGCCCACCTAGATAGTAAATGTATAGGGGGGCTGTATACCTAGGTGGCGTCTGGTGGGTTGGCTGGCAACCGGTTACCGGTCAACGTCTCCCACGAGCTCAGCTCCCGCTCTAGTGCCTTCATCAGCTCGATCACGTGCGTAGGCGGAATGCGAACCCGGGACGACACGACCATGTCATGAGTCACCACAACGTTTGCCTCGTCACCATCGACGACCGGCGCCCGTCGGTGGGCGAGAAAGTCGATGACAAATGCCTCTGGCGTGAGCCATACCGACGCCGCGTCGGCGCTCACTCCGACCTCTTGATCGGGTGGCAACTCGATGCTCACCTCTAAGCGCACGTCCTGCACGCAACCCCCATCTCCAGTCCAGGCAGGCTACCCCAAGTGGGTCACTGCGTGCTCACTGTTTGTTCAGGGCCGCCATAGGCTCGACACACGCGGGCCCGCCTCCATCCCCCGTGAGGCGGGCCGCGCTCTCGTTACCAAAACGTGACCAGCCCCCCAAGGGAGCCACTGAGCTCGTCGATTACTCCGAATAGAGCGTCGAGCGGGGATTCGACGGGGCGAGGGATGTGGTTCGAGAGTTCAGCCTTGAGAAGGCCGCGCAGGTGGCGGCTACCTTCGTCGCGCTCGCACCGAATCACCGATTGAACCGACTCAAGCTCATGAGGCTGCTGTTTCTGGCTGATCGAACTGCGTTCGCCCAGTACGGCATGACGATCACCGGCGACAAGCTTGTCTTAATGGACCAGGAGCCTGTGCTCTCCGGCACGCTTGACGCTCCAAGGAAGCACCCGCCTACCGCCCAGTCTTTGAGGCGTGGGTCCAACGAGACGGTCAGTACAACCACATCTTGGCTCCCGGCGCAGACATTTCGCGCGCAACCAAACTGAGCCGCGCAGACCTTGCAGTGATTACCTCCGTCTGGCAGCAGTTCGGCCACCTCAATCAGTGGCAGTTGACCGATTGGGTTCATGACAACTGCCCAGAATGGACGCACCCTTCAGGCTCATCGATTCCGATTGCCTTCGAGTCGATGGCAGCCTCCGTTGGTATGTCTCAAGAAGAGGCCAGCGCACTACTCGAAGAGGAACGCGAAGCCGAGGACCTGCGGAGCGTGCTTGCGTCACTCTGATGCGACTGTTCCTACCTATGCCTGGCGTGACGTTCCACGCGCCTCATGGCAACAACTCGACGAAGCACCTCATGATTCTCATGGCCCGCCCAGACAGCGACAAGCAAGTGGCGGTCACCAGTGTCACGACGGACAGGAGTACTCGAGCTACGGACAACTCCTGCATCCAGCTGCCGACAGACCATCGATTCATCAAGCACAGAAGCTATGTCTCATACGTGCATGCGGAGTTTATGGCCGTGGACGCCATCAGCCGCGGGCTTGATAGAGGCTTGCTCGGACTTGATGAGACGCTCACCCCAGAAGTAACTACTCGTGTCGTACAGGGCGCGCTGGCGTCGAACCGAACGCCTCGTGACATTCAGTCGTTCGTGCACGCCTACGGATCCAGTTGGCTTTGAGTGACACTCCACTCATGCCCCTGACGGACCTCGAGCGCGAGTTGCTCGACTTCGCGGGCACGTGGTGGAAGTACGCCGGCGCCCAGGACCAGGAGATCCGGGACCGCTTTGGCCTATCGGCCACCAACTACTGGCAGAAGGTCAACGCCCTGCTCGACCGGCCTGAGGCGCTCGCCTACGCGCCGGTCACCGTCAAGCGACTGAAGCGGCTCAGAGCCGAGCGGCAGGCGGCAAGATCAGTCCGTCGACTGCTCGACTGACGTCTCAGGCTTGCCGATCGCGGCAAGCACGATCGCTACGACCCAGCCCGCGCATGTCCAACTGGTGAGAAGCGCGACCAGGAGCACCGCCTTCCGGTTCGTCATCCTGCGCACCTAGGCGATGGCGATCGGCACAATCGCAGGGAGCAGCGCAACGGTCAAGAGGACCTGCAACTCGCTGCTCTTCATCATGAAATCCCCCGAGCCCCCGTAGTAATCCGTGCAACGTACTCCGCGGCGACCAGGTCCGTCGAGTGCCATTGGCTACCCTTGCGGCTACCCCAGACCAAAAATGTCACGCGCGAGCAAAGAGAAAACCCCCTGCGCTGCAAGGGGTTCTGTGTGTGGCCAGGGGCGGGGTCGAACCGCCGACCTTCCGATTTTCAGTCGGACGCTCGTACCAACTGAGCTACCTGGCCTTGCGCAACAGGCAGGGCGAGCTGCCTGTTGCAAAAGCCCGGAGCAATGCTCCGGGCTTCGCGACCCCGACCGGGCTCGAACCGGCGACCTTCGCCGTGACAGGGCGACGCGCTAACCAACTGCGCTACGGGGCCAACTTGTGAAGCGTATCCCCAACGGGGTTCGAACCCGTGTTACCGCCGTGAAAGGGCGGTGTCCTAGGCCACTAGACGATGGGGACCTACGTGCATCT
>WLOY01000204.1 GCA_009699015.1 Actinomycetota bacterium | reverse complement strand
GGTGTAGCGCCAACTGTTGCCGCGCAAACCCGGCTGGAACCGCCATTTGAGCAACTGCAGCAACAGCACGGTCAGCCGGTTGATCAATTCGCGCTTCTCGCTTTTGCCCATGCTCTCGATTTCCTCGGCGATGTGGGCGATGTCCGCGCTGGACAGTTTCCCCCGGCGCAGCAGGGCGGCCTGCTGGTTGGCCCATGCGTAGAAATCGGCTTCGTAAAGCGAGGTCATCGTGTCCCTCTGGTTCCTGGCGTGCGCTGGGGCGCTCGCACAGCGGTTCTCAACCATAAACGGGCCGCCGGTTCGACGAAGGTGATTCTCGCGGCGATGCGGGACATGACTGCGGAGGGGGCAGACGGTCTAGTAAACCGGCTCCGTGGTTTGTTTGTTGTCCACTCAGGGCCGGGAAGGGACGGGTTGATCCAGTGGTGATCAAGCAGAAGCCGCCATTCCTCGACATTGGTCTCGCCGCAATTCGTGCCCTCGATTTCTCATCAGGTGATCTTTCGCGCGAATACTTCCGGGATCAGCCTGATAATACCAATGCGCGCTCCTCCGCAGACAGGCCATAGAGGGCGAAGCTTGCTTCGTTCAATGCTGTCTCAGCGGTAGCGATTTCCGCATCCGTCGCGTCGAGTTTAGCCACGAGCGTGACAACGCCTTCCACCAAGGCAGTATTCGTTGTGGGTGGTATGCGACGTAACTTAGTGCACAGGGTTTTGCCTGTCGTCTGCTCGCTCACAGTCGTGATCGCTGTGAGATGGCGCCAGACCGCATGCACAAATGCACGCTCGGCCGCCGTAACAAACACGTGGTCCAGCACCACCACCCCGTCAGCGAGTAGTGCGAGTTCGCCATCGGTAAGGGTGACGGAGAGGCGAGCGCCGGGGCGTAGCGCGGCGCCAACTGCCGCCTCTCGTCGAGAAATTTCGGCATCCCGGAGTGTCTTGCCACGGGCGCGACGGTCACGGGCGTTGAGGCTCGCGGGTGCGCCCAGCGCAAAATCTTCAACAGCCGGGAGGCCGTGAAACAGCCACTCAGCAGGTCGGGCGCGGGTAGTAGCATCGAGGCGACGGCCCAGATCGTTCAGAACTCGGCCGCGCTCGGTGTGGAGACGCTGGAGATTGCGGGCGAAACCGGAAATAGATGCCTGTGCTGCGGCATCTGCATGAGGAACGGGTAGGTCCTTAATGAACTGGCGGTTGGCAGAGAGATAGCCGCCACGAAATGGTTTGGATACACGGCGGAAGATGAAGTCGGCGACGGGAGCATTGAGGATACCGAGAAGGAACCAAGGATCGGTGCCTTCTGCGACGAGGATACCCCCGACGTCCACGTTGTCCAGGTAGACGCGGCCTAATTCATCGTAGGCGGCGACGAGATGGTCCACGAGACGGGGCAAGACAAGCTTGCTGCGATCCTGCTTGTTGAGGTTTTTGAGATACACGTAGCCATACCAACGATCATTCAGAACCGGACCGGTCTCTGTGCCGTCCGCCGTGACCCTGATTTCACGTCGTTCCAATTCACGCTTGAACTGTCTCAGGTGCGCCCACGCGTTCGGGTAATCGCGCATCATCGTCGCCTGGGGGATAAGGCGCATCGTCCCCGCTGCCTCCGGTGCGTAAGGGAACAGCAAATACGTTCCAGACGACGGCGCGGCATAGCGCTTTGCCTCGGTCCCAGAGATCAGTGGCCGCATGATTGCGTCTTCGATCTCGACCACGTGAGCTGGCGGTCGCGGCGAGCCGGGCGGGCGGCAGCGATAGCGACCCGGTCCAACCCGGTCGAGGTGGAAGATCGCATCGGCGCTGGTCTGCACACCAACAAATATCTGCGTGGACACCGCAGTTAGCGGGCGACATTCACGCACTAGGCGATTGATCAGCGCTCGCGCTTCGCCAGGAACCATAACCCAGCGGTCGCCGTGATCCTGCTCCCCCCAGGCTAGGGCTCCGCCCGCTTCCCACGGATTCGGCGGAACTTGTGACGGTCCCCTCGGCGCCTCCGCCACCCGAATTGCATTCGTTGCGGCACGCGAAAAGAATTGGAGCGCTGTATAGACCGTCGCCTCCTCAAACACTTGGTAGCTGCGGAAATCGAGCCAACGGTCGAGGTTCCGCCCGCGTGCGACGAGATTTCTCAGACCTTCTCCGTAGTCATTTACAGTCCAAACCGACGGCGCGATGTAGCCCATCCGTCCGTTCGGCCGTAACAACCGCAATCCCATCTCGATGAACGGCAGATAAAGGTCGAAATTGCCAGTACGAGTGCTTTCGTACGGGTTCCTAGCGTTGACGCGCCCGTTAACGAGCCAGTCCGCAACATCGGGGTGGACGGCCCGGAAGTTCTGTAGCTTGACGTACGGCGGGTTGCCTACCACCACGTCAAAGCCGCCGCGCGCAAACACATCTGGGAAGGCCGCTGTCCAGTCAAACGCATTGACCCGTTCCCGCCCCGCATCGTCGAATGCTTCCTCCTGAACCCCGACGAAGAAGGCGGGGGGAACGAGCGAATTGCCCGGCCTTACCGTAGCGTCGAGCGATGACAGTGGTCGGTCCGAACGTGCAGTATGAAGCCAGAGCGCGAGTTGAGCGATCTCCACGGAGGACGGGTTTATGTCGACGCCATGGATCGCGGTTGCAAGAAAATCATGCATCGGTTCGGACGGCGCGCTTACATCGCGAAGCGGCTCGGTATTCCGCCACGCGGCCTCCAGGTAGCGAAGCGCTGTAATGAGGAAAGCACCCGAGCCGCACGCAGGATCCAGAACCGTGAAACTGCGCAGCGCGTCGCGATAGCGCTCCACTGCCGCGCTGTCCGGCGATCCATTTTCGGGCCACCCGACCTCACGCCGCAGCTCTGCTAACCGCGGTCCGATAGCCCCGTCCACGAGCCGTTCAACGACCCATTCCGGCGTGTAGTATACGCCGTCTGTCTTACGTCCGGACAGCTTGTTGACCGACTGTCTGCCCTCGGCTTGCGCCTCTAACATTTCCAGTTCTGTGATGCTCTGCTCAAAGATGTGGCCGAGCGTGTAGAGGCCGAGTGCCTGCCGCTCAGTCCCTTCGCCGAGTGAGGCAGCATAGTTGTAAGTGGCGCTGAGAAACAGGACAGTGAGCGGCGCTGAGGCGATGCTTGCTTCGTTCTGGGCCTGGTTAAGTTCGCAGAACAGCCGATTCGGAACGTGCAATGCATCCAGTGCTGCATCAGGCGCGAACAGTCCACCATTAAATTGGTGGATTGCCTCGCGCCCGAATGTCGTGCCTGCATTCATCGCATGAAAGAGGCGCGTCATATCCGCCCAAATCGTGGTCGCGTCTGGATCGTAGTAAGGATCGGCGCTACGTGCCGACAAGAACTCCTGTAGCAACTTCGGCGGAAAAGCGAGTACCCGGCCCATGTCCTCACAGTAGAAGATGAACAGCAACCTATCGAGAATTTTTTGCGCCATTCGAACTAGACGGCCATCTGTGCCCGGGTAACGCGGCGTATGCCGACCGTTGTAGGTGATCAGTGTCGCAATGAGTTCGTTGCGGAACGCCTTGTACCGATCGTAGAACTCCGTTTCGATTTGTCGGTCACGGAAGCGTCGCCGCTCGATTAGGTCCAAAAGCGGCGGCTTCCCGCCACGTGTCAGAAGCGCGTCGCGGTGAAAGACACGAGAAAAGAGATAGCGTCCGAACCGAGCTTCCTCTGTGGCGTCGAGTAGGGAAGGTGCGCGGAACAGGTCGCCCTGCGGTTGGCGCACGACGAAAGAAAGGTATTGGCTCCTGCCGCGGTCATACCAATAAAGGCGGAACTCGTTCATGTCCGTTACGATACCCCAACGCGGGAGTATCGGTTCACTGCCGATCATTCCGCGCCGCGCGCCGCCGAGGTAGTCGAGGCACTGATCCACCGGTGAACGGCGGTTGCCCTTTCGCGCTTGCTCGGTATCGAGAGTAGCCCGGCCTCGCCGCGTTCCCTTAAATTCGCAGACCGCCTGTGGTATGTCCCCGTTTCCGGTAAGATGGCCAAGCGCGAGGTCCGCACGGCCGGGACCGCCGCCGGCGCCCGTACCGGGGATCGTGAACTGCTGAACCATCGTGTGGCCGATGCCGGCCGCCACTTGTCCAGGTCCAACATAGCCCCACGTGTCCCGAAAAAAGGTCTGAACGAAGGCTGCTTCGGCGCTCGTCTCCCCGAGATCTGGCCGGGAGGCCCAATTCTGAAGGCGTTCCAGGAGGGTTTTCTCGGCCGGTGTGTCGGCGAAAGCAGCATACTCATCCGCCCAGACAGAACGGAGAAAGGTGAAGCTAAGGAAAGAGTTGGGCGATGTGATCATGGTTGCGAGTAGGCTCTGATTGGCAAACTCGGTCAACGTTCCGTACGGCCCCACAGCACAGGATGTGACACAGGCAACGCGCATAAGGCGCTCTTGTGACTAATCTCGGCTTTCCGCACGATGTCACAGCCGAATGCCTTCCCGTTGGATGTTCCTGATCAGCGCGGGGTTGCTTGCATGTTCCGGGTGCTCGAAATCGTCGTGCCAAAACGCCATTGGCGACAGGGCAATGCCGGTTTCCACCAGAATGTCGAATGTCATGTCAGCGAAAGCGCGGGCCAAGCCCCAAACGTCCCCGCGCGGGCCGTCCAGCACGACAGCCAGGTCGACATCGCTGTCCGGCCGGAAGTCCCCGCGCGCGCGGGACCCATAAAGGCGCACCTCATGAACCGCATAACCCGTGCGGAGCGCATCCAGGAACAGGGCAATGGCCCGTTCCACCTCCGGCTCTTGCGCGATCTGCGCCACGGTCATGGCGTTCTGGGTCTTTGGCGGTTGTGCTGAAGGATAACAAGGGTGCCGCCCAAAATCCACCAAAGCCCCCCGCGCTGTCCGTCATGCGGCCCGGTTCAGCCGCTTGGCTCGAAGACGGGTATCTCGATCTGCGTCCATGGCCCCATCCTACACACTCGCGTACTAGGAATTCGATCATAATAATCTTGCTTTGTTCTCTGAAATCGGCTACCAACCACCCCATGGCCCGAACAGCCCCAACCACCCCCGCGCCCACAAAACCCCGCCCCATCCCGGGGCGCATTGGGGCTGTTCTCACCGTCCTCGCCACCCTCATCGCCCACGCCCGCCTGTTCGCCGCGACCGCCACCACCCGCGCATCCGCCCCGGAATTCGCCACCGCCGCGGCCGTCTTCGGCACCGACCATCTCCCCACCATCCTGCACCGCATGCGGCGCGGCCTCCTCCGCGCGCTCGCCCTGCAAGAATACCTGCTCGCCCGTGCCGCCAGGGGCCGCAACCTGCGCTTCGCCTGGCCGCCCTGCGTC
>WLOY01000203.1 GCA_009699015.1 Actinomycetota bacterium | reverse complement strand
TCGCATCCATGCCGAAGTTGGGGATTTCGCCGACGTCTACGTTATGCCAACGGGTGATGCTTCGTGGGAGTTCTCGGCGTCGATGGCACCCGGCACAGAGGTCTACGGTGGCGCCGGACGTGTCTACCCTGCGGGGCTTGATTGGGTGGAAAACTTCGCCCGATCGCCCCTGCGCTTCGCCTCCTCAACTCAGGAGGCCGTCAGGGCAACCACCCGATTGATCGGTGACGCATTCTCGGCCGCTGCCCGGGCCGGCTACGGCACCGTCTCGCAATCTGGGCGATCCTCGCTCGCCAACGCCATCGTGCAAGGGACTCCGACCGACACGGAGGCTATCGTGCAGTTGCCAGATGGCCGCTACGGCGCGATCAAGTCGGCCAAGATCCTCCCGGGGGTGGCTGCACCTCGAATCTTCATCAAGGGCATGACCATCCAAGGTGAGTACTTCCCTGAGACTCGTCTTTTCGATGTGTCCGACCAGGTGCCGCCTGTGGCAGCACGGCTGACGGAGTTGCATGCCGAAGATGTCCTCCCGGTATTCGTGACCAGCGTTGAATTCGCATCGTGCACAGTTGAACTCCTGCCCGGTTGGTGCGTCACCATTCCGCGAGAGCAGGTGACGGGCAGTCCGGCGGATGACCTGTGCGATCTGCTCTCAGCCGACGAGGTCGTGCTCGCCCGGGTGGCGTTCACCGCTGAAGGCGCGCTCGCGCTGTCGATGCGTGACGTCTCGGAAGGTGACGCCACTCGGCCTGCACTGGCCATTTGGCCAGCGGGTCCCGCATGGCTTGTCTGGCCGCCGGTTGACCCTGAGGCGGATGAGGAGCCTGCACCGACAGACTCGGCCATTTCGGGGGAGGTCTTCGGTGCGCTCGTCGTGGCACCGTCTCCTGCTCCGCTCGCTCTCCCCCCGACTCCACTCGACTTGCGGCAGGGCGCCCGCCGGCCACTCGATGCCAGCAGAATCGCGGCGGTGGCAAGCCGGCCAGGATCGGGCGTCGTTCAGAACTTGAGCCTCAGCCTCGACGCCGCGAAGGCCAGCGCGACTGCCCACGAGAGTCGAGCGATGTTCGCTGAGGAGCGGATCCGTCTCATGACCGCTGAACTGCTGAGGATCGAGGCCGATGTGGCCGCACTGCGACAGCGGAGCGAGCGACAGGAGCGGGAGCTCACTCGACTGAAGACCCGTCATCGGTCAGCGCTTATCCGGGAGCGCAGCGAGGCCGTGCAGCCCGCGACCGAGGCGTTCACTGACCTGGCGGACGAGTTCCGGTGGCAGGTGTACTCGGCGTGGGTGCGCCGGATCCCCGCGGGAGAGAAGTCGGCCCGGCCCCTGGGGGCCTACTCGATCGGACCTGAGTTCCTCGACTCACTCACGGGCATCGAGGGCGTCTCGGTGGTCAAGGTGGCCGGGGTCGTCGTCGAGGTGCTCACCGGGTTAGCGGAGTCGAACCCCAGTCGGCTCATGCACGCCTTGAGATCGGGCTCTGGAGGAGACGATGCAACCGTGCGGCGCGATGGCGCGACCTGCTGGCGCGTCGCGCTTCAGACGGGCACCCCTTCGGCCCGGCGCTTGCACTTCTGGCGTTCTGCGGAGGGGTTCGAACTATCGCGCGTCGTGGTGCACGACGACTTCCGTCCCTGATCGGTAGCAGGCCACCGGAACCCAGTGGGGGTTTGCTGCGTCTGTAAGAATGCAAGCCGATTGATGCTGTCCTTGACCATGCGGGCCGGTGTTGTTTCTCGCCATTGTCCGTTCGGGCCGGTGGCCCAGGATCTTAGGGAGTGTCCATGAGCAGGTTGGGTAGTCGGTCATTGGCCGCGGTTGGTGCGGGGGCATTCGCCGTGGCGATGACGGTGAGTGGCGGGGCGCCGGCGAATGCGGCGCCGGCGTCGGGGCCGATCACGCAGGCGAGGGATTTGCTCGGCGTCTGGGTGGGTGAGCTCAGCGGGTACAACGAGGGCCAAGAGGTCGATTGGCAGTATCGGGTGACCGTTCGCAAGGCGAAGGGCCAGGCCGGGATCGCGTGGGAGGAGTGGCGCGATTGCGAGGAAAACAAGGCTGCGTGCGCTGCGGGCAAGTCCACGGGCGGAGGCTGGAGTCAGCCTTCCAGGGTTCTGTTCGCCATGGATTCGGATCACGTCATCCACGGTGTGGGTGAGGCCGGGGTGACACTTATGGTTTCTGACGAGTCTGGCGACGTCCTCAACATCAACTATCTGTGCCAGGGAAGAGACGTCATGTGGACATCCGTGACGAGCGGCCCTAGCCCTCGGAACACGGAAGCTTGGGGACCGTACGCGGTGGTCGGTCACGCGGCCCGCCAGCCCAGTTAATTGTGCACGATTCGTTGGTCCTTAAGGAGTGTTGATGAACAGGTTGGGTAGTCGGGTGTTGGCCGCGGTTGGTGCGGGGGCGTTCGCCGTGGCGTTAACGGTGAGTGGTGGGGTGCCTGCGGATGCGGCGCCGGCGTCGGGGCCGATCACGGAGGCGAGGGATTTGCTCGGGGTCTGGGTGGGTGAGATGACCGGGTATAACGAGGCCCAGGAGGTTGACCTGCAGTATCGGCTGACCGTTCGCAAGGCGAAGGGCCAGGCCGGGATCGCGTGGGAGGAGTGGCGTGACTGCGAGGAAAACAAGGCCGCGTGCGCTGCGGGCAAGACTACGGGTGGAGGCTGGACCCAGCCGTCCCGAATCCTGTTCGTCATGGACAAGGGACACGTTGTTCACGGGGTCGGCGAGACTGGCTTTTGGAACGGAACCCCCAATTCAATAGGCGATGTTCTTTCGGCTGTCAAGGTCTGCCAAGGAGCCCCGGACGGTCTGACGTGGACAACCAGGGCTTCGACGAGCGATACCCAGGCGACTATGCAGTTGGGGCGTCATGTAATCGGCGGGGATATGGTCCGCCAGCCCGCCTAGGGCTAGCGCTGGCGGCGGACCGACCGTGAACTCGTCGGCATCGGCCCCTTGGGGATCGGAAGGCCGCCGCCGGCGGTGCTCACGGCGTCGAGGCGGCGCCTGACGCTCGTGATCTCGCCGCCGCGCAGGTTGCGGGGCAGTTTCGTCAGTTGCTTCTGGAGCTTCGTGAGGCCGATCTGCCCGGGCTCATCGCCGACCTGGATCTCGTAGATCGGGATCTCCGGCACCCAGCGGGCGGTCTTCTTGCGCTCGTTCGCGAGCATCGCGGTGACCCGAGATGAGGGTCCCTCGGAGACGAGGATGACCCCTGGCTTGCCGACGACCCGGCTGACCATGTCCTGGTTCTTGTTGACCGACACGGCAGGAGTGCACATCCAGCCGCCTCGCAGCGACTGGATCACCGCGGCGGCCGCGCCGGGCTGGCCC
This sequence comes from Actinomycetota bacterium, assembly GCA_009699015.1. Taxonomy (GTDB): domain Bacteria; phylum Actinomycetota; class Actinomycetes; order S36-B12; family S36-B12; genus WLND01. The sequence goes on along the minus strand of WLOY01000203.1, from coordinate 1,996 downwards.
TCGATCTGGCGGTAGGCCGCCTTCATCGCGCGCCGGCTGAACCAGAAGGTCGCCGCGAGCAGGCTGATCGGGAGAGCGACGAGGATCGCGGTGACGGTGTTGAGGAAGAAGAAGACGGGGATGGCGACGATGAGCCCGGCCCCGAGGAAGAACCCGCCGACCTCGAGCCACAGGGCCGGGTAGGCCTTCTGGGTCATCTTCCAGTTCTGGGCGAGGGAGGAAAGAGTCGAGCGGATCTTCGTCAGCATGTGCCAAGGATAGGCCGGACGCGCTCGGCGCGTGAGGGGATGGGCCTTGGGCAGTGAAGATCAGGGGATTCGCACGTCGATCGCCATGCCGGGCCGCACCAGGCCGGGACGCTCAACCCAGCCCGTGACCCCGCGCAGGCCCATCGCGGACTTCGGGAACTTCGCTGGCGGGGTGCCGTGCACGGAGCCGACCATGGCCCCGGCGATCGTGCAGGGGAAGTTCTCGCCGCCGAGCATGATGACCGCGCCACCTTCGAAGATGAGCCGGGTCATGCGCGGCAGTTGGGTCAGGCCATCGATGCCCTCGGTGCAGATGTTGTCGGCGATGAGGCCAGGTGCTATCCCGGCGATGCCCATCGCTTGCGCGATCGTGGCGAGTTCGGCGAGATCGACGATCGAGACCTGGCGATGGTTGCGGATCTCGGTGCCCCTTGCAAAGAACTCCTTCTGGCGGGTGTCGGATTTCATGGTGAGCCCGTGGTGGCGGTCGCCGATCGGGCCGCCGAAGTCGAGATCGAGGACCTCGCAGGGGCTTGGCACCTCGGCGCCCGCAGGCCACACGTGGGTCGCGACGACGAAGGCGCTCATCGGGCGGCCGCGGTCGCCTGCTCGAAGAGGCGTCCGGCCCGGTAGCTGGAGCGGACGAGGGGCCCGCTCATGACGCCGACGAAGCCGATCGAGGTGGCGAGGTCGGCGAGCGCGACGAACTCCTCTGGCCGCACCCACCTGCTCACCGGATGATGCTTCGGCGACGGCCGGAGATACTGCGTGATCGTGATGAGGTCGCAGCCGGCGTGATGGAGGTCGGCGAGCGCCTGCTCGACCTCGCTGATCTCCTCGCCCAAGCCGAGGATGAGGTTGCTCTTCGTGATCATGCCGGCCGTCTTGGCTTGGGTGAGCACATCGAGGCTGCGCTCATATGAGAAGGCCGGGCGGATGCTCTTGAAAATGCGCGGCACGGTCTCGAGGTTGTGGGCGAGCACCGCCGGCTTGGCATCGAATACCTGCTGCAGCAGCACAGGTTCACCGGAGAAGTCGGGTATCAGCACCTCGACACGAGTGCTCGGATTGAGCTCCTTGATCTGGGTGACGGTCTCGGCGTACAGCCATGCCCCCTGGTCTGGCAGGTCATCGCGCGCCACCCCGGTGATCGTGGCGTAGCGAAGGTCCATGGTCCTGATCGACTCGGCGACGCGGCGCGGCTCATCGGTGTCGAGGGGCGCCGGCTTGCCTGTGTCGATCTGGCAGAAGTCGCAGCGCCGGGTGCACTGCTCACCGCCGATGAGGAAGGTGGCCTCGCGGTCCTCCCAGCATTCGTAGATATTCGGGCAGCCGGCTTCCTGGCACACGGTATGGAGGCCCTCGCGCTTCACGAGCTCGCTGATCTGCAGGTACTCGGGGCCGGTCCTGAGCCGGGTGCGGATCCATTCGGGCTTGCGCTCGATCGGGGTCTGGGCATTGCGCGCCTCGATGCGAAGGAGGCGGCGGCCCTCGGGGGTCGTGCCTGCGAACACGGCTTCGGTCACGTCTGTCAGCCTATGCCGTGGACGAGTTGCGTCAGGCGCTCGATGACGAGCGGCAGCACCTCGGCGACGGTGGCATCGCGCTCGAGTTCGTTAGTGAGGGTCGTGACCTCGGCATCACGGATGCCGCAGGGGACGATGCGGTCGAAGAATGCGAGGTCGTTGCCGCAGTTGAGGGCGAACCCGTGCATCGTCACGCCCTGGGTCACCCTGATGCCGATCGCG